>VXMN01000050.1 GCA_009841055.1 Acidobacteriota bacterium
TGTTTTTACCACCCTCTCCCACCAGGGCCCCAGCCGTCCCCAGGAAGCGGCGGCGAGTCAAGGCCGTAGGCTTCGGTAGTCTCACGACTCCATCGTTTCTTTCCATGTATCCTCCACCCCCACCGAAGGGGCGATGACACCGTGCACAAGGACTACTCAATCCAGTTCTCCGTCTCAAGACCGGGAACCCTGGAGAAGTGCTTCTGGTTATTGGTCACCAGGACGCAGCCAAGAGTCAGAGCGTGGGCGGCAATCATGGTATCGTTACGACCAATTGGCTTGCCGACTCTGAACAACTTCCCCTGGAGAGTCGCGAATTCGTCCGCAGCAGCCATGTCCCAGGCAAGGACGCTGTTTAGCCGGTCACAGAACAACCGGATGGCGTGGTTGTACCTTCCGGCGCTGAGCGACCGTTCGGCGCCTGATCTCAACTCTGCATAGGTAACGGCGGAGATAACTAATTCATCACCTGAATCGGCCATTTCCTGCATGATTGCAAGCAGCTTGGGGTCGCGTGCCCGAATGACGTAGCTGCAAATATCGGTATCCAGCATGTATCGCATCAAAACGCTACTCGGCCGCTATCCATCAACTCGGGACGGTCGGCCATGAAATCGTCTCCCACGGGAGGTGCTTCGTCGGCATAGGATTTCCACGACTTGCGAACCGGCGCAATGACCAAGGCGTCACCTTCCTTGCGGATAATCACCTCATCGATACCCTCGAACCGATAGGCTTTGGGAATCCGAACGGCCTGACTGCGACCGTTGAAAAACAGCTTGGCGGTAGCTTGCATGACAACTCCTCAACTCAGACTGACACCGGACCTGCGTTCAGGTGTATATCACGAGTATATGCCAACGAGCAAATAGACCACAAGAAACCGCTCTGAGCAGGACGGCAAGACTTCTTCGCGTCGTCATGCGCGCCACACGCCTGGAGACCGCATGGAGATCAGGGGGAACAATGGATCTGACTGCCCGGAGCGGATTGTTTACTTTATGGCCCGGTTCATGGCATAAGCAAATAGGAAAATCGTCAATTACGAATAAGGTATTCTGATATGAAGAAAGACAAGGACACCTCATCCCGGAAAGGCGGATTGGATCTTGCGAGGGTCCGGCGGGCCGGGCATATTGCGCAGTCCCGCAAGGTGCGGGAAGCCATGAATCCGGGAGAGAGCGACTACTTGGAACCCCGATTCACGAAAGGCAGTGTCTTGCTGCAGCCAGTGAGTGTACGCTCTCGGGAACCGTCGGCGGCCCAGGAAGCGAAGATTTTGGATGTAGTGAACCAGGAACGCCGGAAGTATGCCAAAGAGCGCCGTCATTGATACCTCCGTCCGAACGTTCTTGGAAGAAATGGCGGTTCTGTAGTCCTTACCAGAATTCCTATTTCGCATGATCCGACCCGGGGTTGGATGAGGGGGCCGGGTCGCGGGCAAACGGGAGTTTCCCAAAGGGCGCCCGTCGGATAGCCTCCACCGCACCATCGGAACGACACCCCCGGGAGCGCGGGCGTCCCGCCCGCATGCACTCCCGTTACGTGCCGCTCAGGTTCCCTGCGATACGGCACCCGGCCACCCTGCCTGCGGGAACCGCCATGGGCTCGGCCGAAGCAGAGTGCTGGCACCCCTGCCGGTCAATCCGGGTGGATGAGATGGGCGAGGTTTTACCGGTGTTGTGCGGGCGGGACGCCCGCGCTCCCGGGGGGCTTCCTCCCATGACGTCGTGATACCAAGGTCACGATATCGCAGAAGCATACGGACACCCTTGGTCATTGAAGCAAGTCCATCGGTCTTCGTGTCCATTGGTGTCCACTTGTTGTTCGTCTTTAAAAACGATCTGAAGTTTCCTCCTCGAAGGATCCACCCACCACAGCCCATCCCTCCGACAGGACCTCGGCCTGTTCCAGGACGATGCAGGTCGCCTTCTCCTGCTTGTCGGGCGGGTAGCCGTGCTTGCGCAGAATGCGCTTGACCAGACGGCGAAGGTTGGCGCGGATGTTCTCGCGTAGCGTCCAGTCGATGGTGACGTTGCCCCGCACGGTTTCGACCAGCTCGCGGGCGATGTCGCGCAGGGTCTCGTCGCCAAGGACCTGGACCGCGCTGTCGTTGGTCTCCAGGGCGTCGTAGAAGGCGAGTTCCTCTTCCGACAGTCCGAGTCCATCTCCCCGGGCGGCGGCTTCGCGCATCTCCCGGGCAAGCCGGATCAGCTCTTCGATCACCTGCGCGGCCTCGATAGCACGGTTCTGATAGCGGCGAAGGGTCTGTTCCAGCATCTCCGCGAACGAGCGCGCCTGGACCACATTCTTGCGGCGGCGAGCAGCCAGTTCACCCTTCAGCAGCTTCTGCAACAGCTCCACCGCCAGGTTGCGCCGCGGCATCCCCCGTACCTCCGCCAGAAACTCATCGGAGAGGATGGAGATGTCGGGTTTCTTCAGCCCGGCGGCGGCGAAGATGTCGACGACGCCTTCCGAGGCCACCGCCCGCGAGACAATCTGGCGCACCGCATGGTCCAGCTCCTCCTGCTTACGCACTTCCGGTAATGTGCGCTTGGCCAGCACCGATTGGACGGCCTGGAAGAAAGCTACGTCGTCGCGGATGCGCAGCGCGTCCTCATGGGGCACGGCGAGTGCGAAGGCCTGGGAAAGTTCGCGCACCGCCCGCAGGCAGCGCTCCTTGCCGTTCTCCTGGGCCAGGATGTGCTCCTGGGCAGGGGGCAGCAGCCCCAGCCGTTCCGCCGGAGTGCCGGTGGCCCACCTGGACCAGTCGAAGCCGTGGTACAGGCCGAGACAGACCTCGTACTTCTCCAGCATCACCGCCACCGCTTCCGACTGATCGAGGGCCGTCTTGCCGGTGCCGCCGCTCTCGGTGTAGGTTGCCAGCGCGCGTTTCAGTTCGTGGGCAAGGCCCAGATAGTCGACCACCAGGCCCCCCGGCTTGTCCTTGAACACCCGGTTGACGCGGGCAATGGCCTGCATCAGTCCGTGGCCTCGCATGGGCTTGTCCACGTACATGGTGTGCAGGCTGGGGGCGTCGAAGCCGGTCAGCCACATGTCGCGCACCAATACGATCCGTAGCGGGTCAGCAGCTTTCCGGAAGCGCTTGGCCAGCCCTTCCCGCCTGGGCTTGTTGCGAATATGCGGCTGCCAGTCTTCAGGATCGGTGGCGGAGCCGGTCATCACCACCTTGAGGCATCCCTTGTCGTCTTCCGCGTGATGCCAATCGGGGCGGAGGCGCTCCAGTTCGCGATAGAGCTCGATGCAGATGCGCCGGCTCATGCAGACGACCATGGCCTTGCCCTCCAGGGCTTCCAGGCGCTGCTCGAAGTGGGCGACGATGTCCCGGGCCACCAGCTTCAGGCGTTTCTCGGCGCCGACAATGGCCTCCAGTTGCGCCCACTTGGTCTTGAGCCTCTCCTTGCGCTCCACCTCCTCGCTCTCGGTGGCCTCCTCGAACCGTGGATCGATGGTCGGCTTCTCCTTCTCGTCCAGGGCCAGCTTGGCCAGGCGGCTCTCGTAGTAGATGGGTACGGTAGCCTTGTCCTGGACCGCGCGCTGGATGTCATAGATGCTGATGTAGTCTCCGAAGACGGCGCGGGTGTTGGCGTCCTGCAGTTCGATGGGCGTCCCGGTGAAGCCGACGAAGGAGGCGTGGGGCAGCGCGTCGCGCATGTGGCGGGCGAAGCCGTCGGTGAAGTCGTACTGACTGCGATGGGCCTCATCCGCAATGACCACGATGTTGCGGCGCTGGGAGAGCGCCGGGAAGGTGTCGCCCTTCTCCTCGGGGAAGAATTTCTGGATGGTGGTGAACACCACCCCTCCGGCAGCCACCGAGAGCCTGCCGCGCAGGTCGGCCCGGCTCTCGGCCTGCGCCGGCGGCTGGCGCAACAGGTCCCGGCAACGGGAGAAGGTGCCGAAGAGCTGGTCATCCAGGTCGTTGCGGTCGGTCAACACCACCACGGTCGGATTCTGCATGGCCGTCTCGCGGATGATGCGCCCGGCGTAGAAGGCCATGGTCAGGCTCTTGCCGGAACCCTGGGTGTGCCAGACCACCCCGATGCGGCGGTCACCGGCGTCGCCGCCGGGCCGGCGGCCTGCCTGGTAGAGCCCGTGCTCTTCGGAACTCTGCAGCTCGGCCGCACGCAGGGTTTCGGCGACCGCCACCTGTACCGCGTGGAACTGGTGATAGCCTGCCATCTTCTTGACCAGCGAACCGCCGCCGTCGTCCTCGAACACGATGAAGTGGCGGACCAGCGGAAGAAATCGCTCCGGTTCGCAGATACCTTCCAGCATCACCTGCAGCTCGGTCAGATGGGCTCCTGCCAGCGTCTCCCCGCTGATGGTGCGCCAGGGCTTGAACCACTCTCTCCCGGCCGTGAGGGTGCCCACGCGGGCCTGGACCCCGTCGGACACCATGAGCATCTCGTTCATGGAGAACAGGGTGGGCAGTTCCGCCTTGTAGGTCTGAAGTTGCTGCCAGGCCGTCCAGAGGGTGGCGTCCTCATCGGCCGGGTTCTTCAGCTCGATGATGCCCAGCGGCAGGCCGTTCACGAACAGCACCACGTCAGGCCGGCGGGTGTGTTGGTTCTCGGTGACGCTGAACTGGTTGACCGCCAGCCAGTCGTTGCGGACTGGTTCGTGGAAGTCGATGACCTGTACCTGCGCACCGCGAATGGCGCCGTCGCTCGCCCGGAATTCCACCGTCACGCCCTCCACCAGCATCCGGTGAAAGGCCCGGTTACGGGTCTCCAGGGTGGCCCCCTCCGGTCGGATCAACTTGCGAAAGGCATCCTCCAACGCGTCAGAGGGAAGGTTCGGGTTCAACCCAGCCAAGGCATCGCGCAGGCTCTGGGCCAGCACCACCTCACTGTAGTCGGTCCGCCGTGCACCTGGCGTATCGGGAGCGATGTCGGGTCCGTGAGCCACCTTCCAGCCGACACTCGCCAGCCACTCAAGGGCGACCTGCTCGACGTCGGATTCGGTGAGGGTGGTCATTAGCCTGTTTCGTCAATGAAGGGAATCGGACGATGTGAGCTTCGCTCCAGAGCCTCCAGATTCGTGCCGCGTGGCATGTTCTCTATGAGCCACTGGCCGAGAGGCTTGCGGGGCCGCGTTTTCTCCTCCCACACCGCCGCGGGCACCATGACGAACGGCTTCCGAATGCCGATGTGCTGAGGTCCCTCTTCCTCGGCCAGGCTCAGCACCTCGGAAAGACGGGCCTTGGCCTCAGCGACGGTCCAGACGCGGTTGGGTGTCGTCTTGTTCAGGGTCATTCTCCTGCGCGGAGAAAATGGTCCACTGTGGACTATAACCGACCTCTACTCACGAGCGGGTAGAGGGTTCAAAAAGCATCGGGTCCAATGAGGGTGGTCACGGCGCCGAGGCGGTGGCGGAGTGGGATCAAGGGTTTGCTGTCACGCTGCCAGCAGGATTCGTTCGAATTCATCCGGCCGAGACCAGCGGGCTACCTGCGACTGCTGCTCCACCAGGCTGAAATCCTCTTCTCTCCAAACGTCTTCCGTATCGTCGAAGAGAGAAACAAACGCCAGATGGGATTGGCCGACCTTAAGGTGACTCAGATCAACACATCCCGCCAGGACGTGTTCCGCAATGCGCCGCGCCGCGCCGCGAGAACCGGTGCTCAGCAAGAAAATGAACGAAGTTCGATCATCGGTACGGGTCTGGTAGTCGACCGTCCAGCTCTGCCCCGATCTCCCGTGCTGCCGTACGGCCCGATCAAAGGATATCTCCTTTTCGACAAGCCAATCGTTCACCTCGTCCGCCACCGTTTCAACCGCTCGGGTGCGCAACGTAAACCACAAGTCAGAGACGCGCACGGCAGCCTGAGCGAGACGCAGCACCGCCTCCCCGAGTCCGTCAGCCGCGCCGGCTCGCAGCATGAGCTGGCCGCGGTGCAGTTCCACGCCCAGGGTCTGGCAGGTATCCTCCACCATGCGATTCTGCTTGGGGGATCGCCGAGTGCTCACGGATTGCATCCGCAGCCAGCCCAGCGTTTCCCCGAAATCGGTGACGCTGTAGCTCCCACTTTGCTCCGATACGAACACATCCACCATGCCCCCGTCCGGGTACATTAGCGGTGTGCGCACACGTACACCCTCTCGCGGAGCAGGTGTGCATTCAAAGAGGGTCGGGAGCGACTCGCCAATCGCTGAACACAGTTCATCGTTACTCATAGCTGAACTCCTCTTGGATGACCGGAGGATTCATCGTGCCCGTATGACGAATTCTCGCCTCCGCGCAGAACTGATCCCACACCTCTATAGGTTGATGCCAAGGCTGCGTGATGTCCTCGGGCACGTAGGCCTGCTTATCGCGAAAGCCTTCCGCCCAGCGATGCTTGTGCTTTTCGCCCAGGCGATTGCAATCGGGGTTGTGATGATCGGCTCCGAGGTCAAGCGCATAGATCCGACCGGCACGACGATGGATGAGGGCGTAAGATAGAGTCCCCGATCGATAATTGTAGCGGCCAACCACGAACAGCGGATAGCCGTGCTCCGATGCAACGGCAGCCCTGAACTCCCTGGCCGGGGAGTGATCTTCGTCTTCAGCCCAAGTCAAGTCTTGAGCGATTTCCTTGGTGTCATCCGCCAGAATGACTTCAAACTCCTGCTGGCTGATTGTCATGCGGCGATTCCTTCAGCTCGATGCTCAACGCCGACCGATGCCAAATGATGTCGGGGCCGCAGGCTGCCTGCGAGCCGAGGGCTGCCTGTTCAACATCGGATTCGGTGAGGGTGATCATTCGCCTGTTTCGTCAATGAAGGGAATCGGGCAATGGCAGCTTCGCTCCGGCGCCTCCAGATTCGTTGCGCACGGCAGGTTCTCTATGAGCCACTGGCCCAACCGTCTGATTGCCATGTTCGTTGTTCTACCACTGGTCGTACCGTAATCATCGGTAATGAACCCCTCTATGATCGCTTCTGATAACGCCAGCGCCTGGCAACGCTGTCAAGTTGTTCAGCCGACAGCGCGTCGTTTTGCCAGCCCTGATCAAAGTCAATATCGTTTGACTTTGGAAGCTGGTTCTCGGAAAGGTGTCGAATCATCATTCGCGATGGCAAAGTCGCGGCTTGACCTACAAAAATCGCCTCTCGACGTCGCAATCCGGAGAGCATCTTGGTTAGTCCTTCCATTGAGTCTGGAAGAACGCCGCGAACGTGATTTCTGTCGGATTCGTTAGTTATGCGAAGCACGATCCATGAGTTGCATTGCGATAGCACAGTCGGTTCGACCTCACTAGGCCGTTGGGAGACAAGAAATAACCCAACTCCATATTTGCGGCCCTCCTTTGCAATGCGTCGAATGGCACCTTGGGCTGCTTCATACTGCGCCTCACCGCGATTTGGCACGTAGCGATGGGCTTCCTCGCAAACGAGCAAAACGGGACTCGCTTCCCGTTCCTCAGCGTTCTGCCAAGTCTTCAAAGAGAATAGAGTCCGCGCAATCGCTGCGCTTGCGGTTCCAGCAATCTCGTTTGGCACGCCAGAAAGATCAACAACTCGTACAGTACTATCGCCACCCGTAATCTGCGCCAACACATCTGGCATTGGATCCCCTGCTTCATCCCAAGGCTTCATCATGAACGAAATACGGTCGTCCTTTGTAAGCGATTCAAGTTTTCTCAGGACTTTATTGCAATCTTCATGGTTTTTCTTGTTTCTATCGTTTGGTCTCTGTGCATTGACCGCTCCAACAAACCCGATTTCATACAGGTCTCCGTTTACTTTGCCGAATTCATCCAATCCCGAAGGGTCACCAAGGACATAGGGAACCGGAGAATCGACGGTCAGTTTATCGGTGTCTAAGTTTAGAGTCGCAGCAGACTTCTTGCGTGCTTCAAGCAAAGCGTTCTTTACGATATTTGCCTGAGAGGTCGCAACGTACTCGCTCTTACCGATTAGCAGACCAATCGTTTCATCAAGGTTCAATAACCAATATGGTAGTGAAAGACTGCCTTCATCAGTCGAGAGTCTCATATGCTCCTGGAACGCGTTTCCGTATTCATTGTGTGGATCCAGTATTAGGATCTGTGGCTTCCACTGTTCGTAAGTGGCCGCCACTCCCCTCTCAAGGATGCTATGGATAATTGCCGCGACAGCACCCGACTTTCCAGCACCCGTCGACCCTAGAATTGCTGTGTGCTTACCAAGTAGTTCGTTCATGTCGGCGTAGCAAGTCGCTCCTCCAGACCCCACGTGTTCGCCTAGTACAAGGACCGCGCCAGTGGTGTGCCCGTAGATGAACCGAAGCTCTGATTTTGGAGTGAGGTATACAGTCTGCTGTGGCAGCGGATAGGTTGCCACGCCGCGTTCGAACTGCAATTTCCAACCTTCAGAATCGTCGGTCTCCCATTCACCCTCTCCAAAAAGATCAGCTTCAATGACGCGCTCGTCTGACGATGCATGTGGAACGACACCACGCTCCAACTCGTAATCGGCTTTCATGCGGAGCCGGCCCACGAGCGCATAGATAATTCGTCGGCCAAAATGAATCCGAATGATCGATCCGAATTGTCCGATGGGGTACACCTCACCCGCGTGCACACGAGACAACTCGGTTAAATTAGGGTCTAGCTCAGCAATCACACGCAACCCGTCTACCTCGATAATTTTGCCAATTCCCAAATTTTCAATTGGCTCGCCAGGATTGCGTTCCAGAATATTCATCGTTCCCCCTTTAGTATCCGAGTGATGTTCTCGAACTTCCACCATGGGAGATCTTTATCCGAAGACTCCTTGGTCTCTCCGTGAAAAAAGCCTCGGTTTCCAAAAATCAACACCTGCTCTCGAAGTGTCTCGTTCTCGTTCCAAGCCTGTAGTACCCCGGTTAGCTCGTCCTCATGGGTGAATGCGACCACGGTTAATTTGTCCTTGGACTCCTGCAGTGCTCTCTCTAACTCTTTGTTGATATGTTCGTCCCGAAAAGAGTATCCACATATAACTAGCGCACGCTGACGGCCGAGTTCGGGCCTCATTGCACCACGAGCCCGGTCGGCGAGTTGCGCGAATGGCTCCAGTTGTGTTTCGCGATACTTGGTAGAAGCAGGCCAGATAAGAATTTTGTGTCGGTCATTACCTCGAAGTTTGATGTTCGGGCTCACCCGACGTGGCAATGGATCACCTGGCTCTTCATACCAGTTGATCGATCCATGAAGTTTAAACACTCGCGCCTCCAATCCCTCACGATCAAAAGTTTGGGGATTCCACCAACCTGTGACCCCTCCCTCTATACCGTCTGAATATGAAATTTTTTCCAGTGCTAACGCATCCTCAATGATGGTGTCATAGTTCAGTATGAGGTAATCCACTGAGTCGCCGGCTTGAAGTTGTTTACCAACTCGAACAGGCCGATGAACGGCGGCAACAAAGTTGCGATGTGTTTCTATCGAGATCTTGCCTGATTCAATGGCAGAAGCGATGGCTTGTTTGATTTGCTCGACTGCGTTTCGCAGTTCTTCGGCAACGTATTCCCTGTCTCCGATTGAAACAATTTGTCGAGTCGCACCGCGAACCCTGCGTCGCTCTGCGATAGCCAAGAGGTCAATTAGCTCGCTAAGGTAATCTTCTATTTGGGCGTATCCTGCACCGCAAAACTGATTCTCTATTGATTCCAAAATGATCTTGCTATCCTCATCGAGTGTTCCTTTCCTTAGTACGTGACTTGTCAGTTCACCAGCCAGAGGAATCCCTACACATTTGCTGCAACCTGCCCCAAGCAGAAACGCTGGTCTACTTTGAACAAGAAGCTCTTCGAATTGCGATACGGCTTGCTTGAACGGATCGTCGTTTAGTACAGATAGATCGTCGCCTTCTGGCATGAGCTTGTCTCCATTAGTGCCGAAATTCGTCCTTCACTCGCATTTTCCCGGAAATAAGCTTGGGCAGCAGCGTGTCACGCACGATGGCGAGGGTGCGGGATTCTGCAATGAACGCCTCCTGTCTGACGCGGGCCTCCTCAGCAATTGTGCTGAACGTAGTCACAACCTGAGCCAACGGTGCCACAAAACGCGGAATCCTCAGCGCATCGACCGGCAGCATGTTAACCGTGGTGCCTGTCGCATATCCGCTCACCGTGTCGTGAATAGCCTGTGTGTTCAGTAATCGGCAGACAAAGTCAGGCGCGAAAGCGAACGAACTCTTAGTCCGCACTCTATATATGTGATGACTGAACAAGCCATTGTCGCCAAAGCACTTCGGCACGATTGCCGCAAAGCCAATCAGCATCCGGTCATGGCCTTGCTCCGTGTTGGCAACTATCACATCCCCAGGTTGTACAACATGCCGGGGTCGATAGTCGCCACGGTAGTACTTGATGCCGTCGTTCTTGTAGCCTCCACCTTCAAAGATGGAGTTAAGGTTGTGCATCGGTACACCGAAAGACGAGAGCGCCGAACCCTTGTAGGACAATCCCCTTTCTACTTCGAAACACTCCCCCAACGCCCTCACCTCCCACCCTTCCGGAATCGGTCCGAGTGCAGAGTCCACCAAGCTGTCCGGGAACAGGGCCGCTATGTCCGGGTCCATCCCGTCGAGATAAGCACGAGCTCGGTCGACGCTCCAATCGCTCCCCGCTTGAGGTAGGGTGGTAGCGTGATCTTTGAGGGTGGCTTTGGCGTGGACGGGGTCGAATTCGACAAACCAGGATTTGAACAGTGCCCGCGCCATTTCCTCCAGCGTCTGGTTCATCTGGCGATTCAGCTCGATCTTGTTGTCCAGGGTGCCCAGGATGTGTGCGATGGCCCGTTGTTCCGGGAGAGGTGGCACTGGCAGACCAAAACCTGGAATGTCAGCGCATTTCAAACTGTCGAAGACGGCTCCAACGTTGATATACATGCCAACTTGCTCCCACCATTGAGGACCCCGCACAAGCCAACGCAAAAAAGGCTTGAAGATCTTTGTCCCATCAGATCGGAGCAAGACCAGATTCTGACCCAGCGCGAATTGGAGACCCCTCGGCACAAATCCGGTCTCTCCAGGATTGCACCGTCGAGAGAGAACGACATCGAAGGGTTCAGGATGGGCTTTTCGCGTCCATTCATCAAAGTGTTTGCGTGTGATGCGGCGAACACCATTTAGATTGATTCGGCCGTCCTTGACCTGCGGGATAGCGACGTAGGGATACCCGCGTTCTGAAGCCGGTGGAGTACGGTGCTCGCAGTCGATCAGTGAAACACCCGCCTCGCGAAGCGACATAATCGGCCACTCACTTGCCATTCCCTAATCCTCTCCCCCCACCAACACTACATGGTCGCGTTCGATTTCGCGGTGGAAGCTTTGTGGCAGGCGCGCCCAGTCGCGTGCCTCCACCAGGAATGGAATGGCGGACTCACGTAGCGCCTCCTCAAAGTCTGCTAGCCGTGAGAGTTCAATCTTGGCGAGGCCGGAGCCGCGTAAAACGAGATCCAGGTCGCTGCCTTCATGGCTTCGGCCACTGACGCGGCTGCCATAAGCCCACACCTCCACACCGGGCAAATGCCGGCGCAGCAGAACCTCGATCTGCTGGCGGTGCCTCAGCAATAGATGGAGCCGCTCAGTCATCTTCCGCCTCTTCGATCACCTCGGCCAAGGCCCTGGCATCGGCAAGAAAGGTTGGTAACAGCTCCAAGGTGGATTCGGCAAAGTCCTTGCCGTAATTGTGGGCGGTATTGTTGCGATTGTCGCGGTACTTCAACCAGCGCTCGCACGTGTCCAGGTCGATCAGGTCGTGCTTGGCCGCGTGCCGGAACAGGTCCTTGAAAACAAGGCGGTCTGCCTGGCGGTTGCTGGCGAAATAGGCGCCAAGACGCTTCTTCAGCAACTTGCCGCTCTGCTCGAGCACAATTTCAAACTCCTTGACGCAGGCCGCGCGATAGATGTCGTAGGTAATGTCATCCGGATCGCTGCGCTTGAGTTCATTCAGTGCGCGCTCCAACGTATCGAGGCAGCGCCTGAGGAACTCCGTGTTGATGTTCATATTCCCTCACCATTCCCAAAACCCAACTGCTTGAGGTTTTTCTCAATGGCCGCATCCAGCTTCGCAGCCTCGGCCTGCTGCTTGCGCCATTGGGCCGTCAGACGCTTCATCTTGTCTTCGAACGGCTCGCCGTCGTCCTCCTGAATCTCCGCTCCGACGTAGCGGCCGGGGGTGAGCACGTGGCCTTGCTTGCGCACCTCCTCCAGGGTGGCGCTCTTGCAGAAACCGGGGATGTCTGCGTACTCGCCAGTGGCACCCTCACCCCGTTCCTCTCCCTTCGAAGTGGCGGAAGCACGGTTGCGCCAGGCGTGGTAGGTGTCGGCGATGCGGGCAATGTCCTCGTCGGTTAGCTCGCGGTGGGTGCGATCCACCATGCGTCCCAGCTTGCGGCCATCAATGAACAGGATCTCGCCACTCCGCTCGCGTCGACGGGCCAGAAACCAGAGGCAGGCGGGGATCTGGGTGGAGTAGAAGAGTTGGCCCGGCAGGGCGACCATGCAGTCCACCAGGTTAGCCTCGATCAGCGACCGGCGGATGTTTCCCTCATTCGACTGGCTTGACGACATGGAGCCGTTAGCGAGCACGAAGCCGGCCGCGCCGGCGGGCGAGAGGTGGTAGACCATGTGCTGCACCCAGGCGAAGTTGGCGTTGCCCTTGGGCGGAACGCCGTATTGCCAGCGCTGGTCCTGGGTGAGCCGCTCGCCGCCCCAGTCGGAGACGTTGAAGGGCGGATTGGCCAGGATGAAGTCGGCCTTGAGGTCGGGATGGCGGTCGTTGTGGAAGCTGTCGCCGTTGGCGATCTGGCCCTCGATGCCGCGAATGGCCAGATTCATTTTGGCCAGCCGCCAGGTGGTGTAGTTGGATTCCTGGCCGTAGATGGAGATGTCGGATCTGGCTTGTCCGCCGTTGCCGTTGCCGCTGGCGTGAGCCGGGATGAACTCCATCGACTGCACGAACATGCCGGAGGAACCGCAACAGGGGTCGTACACACGTCCTCGATAAGGCTCCAGCATCTCGACCAGCAGCTTGACCACGCAGCGCGGGGTGTAGAACTCGCCGCCCTTCTTGCCCTCGGCGCTGGCGAACTGGGACAGGAAGTATTCGTAGACCCGGCCGAGCACATCCTTGGATCGGGCTTCCCGGTCACCCACCCGGATGTTGCTGATGAGGTCGATGAGTTGGCCGAGCCGCTGCTTGTCGAGGGCAGGGCGAGCGTAGTCCTTGGGCAGCACGTCCTTGAGCGTCGGGTTGTCGCGCTCGATGTCGGCCATGGCGCCGTCGACGAGCTGGCCGACGGTGGGCTGACGCGCCTGGGCCTTCAGATTCGCCCAGCGGGATTCCTGCGGCACCCAGAAGATGTTCTCGGCGATGTATTCGTCGCGATCCTCGGCGGCTTCGGTGCCCCATTCGGATAGAACGGTCGCATGGCGCTCCTCAAAGGCGTCTGAGATGTATTTCAGGAAGATGAGGCCCAGGACGACGTGCTTGTACTCGGCCGCGTCCATGCTGCCTCGCAAGGCGTCCGCCATGCGCCATAGGTCAGCCTCATAGCCCGTTGTAGCGCCGTTGCCGCCGGGCTTTGCGCCTTGGGGGGAGCGTGGTTTTCCCGGTTGTACTCTTGCCATGGTCTCCTTTTCCTCAGGCTATCGACGCGTCGTCAGTAGGAGATGTCGGTGCCATGGGCCGCAGGTCAGCCCAGGACCTCCAGCCGAGTGGGGTTGGCGTATTGGACCCTGCCTTTGGAGAATTTCAGGTTGTTGCCTTACACGGCTTCAGGCGAATATTGCCGAAGGTCAGCACGCCCTCAAACACGCTCACTTCGACCGCCGAGGAGGTAAATCGGGTGGGCAACGCCGTCCCATGACCTACCATGACGCTATAGGCGGAAGTCCAATTTGTTCCTGATGCGATGACCTCATACACGGTGCCGCTCAGGGTGATGCTAAGGACACGGCCGTCAAAACTGAAACTCATCTCAGTGTCTTTAGAGATGTCCGAGAGTGCTGCACGTAGCTTACGCCTAAGAGTACGCGCATACTCGCGGTCGACGTAACATCGTGGTCGAGCCTCGTATTCTCGCATATGCCGCACAAACGGGATGAGGCCCCAGTGAAGCTCTCCTTCCACGAACCAAGCCGGCAGGGGCTCCAGGTCCGACCGATGTGACTTAAGGGCATAGCTTATCCAGGCCGCAGCCTCCCGGGCAGTTCCAAGATCCGGAGGAATCTCAGAATCGACAAGACCAAGAGTGCGCTTTGTTTGGAGGATGCCACCGAGGAGGACCACGGTCCGGAAGTTCCTATTAATCCCGTGCGAGGCTACCAAGTCGAGAACATTGAACTTGAAGCCGACGGTTTCCATTCCCACTCGAGGCTTGCGGCGCTCGAAGCCTATCTCGATCAGGGAGGCGAGTGTTGGGCAAAGATCGCTCATTTCTCAAACTCTTCCTCCGGCGGTGCGGCAAACCGCTGAAATATTGACGTCTCCCTGGTGCTACCTGCCCGCGGACGCCGTGGGCAGTTCACGCGCGGCAGCGGCGGCCCGTTGCTGAGCGACGGCGAGGTCGAACTGTGTCTGGAGGTTCAGCCAGAATTGGGGGTCTACCCCGAACCAGTGCCCGAACCGTAGCGCGGTATCGCCGGTTACGGAACGCTTTCCGGCGATGACTTGACTTACCTGGTTGGGTGGCACATCTATCTGACGGGCGAATGCCGTAGGGCTCACGCCAAACTCGGCCAGCTCGTCTCTCAGCATCTCGCCAGGGTGAACGACGCGCTTCAACATGCCAACGTTCCTCCTCACGTCGGTGTCAATCAGGAACATCACAGGTCCAGTGAGCGGGTTGGTAACGACTGTCGGTCGAAATCCCGGTCATCCCGCGGGATGTCCAGCAACAACCCAGCCAGCGTTGGAGCGTTCGCTTTCTCCAAACGGCACAGGCGCTCGTACTCGTCTGCCGCCAGCACCACGACGGCGGGCTTGCCCCGGCGGGTCACCCGCTGCGGCGCGCCGCCGAGGGCGGCATCGACGAAGGCGCTGAAGCGGTTTTTTGCGTCTTGGAAGGACCAGTCGGTCATTTTGTGCTCTCCTGTCTAGACTAACCGGCTAGATTTTGCTGCTGGGCTCGGCACAGCTTCAAGAGGCATAACACCATCCGGAAAACGTCTCCCTATTGCGGCAATGACCATCTCGGACGTTGAATCATTTGATTGACGTGCCGGAGAAGTGAAAATCGTACCATAATGGGCCGTCGGCTCGTCGGCCTCAAGAGGTCACCCGATCGGGGGTAGTTCTTGGCAAAGAAACCACGAAAGCCGAAACGGAAATCCCGCGCGGGGGCTTCTCTCCCTGGGTCACGATTCTCTTTCGGTGGCTGGCGCCTTTGGGTTCCTCTGCTGCTTTTTGCGACGGTCGTAGCGGTCTACCTGCCCTCGGTGGAACACGGGTTTCTCTATGACGACTACGAGGTGATTCTCTCCAACGCCCCGCTTCGTTCTTTTGCGGATCTCGGGCGCATTCTGACGGAGAGGCACTTCCTCAGCCTGCCCTACTACCGGCCGGTGGTGCGCTCCTCGCTGCTGCTGCAGAGATCCCTCCACGGAGACGAGCCGG
This sequence comes from Acidobacteriota bacterium, assembly GCA_009841055.1. Taxonomy (GTDB): domain Bacteria; phylum Acidobacteriota; class Terriglobia; order Versatilivoradales; family Versatilivoraceae; genus Versatilivorator. The sequence continues at coordinate 15,589 of VXMN01000050.1, forward strand.
GGCCTTTTCACCTGTTCAACGCCGGCGTGGCCGGATTGCTCGCCCTCACCGTCTTCGCCCTGTTCAGGCTTCCGGTCTTCGGCTTGCAGCCCCGCTGGGCCTTGCTGGCAGCCGCCGTCTTCGCCCTGCATCCGGTGGCTTCCTCCTGCGTCTACCCCATCGCCTCGGGACGCGAGACGCTGCTGCCGGCCCTGTTCGTCCTGGTGGCACTCTACTGCTTCCTGAGGCCCGGTCCCTGGTGGCGGGCGGGCGCCTCCGTGGCTTTCGCTCTGGCCCTGTTCGGGAAGGAGCAGGCGGTGGTCACCCTGGCGGTTTTCGTTCTGGCCGACGTTCTGGGGCTGACCTCGGCCCCGCCCGGCCGCAGCCTCCGCCGCTGGGCGGTCCGCTACTGGCCGGAGGCTGCCATCGGCGCCCTCTACTTCTCCATCCGCCACTTCCTGTTTGCGGGCGGGGAGTATCGCCTGGGGGACCTGGGGCAATTCGCTCTTTCCTACCTCTACGCGCTGCAGGTGGTGACCGTCCCCTTCTGGGAGATGGTTTACGAGCCCACGGCCCGGGTCTGGTTCAGCCCCTGGCGGCTGGCCATCGGCCTGGCCATCACCGGCTGGGCGGTGTTGTGGCTCCGGCGGTCCTGGCCCGCGGTTCGGACCCTGACCTGGTTCTGGCTGGGCTGGTTCGTTCTGACCCTGCTGCCCACGGCCAATCTGTTGGACCAGGAGGCCCCCTTTGCCGAGCGCTACGTGTTTCTGGCCGCTCTGGGCCCGCTATTTCTGCTGGCCCGGGTTCTCTCCAACCGCGAGAAGGATGGAAGTCCCAAGCTTTGGACCGGCTTGGCCGTGGCGCTGCTGCTGTTGCTGAGCGCCCAGACCGTCACCCGGGGCGCCTACTATCGAGACTACGAGACCTTTTGCCGGCAGTGGGTCAAGACCGATCCCCGGTCGCTCAACGCCCACAACAGCCTGGCGGTGGTTCTGACCATGGACGGCCGGCTGGAGGAGGCCGGCCGTCACTATGAAGAGGCTCTCAAGATTGCGCCTTCCAACGCTCAGGCTCACAGCAATCTGGCCAACCTGCGCCTGCAGCAGGGGAGACTTCAGGAAGCCCACGATCTTCTGCAGGATTCGCTGCGCCTGGACCCGGACGCCCAGGCCACCCACAACTCATTGGGCGTCATGCTGCTGGGCCAGGGCAGAGTCGAGGAGGCCATCCCCCACTTTGTCCGGGCCATCAGCCTTCACCCGGACAACCAGCAGGCGCACGCCAACCTGGCCAACGCCCTGGCGCACCAGGGCGACACCCGGCAGGCCGTCCACCACTACCGCGAGGCTCTTCGAATCCATCCGGGCCTGGACCATGTGGCCAACCGCCTGGCCTGGATTCTGGCCACCGATCCCGCCCCGGAGCTGCGGGCCGGCGCCGAGGCGGTGGCGCTGGCCGAGCGCATCTGCCGGCCGCCCAACGAAACCAATTCCATGTTCCTCGACACCCTGGCGGCGGCTTACGCCGAAACCGGACGGTTTCCCCGGGCGCTGGAGACCGCCACGCGGGCCGCGGCCCTGGCTTCTTCCGCGGGTCAGCCTGAGCTGGCCGACCAGATCCGGCAGAGAATGGACGCTTACCGGGAGCGCCGCCCGGTTCGCTATTCCGAGATCCAGTGGAGGGCGTCCGGCCCGTCCCTGAGGCACGATTAGCGTTCAAGCACCGCCTCCCTTCCCCCGATTCGTGGTAACCTTAGCCGCCCCTGCCGGGCTTGGGGATTCACGACCAGGGAGGCGCCCAGATCCGATGAAGCATTCCGTAACGTTCCTTCTCGACGCCGACAATACCCTGCTGGACAATGACCGCATCCTGGCGGATTTCATGGGCCACATCGAGCAGACGGTGGGCCACCAGGGGAAGCAGCGCTATTGGGCCATTTTCGAGGAGTTGCGGGACGAGCTGGGATACCACGACTACCTGGGAGCCCTGCAGGGCTATCGCAATCGATATCCGCACGAGCCGCGCCTGATGTCGATTGGCTCCTTTTTCCTCAACTACCCCTTTGCCGATCGCCTCTACTCCCGGTCGCTGGAGGTGGTGCGCCACCTGCAGCAATGGGGCGTGGTGGCGATCCTCACCGACGGCGACATGGTGTACCAGCCTCGCAAGATGGAGCAGTCCGGCCTGGCGGAGGCCGCCGGCGGCAAGGTGCTGATCTACGTGCACAAGGAGGAGGAGCTGGAGGACGTGGAAAGGCGCTATCCCGCGGACCACTACATCCTGGTGGACGACAAGCTGCGTATCCTGACCGCCGCCAAGAAAGTGTGGGGGAACCGGGTCACCACCGTCTTTCCCCGGCAGGGCCACTATGCCCTGGACCCCGAAATCCTGGCTCAATACCCCCCGGCCGACCTCAGCCTGGAGGGGGTCGGCGACCTGCTGGCCTGCGAGCTGCCGGCCCTGATCCAGGCCGGTCAGTCTTCCTAGTTCGGCAGCGCCTCGATACGTTCAAGCACCGGTATCCATACGTTTCACGGGATGACGCAGGCTCCGAGCGAATCATTGGTTGGGATCGCCGGAACAATCGACCGGAGCCTGGCGGGCCCTACTCATCCGGAGAGCCATCATGCTGGACGAGTTGCGATGGACCCTGCGGTCGCTGCTCATCGACGCCCTGTTGATCCCGGAGTACCGGCGTAGTGGTGTGGCCTTCAACCCGCTGTCGGCCCGGGCGATCCGGAATCCCTATCCCGCCTACGCCAGGCTGCGCGCCCGATCGCCGGTGCACCGCAGCCGGGTGCTGGACGGCTGGGTGTTCAGCCGCTACGCCGACGTGGAGGCCATCTTTCGAGACCACCGCCGGTTCTCCAATATGCCCACCAATCGAAGGGTGTCGAGGCGGGAGGTCTATTTTATTCCGCCCCGGGCGGACTGGTCCCTGTTGTTCCTGGACCCGCCGGAGCATACCCGGCTGCGGGGCCTGGTCAATCAGGCCTTCACTCCGCGGGCCGTCAACGCCCTCGAACCGCATATCCGAAGAATCATGGTCGAACTGCTCGACGCGGTCGCCGACCCGTCCGGCTTCGACCTGATGGAGGCGGTGGCCGGGCCGCTGCCGGTGATCGTGATTGCCGAGATGCTGGGCTTGCCGCCAGAAGATCGGCTCCGATTCAAGCACTGGTCCAACCAGCGCGCCCGCATCCTCGAACCGCTCATCAGCCCGGATGAACGAAAGAGGGCTGCGGCGGCCGGCGAGGCTTTCGACGCCTACTTCATGCCCATAATCAGAGCCCGGCGACTCCAACCGAAAGACGACATCGTCAGCGCCCTCGCAAAAGCGGAAGAGGAAGGGGATACCCTCACCGAGCGGGAAATGCTGATCATGCTGCGGCTGCTGCTGGTGGCCGGCAACGAGACCACCTCCAACCTGATCGGCAACGGGATGCTGGCGTTGCTGCAGCATCCGGAGCAGTTGGAGCTCCTGCGGGAAGACCCCCGTCGGATACCTGCGGCGGTGGAAGAGCTGTTGCGCTACGACACGCCGGTCCAGCTCGATATCCGGGCAGTAGTCGACGACTGCGAGTTTCAGGGGTTTCGGTTGCGTCGCGGCGATCCTGTCATCCTGGCCATCGGCGCGGCCAACCGAGACCCGGCCGTGTTTGAAGACCCGGACTGTCTGAACATCGAGCGTTCCAAGGGCAGCAACCTCTCCTTCGGCCGGGGCGTCCACCACTGCCTCGGCGCGCCCCTGGCGCGGCTGGAAGCCCGGGTCGCGCTGGAAGTGCTGTTGGAGCGCTTCAGCTCCATGCGGCTGCTTCGGGACCGTCCCGCCTTCCGCCGGGCCATCGTCCTGCGCGGACTCGAGTCGCTCCCGGTCTCGGCGGTTCCCGCGTAGTGTCCTGTCCCTGAGTGCTACAAGCGAGCGGACTTGGACATGTAGATATCCGGTTTGCCGGTTCCGTTGGCGTCGGGCATGATACCGGTGACCACATATCCGAGGCGACGATAGAAGAGAAAGGGGTGTTTGCGGCCCAGATCGTGGAGTTCCTCGATGTGACGCGGAACGTCATCGTAGAGATTCACTCCGGAGATCGAGGTGTCACCGCAATCGTCGTCGGTGCCCAACGTGAAAGTCAGTGCGCCGCGACGCCGCGCCTCTTCTTCGAAGGCGGCAACCAGCGACCCTCCGATACCACGAAGACGGCGATCAGGCCTGACGACGAGCGGGTGCAGTTCCCAGACGCGGCCGTCGTACTGGGAGAGGCCGCCAATCCACCCAAGCAGCAGCGAATCCTCCAGGGCGGCGAAGGCAAAGCCCTGGCGGAGGACCTGTTCCACCTCCCGGGTTGCCGCCTCCAGGCTGGACCATCCGCGCGGATGGTCGAATCCCTCGACCAGCAGGTCAGCAGCTTGCCGGCGAACAGCCCCGGGCTGAGTAATGAGAGCGGTGATTTTCACAAGGGCAGTTCCTGAATCGACCCCTGAGCGACGCTGCCGGCCCTGATCCAGGCCGGACAGTCTTCCTGACCCACAATTCTCTGGTTTGCAGGTGAAGGGTTGCCAAGCTGAACTTCGCTCGCCTATGCCGCTTGGGTGTTTGCGCGAAGGAAAGCCGTGTAGCCGGCCTCATCGAGTGTGCCGGCCGCCAGCGCGAGCACGGCTTGGGTGGCGGTCTCTTCCCTGGCGGTAAAGCGATACCCGTTCAACTCCAGAAACAGCACGCCGATCACGAATCCTGTGCGCTTGTTTCCATCCACAAATGCATGGTTGCCAAGGAGGCCGACTGTGTAGGCTGCCGCCATGTCGATGATGTCGGGGGTATCTGCATAGGCATAGCGCTGCCGCGGCCGTGCCAAAGCGGACTGCAGCAGGGCCTCGTCACGCAGACCCGAGGGGCCGCCGTGCAGGGCGATCAGTCGGCCGTGCAGCGCCAGCACCTCTTGCGCTTCGATCCAAACCGGCTCCCTCATTTCGCCAGAACGTGCAGAGTGTTGCGATAGCGGTCCATGATGTCGTCAGCCTTCGCCATCTTTTTTTCAAAGGCGGGGTCGTAGGGGGTTAGCTGGTAGCCGCCGTTTGGCGCTTCGATCAGGAACAGGGGTTCCCCGTCTTTCGTACGTAATCGCCCAATGACCTCCTTGGGCAGGACGACGCCGAGTGAGTTGCCGAATTTGCGGACCTTGAGTTGAACCATGGAATTCCCTCCAAACATTATTACTATTGTAATAACATTTGACCCTGCTCGGCAACCGGGAATGGGTTCCAAAGGACCTTCAGCAGCCGCCGGCGATTTTCTCTGGCAGGAGGGCATCCTCCAAGGCGGCGACGGCGAAGCCGTGGCGGATGCCCACCCGGGAACGCGGGCGTCCCGCCCGCACAAGTCTTGGCACGGTCTCGCCATCTCCTCCACCCAGCTCGACCGGCAACGGCTCCAGGACTCTGCTTCGACCGAGCCCATTCCGTTCCCGCCGGCAGCGTGGCCGGGTGCCAGATCGCAGGGAAACTGAGCGCCACGCAACGGGACAGCATGCGGGCGGGACGCCCGCGCTCCCGGGTGGGCCTCCTCCCATCACTCCTGCTCCTCAAGAGGGCACGCGCCGACTTGCCGGGCCGCTGCTCTGCCGATAAGGCTCAAGACGCCATAAGGTTTCCTTCGGAATTGCCATCGGGTATTCGCGGATTCAGCAGGCTGTGCTCTCGAGTCGCTGTGCATGTGTGGATTCCGGCCATTCCTGCCACTTGCGGCCGTCCAGCAGACAGCCCCCCGATTTTGAATTGAAGCCGCCCCACTGTTTGAAGAAGAACGGGACTCGCCGGCTTCTGCACTGGTCACGGATGGCTCGCACCCAGTCAGGCATGATCGGCCGTCGACGCGGCCCGCTTTCTCCACCCACTATTACCCAGTGCACTCCTTCCAGCGGCAGTTGAGGCATGGCGGCGATTAGCGGCTCCAGCGACAGGAACCGGATGGGGGCCGGCACCTGCTTCAGGTGCGGGATTCGCCAGTAGTATTCAGGGCTCTCCACCGACACACCCTGCCAGATGTTGGGACTCCAGGTGAGGTCGTCTGCGAGCTGAGCGAGGCGCTCGGGACGCTTGGTCAATATTTGAAAATTGTGCCAAGAAGCACGGTTCATGACCTCGAAGACCGCCCGGACATACTCGTCGGGGATATCTTCATGAAACAGGTCGCTCATGCTGTTGACGAAAATACGCCTGGGTTGACGCCATTTCAGCGGAAGTTCCAGTAGATCCACTTGCAGACTCAACCTAAAGCCGTTGCGGTACCGTGGATTGCCCATGGCCGCAAGGCGTCGAGCAAGGCGCTCCGCATAGCAATACTTGCACCCAGGACTGACTTTCGTGCACCCGGTGACCGGATTCCAGGTGGCATCCGTCCACTCGATGGAAGAGTTGTTGGCCATAAGCGTCCTCGGTGGCAGTCTATAGCAAAAGGTGCCGCCGGTCCCGCTTGCACGAGTCCAACTTGGACCCGTCGACCGAGTGGGGCGAGGCTAGCGGCAGATTGGTCCCACGACCTACCAGGCAGTATCTCAAAAAGCAAACAAAAAGCGAATATAGTTTAACACAGCACCCGTCCGGAGATGAATGTTTCTTGAGTTCAAGAGCCACGTTCCTCTCTCCTCCAGGTTGCCGGAGCTCGACAGTTGTGCAGCAGGGTAACCGTGGGCCTTGTTTCGGAGGCGGATCGGGACCAAAATAACATTGGATGGCAATGGACCTCAGTGCCTGCCGGGGGAACTTCGGCAAGGGGCGGACCTGCAGGCGGCGAGAAAGGTTCGTACGGGATAGTACCGGCAGTCTGAATAGAGGACGGAGAGGGGAATAGAGAATGGACGCCGTGGACATCATCCTGCGGGTGTGCCTTTGGGCCAGCGTGGCCCTGATTCCGATTTTGCTCTTGTGGGCCCTGTTCGGGGCCAAGCTTTCCGGCAGCCTGAAGCGGAGCCGGCCCAAAGCGAAACCGGTGCGGAGGCAGGGGTTCACGCCCGCACAGCCGAGATCCGGCAGCCGGCGTCCGGTGATTTCAAGAAGCACCACCGGCGGAACGGGGGCATCGCCCAGGCCCGCTGCTGCGGAGCCCCAGGGCGGGCCG
>VXMN01000135.1 GCA_009841055.1 Acidobacteriota bacterium
CCCTATGATTTCGTTGTATAACCACGCACCCCCATACGAATATTCCAAAAGGCCTGATAAGTTCAGTTTGGACTTGGGGTCAGCGTCCTCTTTTGATCTAAGTTCGTCCGTAAATGGGCAATCTTTGGGATACAAGACGTTCTCAATAGTCTTCTCTCTATTCCGATAGTAGTCCTCTTCCCCTAATCTATAAACGGGCACATCGAAGAAGAATATTTCAGGAATTTTGAGTGGTGCCGATTTGCCTGGGGCCTCAAGATTGTGGCTAGGGTGTTTCATCGGTTGTCATCTTAGGGGCTCTTTGAGGCTCGCTCGAAAAACCCAACGTATCACCTATTGTAATGGCACGCGCGTCAAAGATGCCTCAAGTGCTGTCCAATCGGTACATACTGAATTCACTTTGTGAACCAGCGTTAGTGCATTTCCGTTCCAGCTGTACCCTTCCAAACATCGCAAAAGATTCTCTCCTGGGATAGAATTTCCGGACCTAGTTCGGAGGCCGCATGTTAGGTTCCAGCAGCCGTTGAGACCCTTTGGCAATGAGATGTCGCCGGGGTCGGATGACTGTCCACCCCGGGTGAGGCATACATGATCTTTGGCAAAAAGATCTTGCTAACCGGTGCGGGTCTTTTGTTTCTGAGCGGATTTGCCGGTGCCCAGGGTCTGACGGGTCTGCCCGAAATGGACCAGCGAGCCACCAGGATACGCCACCTGCACCTGCCTTATACATTCCAGCCGTTTCTGACCGAAGAGGCCTGGTTGAAGCGGGCCGGGGATCTGCGGCGGCAGATAGAGGTCAGCACCGGGCTGTGGCCGCCGGTGGAGAAGAGTCCCCTCAAGGCGCGGATTTTCGGGAAGGTTTCCAAGGGGGACTACTCCATTGAGAAGGTCTTCTTTGAAAGCTATCCGGGGTTTTACGTCACCGGGAATCTCTACCGTCCGGTGGGCAAAAAGGGGCCCTTCCCGGGAATCCTGACTCCCCATGGCCATTGGGCTTACGGGCGGCTGGAAAATCAGTCCCTCGCTTCGATGCCGGGCCTCGGGATCAACCTGGCCAGGCAGGGCCACGTGGTTTTTGCCTACGACATGCTGGCCTACAACGACAGCCGCCAGGTCAAGGATCACCGCCGTCCGCTGGACCGGAGCTTCAGCCTGTGGGGCATCGACTGGCTGGGAATTCAGCTCTGGAACAGCATTCGCTCGGTGGATTTCCTGCAGTCCCTGTCCGACGTGGACTCCGACCGGATCGGCTGCACCGGGGCTTCGGGCGGGGGGACCCAGACCTTTTTGCTGACCGCGGTGGACGATCGGGTCAAGGTCTCGGCGCCGGTTAACATGATTTCCCACTACATGCAGGGCGGCTGCATCTGCGAGAACCAGGCCAACCTCAGGCTCGACACCAACAACATGGAGATTGGGGCCCTGATGGCTCCCCGTCCCCTGCTGATGGTCTCGGCCTCGGGGGACTGGACCCGGGAGACTCCCCGGGTGGAATTTCCGGCTGTCCAGAGCGTCTATCGCCTGCTGGGCGCCGGCCACAAGGCGCAGACCATGCAGTCCATGGCCGATCACAACTACAACCGGGAAAGCCGGGAGGCCGTTTATGCCTGGTTCGGCCGCTGGCTGCTGGGGGAGAGCGACGCCAGCCAGTTCAGCGAGAAGCGCTTTCGACTGGGAAGCCCCTCGGAGTTCCTGGTCTTCTTCGGTCGTGACCTTCCCGAATCCGCGGTTACCGAGGAGGAGATGCTGGCCTCTCTGAAGGACAGCTTCCGGCGGCAGATCGACGATCTCCGGCCCCGGGACTCCGAAGGCCTGTCCCGGTTCCGGGAGCTCATGTCCCCGGCGCTGCAGCACGCCCTGGCTGTCGGCTATCCGGACCCCTGCGACGTGATGGCTGTTCCTGTCCCCTCTTCCAAGCCGGGTGGGAGCCGGGAGTTTCACATCGGCCGGGTGGGCCGGGGGGACCGGGTGCCGGCCGCTCTATGGTTCCCAAGGGGGAAGCGCAGGAATCTGACGGCCACGCTGCTGGTGCACCCCGAGGGCAAGGCGGCCCTGGAAGCCCCGGACGCATCCTGGGTCCGGCCGCTGCTGGCCCGGGGACACCTGGTGATGTCCATTGACGCCTTCAACACGGGCGCGGCCCAGGCCAGGCGGGACATGAGCGATCCGTTCTTCACCACCTACAATCGGACCGACGTTTCCAATCGGGTTCAGGACATTCTGACGGCCGTCGCCTTTCTTGAGAGCCGGCCGGAGGTGGCCCGGGTGAACCTGGTGGGCGTGGGGAAAGGGGGACTGTGGAGTCTGCTGGCCCGAGCGCTTGCTCCGCAGCTCCACCGCACCCTGGTGGACGTGTCCAATTTCTCGAGCGGGGAGGACAGGGCCTATCTGGAGCACCTCTACGTTCCCGTGCTGAGGCGGGCGGGAGACTTCAAGACCGCCGCCATGCTGGCGCCGGCCACCCGGCTGCTGATCCATAACACGGGCGAGTCTTTCAATACCGATTGGTTCCGGCAGGCCTATGAGTTGGCCGGCAAGACCGGTCTGTTGGAGATTGAGTCGGACGAGCTCCCTCGGGAGCAGGTCCTTTCCTGGCTGACCCAATCGGGTCCTTGAGGTCGGCAGGGTCCCGGGTCCGAGCAGGCATGCGGAGGAACCACACTGCCAGGGGTGAGTCGGCCGACCGTTCGCGCCGGAGCCCCTGGATCGCCCTGAGCCGGAGTCCCAAGCCATGGAGCACCACTTCACTCCCACCCGGTACCACACCACCCTGGGGCCGCATCCGCCGGTATTGCGGGTTGGCGACGGCGATACCCTGGTGACCACGACGGTGGACGCCTGGGGGGTCGACCACCGGCGCGAGCAGGTGACCCCCAGGAGCAACCCCCAGACTGGGCCCTTCTACGTGGAGGGGGCCGAGCCCGGCGATACCCTTGCCGTGGACCTGGAGGAGATCCGGCCCAACCGCGCTTACGGGTTCTGTTATTCGGCGGTTGCGCCCAACGTGGTGGATCCCGATTACGTGGGCCAGTTGCCCCCAGCGCTCGTGGCTGAGTGGAAGGTGGACGCCGAGAAGGGAACCGCGACCCTGGTCGGCCCGGAATCCAAGCTGGGGCGGCTGGTGATCCCGCTGGAACCCATGCTGGGTTGCTTCGGAGTGGCGGCCAAGGGCGGGCAGGCCATCTCCACGGCAACTTCCGCCGAGCACGGCGGCAACATGGACTATCGGGGGTTTGTGGCGGGCGCCACGGTCTATTTTCCGGTTTTCGAGCCGGGAGCCCTGTTTTTTCTGGGAGACGGACACGCCGTGCAGGGGGACGGCGAGATCGTGGGCACCGGGATCGAGATTTCCATGTATGTCCGCGTCACCCTGCGGGTTCTCAAGGGGAAGTCGATCGGGTGGCCGCGGGGCGAGAACGACGAGTGGATCTTTACCGTGGGGAATGCCCGGCCGCTGGATCAGGCCACCCAGCACGCCACCACCGAGATGCTCCGCTGGCTGCAGCAGGATTATGGCCTGGATGGACTGGGCGCCAATCTGCTGTTGTCCCAGTGCGTCCGCTACGACCTGGGGAACATCTTCGATCCGGCCTATACCATGGTCTGCAAGGTGAGCAAGGGGTTGTTGAGTGGACGGTGAGCGGATCGGTGGTGGCTTTATCTAGCCCGCATTTTCCATAGGGGGCCTGCGCTTCGTCCCCCTATGTCGTCTGATCGAGAAAGACGCGCGGGGACCAGACCTCGACCGACCCATATCGCGCCTTTGTAAAGTCCCGTGTGTTGCCGGTGATCAGTACCACGCCGGCAGCCGTAGCAGTCGCCAGATACACCTCATCGTCTGGGTCTCGGAGACCGAACAGGATGTTCGCCGGCTCGACCAAGACGGCCAACCGTTCAAGCTCTCTGATGACGAATTCCATGGCGTCTCGATACGGTGCTTGGCCGTGCCGTCCAGCGACAGCCCTGTATTCGGACAAGATGGGCTCGGACAGGACGATTTCGTGCCGTCGCACCGCCCTGTCGATGACTTCACGGCAAGTACCGTCGATTCGTGCCGCAGATACTAGAATGTTGCAGTCCAAGACGACCTTCATGTCCCACGGTGGCTGCGTTCACGGCGCGAATGGGCTATTTCGGTGATCGTGTCTCTCATAATCTCGTCCTCGGAGCGCCCGAGATCTCTGGACGAAGGCTGGGCCGCCGCTAATTTGGCGGCAATGCGGTCGGCCACCGCATCCCGGTCCACCACCTCTTTAGGTCTAAACAGGATGCCGTCGCCGACAAGGGTCGCCTCCATGATGTCGCCTTCACGAAGATCAATCCCTCTGCGGAGCTTGGCTGGAATGGTGACTTGAAACTTCGGCTTTACGGTTACGAGCGGCATAGTAGCCTCACGTGCAGTTTGTTGGAAAGTTGTACATTCATACCACTATTGTTGGTATGTTGCAAATGGTAGCTTGCAGTTGCCGCTGCGCGGATTGCTGGAATCCCCGGACTGGCGCCCGGTACGTGTTCAGCGTTCTTCCGGGATCGCATTGGCTCCCCGGGAACTGAATATATTTGCGGGAGGGAGGCATGCCCATGAAAACGATTTCGAGGCGTTCCTTTGCCAGGAACATGGCTGTACTGGCCGGGGCGGGGCTGCTGTCGTTCCAGGCGGGCTGCCGGAGGAGGGCAGCCAGTTCCCTGATTGGGGGCGTTCAGATCGGGGTTCAGAGCTACAGCTTTCGGGATCGCTCCTTCGAGGATGCCATCGATGCCATGGTCGAGGTGGGTATCGACAGTTGCGAGCTTTGGCAGGGGCACATCGAGCCCCGGGGCCTGGAGCCCGCCGAGCTGCGCCGCTGGCGGCTGGAGACCCCGCTCAGCTTCTTCGAAGGCAAGGGCCTCAAGCTGGAGCAGGCCGGAATCCGGCTCAACGCCTACAACTACAGCTTTCGGAAGAGCATGAGCCCCGAGGAAGTGGATCGGGGCTTCCTCATGGCCCGGGCCCTGGGCACCGATGTGATCACGGCTTCGGCGAGGCCCAGCCTGGCGTCCCTGATCGATTCCTTTGCCGGCAAACACCGGATCAGGGTGGGGATGCACAACCACGCCCATGGGGACAAAGAGGATGTCTTCGACGGCCCTCAGGACTTTGCTGCGGCCATGGAGGGAAACTCTCCCTACATCTGCGTCAACCTGGACATCGGCCACTTCGTGGCTGCCGGGTTCGATCCGGTGGACTACATCGATCGGCACCACCAGCGGATTGTCGCCCTGCACCTCAAGGATCGCAAGAAGGGGCTGGGCCCCCGATCGCCGGTGTTGAAGTTCGGGACCGGGGATACGCCCATCAGAGAGGTCCTGCAGCAACTGAAGGCGGGGAAGTACCCGATTCCGGCCAACATCGAGCACGAGATCAAGGGTCAACCCTCTCTGGAGGGAGTCAGGGAGTCGCTGGAGTATTGCCGGCAGGCACTGGCTTGACGGCAGGGATGTACGATCGGCCCCCGCTCTCCCCAACCACCGCCGTCGCTCTTCGAGTTTCCGCCTTCAACTCCCGGACTTGGGGAATATCCTCTTGCCCTTGTAGCTTCTCAGCCCGCAGGAGCCGGCTGTCCGGAATCCGTTCTTCTTGAGTAAGGCCGCGGCACGCGCGGCTCGTCCGCCGCCGTTTCAGGCCGTGACGATCAGCCGGTCTCGGGGCAGCTCGTCCAGGCGCTGCTCGAGCTGGCCGATCGGGATATTGACGTAGCCTTCCAGAGTTCCCAGCTCTTCCAGCTCCTTGGGCTCCCGGACATCTAGCAGAAGCGCCTCCTCCTGCATGAGTTTGTCCAGGTCGGCGGCTGCGACGCGCGGGGGCTTGTCTTCGGCAGGCACGGCGCCGGATCCACCCGCGGGACCCTCCGGTTGGCAGCCGGCGGCGGCAAAGGCCAGGAAGGGCAGGGCCACCCAGCCGGAAATCTGTTTTTTCATGGGACCTCCCGGTTGATCATTGTGTGCAGAAGCTCCTTGGGGTTGGTTCAGGGCTTTACGATACTTCCGTCCTTGCGCCGTAGGTTCCCCCAGTGCAGGTCGAAGCTGGGATCGTCCCTGATGGGGAAGCGGGCCGCCAGCTTCTCGTCCAGGTCCACCCCGAAGCCGGGCGCTTCGTTGATGTAGACGTAGCCGTTCCTTTCCTGCGGGCTCCCGGGGAAGACGTCCCGCTCCGACTGGGTGAGGCCGTGAAACTCCTGGATGCCGAAGTTGTTGACGACCAGACCCAGGTGGATATTGGCGGCGTGCCCTACCGGAGAGGTGTCGCCGGGGCCGTGCCAGGCCGTGCGAACCCGGAAGAACTCGCAGAGATGGGACAGCTTGAAGGCCATGCTGACACCGCCGATCTGGGAGATGTGGACCCGGATGAAATCGATCAGCCGCTGGCTGATGATGTCCAGCCATTCGTTGGGGTTGTTGAACAGCTCGCCCATGGCGATGGGGGTGCTGCTCTGCTGGCGCAGGTGCTTGAAGTATCCGACGTCTTCCGGGGAGAGCGGATCTTCCAGGAAGAACATCCTGACGGGTTCCAGCTCCTTGGCCAACTGGATGGCCAGAATGGGGGGCAGCAGCTCGTGGACGTCGGTCAGTAGCTCGACCTGTTCGCCGAACCGCTCGCGCAGCTTCCCGAAGAACCGGGGAAGCGCCCGGGCGAAGGGGGCCGCCTCCCAGATGCGTGTGCGCTGGTTGGGCGGTCGGGCCGCGTTTTCCGGACCGAGGGGAGGAGAGGCTTCCGGCACCACCGGCTCGCAGCGAATGTGCCGATAGCCCTGCTCCCGCAACTGCTGGAACGAATCGACCAACTCTTCGAAGGTCCGGCCGCCGGCCGACCTGTAGGTGTCCACGGCCTGGCGGCTCTTGCCTCCCAGCAACTGGTAGACGGGCAGGCCGGTCCATTTTCCCAGGATGTCCCACAGGGCCGCGTCCACTCCGCCCAGGGCGTTGTTCAGGACCGGTCCGTTGCGCCAGTAGGAGCTGACGAAGGAGGACTGCCAGATGTCCTCGATATCCCAGGGACTCTTGCCCACCAGAAACTGCTTCAGATAGACGTCCACGGCTGTCTGCACGGTGCGGATCCGCTGAGTGAAGGTGGCGCAGCCCAGGCCGTACAACTCGGGTTCGCTGGTCGAGACCTTGACCACGGCCAGTCGGCGTCCGGCGGGCGCCGTGAGGATGCACTTGACATCGGTGATCTTGATGGGCGGCAGTCCGGAACGCTGCTGTTGAGCCGCCAGCAGGGAGGCTCCGGTGACAGACGGCCCAAGGGAACCCATCCCGGCGGCCAGTGCGCCCAGGGATCCGGCTTGCAGCAGTTGGCGGCGTTTCATGTTTCGATTCCTCCAGGAGAAATGGGGGCGGTCTCCATGTCAGCCATCCGAGAGCCGGCCCTTGTGTGCGTTGAGAACCAGAAGATGGCCCTATCCTATCACGGCCGTCCGGGATTCTCGTGAGGAGTCGAGGTCACCCTGAAACCCGTAGCGCGGCACTGCCCCGGGACGGCGATTGACCCCGACAGGAGTATCGTTTAGGATGCGCTACGTTGGAGAGTTGGGCGGCAGCTCTGGGAGCGTGGCCCGCGCGGCGCCGGCTCAGGATGAGGGAAGCACGGGATGGAAGGACCGAACACCCAACCGATCCGCGTCATGATCGCCAAGGTCGGTTTGGACGGCCATGACCGCGGGGTGAAGATCGTGGCCCGCTGCCTGCGCGATGCCGGCATGGACGTCATCTACACCGGGCTTCACCGCACTCCCGAGGAAGTGGCTCTGGCGGCCGTGCAGGAGGATGTCGACATCCTGGGCATCAGCATCCTTTCCGGAGCTCAAATGACGGTGTTTCCGCGAGTGCTGGAGTTGCTTCGCGGGCAGCACGGCAGCGACATCGCCGTGGTGGGCGGCGGGGTGATGCCCGACGAAGACGTAACGGAGCTCAAACGGTTGGGTGTGAGCGAGATCCTTCTCCAGGATACCCCGCCGCAGGCAATCGTCGAGTCCATGCGGCGCCTGGTTCAGGAGCGAGGCCCGCGGTGACGGAGGAGGTTTCCCATCGAGGACTGGTCGTTCCCACCGAACTACAACCCGGATTACCTGCCTGATCCCGCCAGCAAGTACTGGTTTCCCCGGCGCGAGACCATGCCGCCGGAAGAGCGCGACGCGCAGATCCTGAAACGCCTCAAGCAGGTCACGCGATATGCCTACCAGCATTCGCCCTTCTATCGGAAGCATTGGGACAGGGCCGGTTTCCACCCCGATCACCTCGGAAGCCTGGAGGACTTCGAGGAGAAGGTCCCGGCCATTACCAAGCAGGACTTGAGAGAATCCCAGGCCCGGGTTCCCAGTTTCGGCGACTACCTCTGCATTCCCCAGGAGGAGATCCACCACATCCACGGCACCTCCGGGACCACGGGACAGCCCACCGCCTTTGCCGTCGGCAGAGGCGACTGGGAGGCCATCGGCAACGCCCACGCCCGCATCATGTGGGGCATGGGATTGCGGCCGGGAGACACCATCTTCATCGCCTCCCTCTTCAGCCTCTACTGGGGTTCCTGGGGAACCCTGATCGGGTCCGAGCGGCTGCGGGCCAGGTCCTTTCCCTTCGGAGCCGGCGCGCCCGGGATGACGGCGCGGGCAGTGGGGTGGCTGCGGCAGATCAAGCCCACGGCCTTCTATTCCACGCCCTCCTATGCGCTGCACCTGGCGGAGACGGCCCGGAGCCAGGGGATCGACCCGGCTGAATTCGGGCTCAGGATCCTGTTTTTCTCGGGTGAACCGGGGGCGTCGGTGCCTGGCGTGCGGGACAGGATTCAACAGGCCTTCGAGGCTCGGGTGGTCGACTCCGGATCCATGGCCGAAATGACCCCATGGATGAACTGCGCAGGCACGGCCGAGACCGAGGGCATGTTGCTCTGGCAGGACCTGGTCTACACTGAAGTGTGCGATCCGGCCACCTTCCGGCGAGTTGCGTTCGGTCAACGCGGCACGCCCGTCTACACCCACCTGGAGAGGACCTCGCAGCCCATGATTCGATTGTTGTCGGGGGACCTGGCCCTGTGGGAGGAGGGACCGAGTGCTTGCGGGCGCACCTATCCCCGCTTGCCCAACGGCATCTTCGGGCGCATCGACGACGCCTTCACCATTCGGGGCGAGAATGTCTATCCCAACGAGATCGATGCGGCCCTCAACACCATGGCCGACTACGGGGGAGAGCACCGCATCGTAATCTCCCGCGAGCGGACCATGGATGAGCTGCTGGTGCAGGTGGAACCCACCCGGGCCGTCTTCGGGGCCGGTCAAGAGGCCTTGAGGGCATTCCGGGACGAGACGGCCGGTTTGCTGCAGCGGATTGTGGGGATTCGGGTCCGGGTCGAAGCTCTGGCGCCCGATACGCTTCCCAGGACCGACTTCAAGGCGCGTCGGGTGGTCGACGACCGCGACGTGTTTCGCGAGCTCAACCGCAAACTGGAGAAGGAGCGCTGACTCATGGGAAGGGCGATTCCGCCGCTGGCGCTGGTGCAACCGGTACTGGAAGGACGGCTGTCCGCCGTCGCCAGGATGATCACCCATGCGGAATCCGGGGAAGAGGCCTGCCACGAGGCCCTGGCCGAGATCTACCGCCATACCGGCAAGGCGCACGTGGTGGGGATCACCGGTGTTCCCGGGAGCGGCAAGTCGGCGCTGGTCACCCGGCTCTGCAAGGCTCTGCGGGCAGGTGAGCGCAGCGTGGCCGTGATCGCCGTCGATCCCTCCAGCCCCTTTTCGGGCGGATCCATCCTGGGGGATCGGATTCGCATGAACGAACTGGTGACCGATCCTGGAGTATTCATCCGCAGCATGGCCACTCGGGGAGCCCTGGGCGGGCTGTCCCGGGCCGCTCTCAGCGGAGTCGACATCCTGGACGCGGCCGGATACGATGTGGTGCTGATCGAGACCGTCGGCGTCGGTCAGGACGAGATCGACGTGGTCCAGGCCGTCCATACCACCCTGGTGGTGTCGGCCCCGGGTCTTGGAGACGACATTCAGGCCATCAAGGCGGGCGTGCTGGAGATCGCCGACATTCACGTGGTGGGCAAGTGCGATCGGTCCGATGCCCATCGCACCGTGACCGACCTCAAGAACATGCTGGCCATGGGGCATCGTGACGGCCAGGGGTATGGCTGGCAGGTGCCCCTGATACCCACCAGCTCCTTCAGCGGGGAAGGAATCCCCGAGCTGCTGACTGCCATCGACGGTCACCTGGAAGCTCTGACCACCTCGGGCGAACTGGAGCAGCGCCGCCGCCGCATCGCCCAGACCCGGCTGTTGAAATCGGCGGAGAACATCCTGAGAGACCAGTTTCAGCGTCACCACGATCGCCAGATCTCGGAGCTGACCGACCGGATGATGGCCGGCAGGACCCATCCCCATGCCGCGGCTCAAATCCTGCTGAATCAATTCCGTAGCGAGAGGAAGCCATGAAAGAGACCAAAGAGGCCCAGACCATCGATAACCTGGCCGAGCAACTGCAGGGCTGGGAAGGCCGGGAGGTTGCCAGCTTCCTGGCCCGCCAGCCGGAGAGGCAGGAGCATTTCTCCACCCTGGGCGGATTTCCGGTCAAGCGGGTCTACACGGCCCTGGATGTTCAGGATATTCCCCTGCAGGACGTCGGTCTGCCCGGCCGCTATCCCTTTACCCGGGGTCCCTATCCCACCATGTACCGGGGCCGGCGCTGGACCATGCGGCAGATCGCGGGCTTCGGGACCGGGGCCGATACCAACAAGCGGTTCAAGTACCTGATCCAGCAGGGCCAGACGGGGCTGTCCACCGATTTCGACATGCCGACCCTGATGGGGTACGACTCCGACCATGCCATGAGCCGGGGCGAGGTGGGGCGGGGGGGAGTCGCCATCGACACCCTGTCGGACATGGAGGATCTCTTTGCCGGCATCGACCTGGAAAAGATCTCGGTTTCGATGACCATCAACCCCTCTGCCTGGATCCTGCTGGCCATGTACGTCGCCCTGGCGGAGAGGCGCGGTTTCGACCTCAATCGCCTGTCGGGGACGATTCAGGCCGATATGCTCAAAGAGTACATGGCCCAGAAGGAATGGATCTTTCCCATCGCTCCCTCGGTGCGGATCGTCAGGGACTGCATCGCCTACTGCGCCGAAAGAATGAAGCGTTACAATCCGGTCAACATCTGCGGGTACCACATCAACGAAGCCGGGGCTTCTCCGCTGCATGAGCTGGCCTTCACCCTGGCGAATACCATCGTCTACGTGGAAGAGGTGGTCAAGACCGGCATGCCGGTGGACCGGTTCGCCCCCCGCCTGTCCTTCTTCTTTGCCTGCGGCTCCGACTTCTTCGAGGAGGCGGCCCGCTTCCGCGCCGTACGCCGGGTCTATGCCACCATCATGCGGGAACGCTTCGGGGCCACCGATCCCGCCTCCATGCGCCTCCGGTTCCACTGTCAGACGGCGGCGGCCACCCTCACCCGGCCCCAGTACAAGGTCAATATCGTGAGAACCGCCCTTCAGGCCCTGGCGGCCGTGCTGGGCGGGGCCCAGAGCCTGCACACCAACGGCATGGACGAGGCCTTTTCCATTCCCACCGAAGAGGCCATGAAGATCGCGCTGCGCACCCAGCAGGTCATCGCCGAGGAATCCAACGTGGCCAACGTGGTGGATCCGCTGGGTGGCTCCTGGTACGTGGAGAAGCTCACCGACCAGTATGTCCAGGCCATCCAAACCATCCTGAAGGAAGTGGATGAGCGGGGAGGCACGGTGAAGCTGATCGAGGAGGGATGGTTCCAGCGGAAGATCGCCGAGGACGCTTACGAGACGGCCCTCAGAAAGCAGTCGGGCCAAAAGCCGGTCATCGGAGTCAACCGCTACGTGGAGGAAGAGGAAACGCTGGACCTGGAGGTGCATCCCTACGATCCCAAGTCGGCCGATCGCCAGATCGAACGGACGCGGCAGGTGCGTGCGAACCGGGACGAGGCCGCGGTCCGCGAGCTGCTGCAGCGGCTCAAGGCGGTGGCGCGTGACGAGTCGCAAAACATCCTGCCGGTGACCGTGGAGCTGGTAAGGCAGGGAGCCTCCATGGGCGATATCGTCGAGACCCTCAAGCAGGTCTGGGGGACCTACCGGGAGACTCCGGTATTCTGATTCCCATTCAGACGCCATGAACTGTCGCAACCCATGGATCCGGCTGGCTACCGCCGGGTGTTGCTTCCTGGCGGGAGTCGTGCTGCCTGCCGCGTCAGCCGCCCAGGACCCCAACGCTGTCTTTTCCAACCCCCGCCACCGGAAGGCAACGGAGCTGATGCGTGCCGGCAACTACGCCCGGGCCGAGGCGGTTCTGGACGCCGCGGTCAAGGCGGAACCCACGCCCGACGCTTACGGTCTGCTGGGCTACGCCCGCGAGAATCAGAACCGGTTCGCCGCCGCCGAGAGGGCCTATCGGGAGTCGATGCGGCTCGCTCCCGGCTTTCTCTTTGCCCGGGTTCGACTCGGCATCGTCCTGACCAAGCAGAAGCGGAACCGGGAAAGCATCGCGGTGCTGCAGCCGATCGAGACGGCACTCCACCGCCATCCCGAAGCACTCTTTCATCTTTGCCTGGCTTACCTGGAAACTGGCGATTTTGCCAAGGCCGTCGCGGCGGCTGAAAAAATGGAGGCCTTCGGTCCTGAAATGGCGCTACGGGTGGCCAAGCTGTTCGTCTGGAAGGAGAGGTTTCCGGAATCGCTGCCCCTGCTGAGCAGAGTGGCGAAGGCCAGTCCCGGGTCGGCCGAGGCCAACTTTCTGCTGGCAACCGCCCTGTTTCGGACCGGCCAGACCGGGCGGATGTGGCCCTACCTGGAGAAGGCCAACCGGCTGGACCCCGACTCGGCGCCGACCCTGCTGCTTTACGGCAGCGGGTTGCTGGCCGAGGGCAAGTTCAGCCGGGCCAGGGAGCGCCTGCTGCAGGCCCAGAGGCTGCAGCCGCAGGATCCCCGTCTCCGCTTTCTGCTCGGCAAGGCCCTGATCGGAGAGGGCGACCATGCCGGCGCCATTGCTCAGTTGGAGGCTCTGGTGAAGCAGGATCCCGACAAGCCGGAAGTCCACCTGCTGTTGCTGAGCGCCTACCGCTCCAAGGGAGACATCCAGGCCACCACCCGCCAGGCCCGCCAGGCGGTGCGTAAGTTTCCGGGTCACCTCGAGTCCCAACTGGAGGCCGGGATGGACTTGCAGACGGTGGGAGAGTTCGAGGTGGCGGAACAGGCATTGCGGCGGGCGGTGGATCTATCGGAAGGCAAGCCGGCGGACCGGCGCAAGGCCCGATTCAACCTGGCGACGGTTCTGGTGAAGCTGGGCCGGGACGACCAGGCCGTGCCACTCTTGAAAGACGTGGTCGATGCCGATCCCGGGGAAGTGAACGCCCGGGTGGAGCTGGGGGACAGCTACCTGCGGACGGGCGATTACGAACCGGCTGTACAGGTGCTGCAGGAAGCCGTCAGTCAGGATGCCAAAAACAAGCGCGCGCACCTGCTGCTGGGCAAGGCCTTCACCCGGCTGGGCCGCCACGAGGAGGCCGGCCGCCACTTCCAGGCCTTTCAGGACCTGGAAACCACGGACGGGGCGTCGGGCGAAGGTTCAACTCCCTGAGGATTGTCAAGGAGTGCTGTCGCCTGACTTTCTGCCTCCAAACCAGAAGGAGATGACGGCTGCACTCACAGGAAGGATGGACAGAAACAAACTCTTCGCTTCATCGATCTTCCCACAAACCAACAAGTACACAACCATTCCATAACCTCCAAAAAACAGGAAGCCCGCCGCCACATAAGTAATCACAATGCGCACATGGCTACGGCGTAGTTGACGTTTCGCTTCAATCTCTTCGGCTGTCATCGTCTTATCCTTTGGGGGAGAGTAGGGGACGTTGTTGAATTACTGGAATAACTTGCACAGGGGACGTTGACTTCCCAACTGACGTTGTCGAAGAACCGGAATTCGAGAGCCGCCGATCCACGTAATTCCAGTAACTCTACACAACGTCCCCCTCTTCCTCCCTGGTTCAACTGCGGGCGCGCCCTTGTCTCACCGACTCCCCCTCTTCCGAGCCGCTGATCGTCGCTCCCGAGGCCTGCACAAGGCTCCTTGCCCGACTCCTTGGCAATGTGTAAACGATGTTTTCGGTTTATAGTGCAAGGGATGTTCCTGCTTTGCAGCTAAGCGTACGGCCTGTTTATGTTCAGGGAGACTGGAGTCAACAGTCACTCCCTTCGCCCGTGCGAAGGGGACGGTCGCGGTCGGACTGTTCGGCCCGGGGGGAGCGGCGAAGGGGCCTTACTCCCACACGCCGATTCCACATGCCCAGCCCCAGTTCCTTGGCGACCCTTTCGTCTTCCAGGTAATCGTCGTTTCCAAGGGACTTGGCAAACCCATTGGCCACTACCCATCGGTTGAGGTCTACTTCCGTTTTTTTGCCTACCAGGTAACAGGTTCCCAGAAACCACTGCTTCCCGAAGGCGTTGTACTTCTCCAGGTCCTCACACCGAACGGGTTCTCTTTCAAGCATCACCTGAATGTGGAAAAGGGGCCCGCGTTCTTCCGGTCTCCGCTTGTAGGTGACTGCTTTGACTCCCCGCAACTTCACAATGCGGTCATCGATTTTTAGCAGATCGACATCGATGGCCGTGGTTTTTCCGAAGATGATTCGCGGAGTCGGCTCTTGGATCGGAGCCAAGGATCCAGTAAAGATCGGCAGGAAATAGACAAATGCCAATACGAAGATCCACATCGCTCGTTCCCCCCATTCAGTTCCCGATTGCCAATAGATGCCGGTCGGTTCTGAAGTACCAGCGGCCATCCACCAGGGCAGGGGATGCCAGCACCGGAGCCTCCAGGCGATTCACCCGGAGCAGTTCGAACTTGTTTCCAGCCTTGAGCACGAAGGTCTCGCCGGCATCGTTGGTGAAGAACACCTTGCCGTCCACTCCCACGGGGGAGGCGGAGAAGCCCTCGGACTTGGGTTCGCCAAGGCGTCCCTGCCACAGGACCTCTCCGGTAGTGGCCTGGTAGCAGGTGGCCACGCTCACCATGTCGTTCACCTGGTACAGCAGGTCGTCGTAGAGTAGCGGCGAGGGGACAAAGGAGGCTCCCTTGGACTGCTTCCAGGCCAGGTGGGTTTGGGTGACATCTCCCGATCCGCCCGGACGGATGGCCAGCGTTGGCCCGGCCCGGCCCGACACGCAGAAAACCAGGCCGTGACCCACCACGGGCGTGGGAATGACCTCGGCCAGGTTACCCTCACAGTGCCAGAGGGCCTTGCCGCTGGACGGATCGTAAGCCGTGACCCGCGCCTGGCTGCTGACGATCAGCTCGTCGCGGTCTCCGGCCCGGATGACGATGGGCGTGCCCCAACCGACGCTGGCCGTGCGCTCGGTCTTCCATAGGATCTTGCCCGTCCGCTTGTCGAATGCGGCCGCGAACGCCCCCTGGCGCTGGTCCTCGTAGAGGAAGATCCTGTCCTTGTAGAGAACCGGCGAGCCGGCCGATCCGTGATAGTTTCGGATCGCACCCAGGCTGTGGCGCCACACCACCTTCCCTTGAAAATCCACGGCCGCCAGCCCCTGGTTTCCGAACGAGGCATAGACCAGTTGCCCGTCGGTGACCGGCGTGCCCGAGGCGTGGGAGTTCTTCCAGTAGACCTTGCCGGGCTCGCCCGCCTGGAGGGCGGATTCCCAGAGGAGCTTCCCGTCGGACCTCCGGTAGCACAGGACCGAGGGACGTTTCCCGCCGTCCCGGGCGGTGGTCAGAAAGATCCGGTCCGCCCACACGATCGGGGAGGAATTGCCACGCCCCGGAACCTCGACCTTCCACAGGATGTTTTGGGTGGCCGACCAGCTATCGGGATATCCGGTTCCCCCGGCCAGGCCCTGGCCGCTGGGGCCCCGCCAGCGAGACCAGTATCGATTGGCCTCGCCGTCGGGAAGAATCATGTGGATGCCGTCCGGGGGCCGGCTGCCAGGGAGGGGGCCGGCGGTTTCGACCTCGACAGCTATCGCGGCCATCAGGAACAGGGCCAGAGAAATTGACAAGTACCGACCGGACATGGGGCGACCTCCGTGCTGGACTGATGAAATCGGGGCAAGACCCACTATAGGGACAAAAGGATCGCTTGCGCCATGGAAAATTATTGATGTGAACATTCTCTCCCTCCCCTCACAAAATTGTCCTGCACGCCCAACCAGGAGTTCTTTTGGCGAGTGGCGGCGGGTATGCCACAATGCTCACTCGGACGGTGGCTTGCCGGATTGCCTTGAATCCTATAGATTTCACCCGGCCGCCGGCCCTCAAGGGAACGGCCGACTCCATCCCGGCGGGTTCCCTCAGGTTTGTTGGGGACGCTCCTTCGGCATCGAGTCGTCGCCGTCCCCCGGCTCGATCCCCATTCCCCTTCGGCCGACTTCATGGACTCCAGGCTCAAGCAATTCCTTCTTTCCCTGGCCAAGGTGGTATTGGGAATCGCCGTTCTCATTGCCGCGGGGAACGAGGTGCTGGGATCGCTAGGCAGGATGGAGTCTTCCCAGGTCCGGTTTTCGGTGCCGATTCTAGGACTCAGCCTGCTCTGCTACCTGGTGGGAATGGCCGTGTTTGCCGAGTTCTGGCGGCGGGCGGTGTGTGCTCTCGACGGGAAAATATCCCGATTGGATTGCCATTTCGCCTATTTTGTCAGTCAACTGGGCAAGTATGTTCCCGGCAAGGCCTGGGTGATTCTGATCCGATACGGACTGATTGGAAAAAACCGCCTCAGCTTCAGGGCGGTGACCGCCTCCAGTGTCTACGAGACCTTTAACGTGATGGGATCCGGGGCGCTGCTCTCTTTTCTGGCGTTGCTGCTTCTGGGTGGCGATCCCGCCCTGCTGTGGCTGGCGCTGGGCCTGTCGGCGGCACTGCTGGCTGCTTCCCATCCTCCGGTGTCCGGTTGGATTGCCGCAGTTGCAGGTTGGGGACCGGGCAGGGAGAAAAAACTCATGCCCGTGCCTTCCTGGAGGGCTTTCCGGAAGGGAGCGCCTCTGCTGATTCTGGGCTGGATCCTGGCCGGCGCCAGCTTTCCCCTGGCGGGAGCCGGCATCGGAGTGGGCTACCCGGGGGCCGGTGAAGTGGTGTTGACGGCAGCGGCTTCGGGGCTGGCGGTTGCCGCCGGGTTCGTGGTCCTGGTGGCTCCGGCGGGATTGGGGGTTCGCGAATGGCTCTTGGTGCAGACCCTGGGCCCGTCGGTGGGGGAAGGACCGGCGGCGCTGATTGCGGTTGCGGCCAGGGGCTTGCAGGTTTGCGGCGAGTTGGGGATGGCGGGCGTCCTCTATGGCGTAAGAAGGGCAGGGGGGCCGCATGCTTAGTATCGTGATCCCCGCCCGCAACGAAGTCGACAACCTGGAACCCCTCCACCGGGAGATCGACGCGGTGCTGGAGACGTCGGCCCTACAATCTGAAATCATTTTTGTGGACGATGGGTCCACCGATGGCACCTGGTCCAGGATCGTGGCCCTGGCCAATAGGGATGCCCGGGTGCGAGGCATCCGATTTCGCCGAAACTTCGGCAAGGCGGCAGCCCTCAGCGCCGCCTTTTCCAACGTCCGAGGCGATTGGGTGATCACCCTCGACGCCGATTTGCAGGACGATCCCGCTTCGATTCCCCTACTGGTGCACAAGCTCGAGGAGGGCTTCGACCTGGTTTCAGCCTGGAGACGGGAGCGCTTCGATCCCTGGCACAAACGGGTTCCAAGTCTCCTGTTCAACTGGCTGGTCGGAATCTTCAGCGGCCTGAGGTTGCATGATCACAACTGCGGCTTGAAGGGATACCGGTCGGAGGTGGTCAAGGAGATCCGATTGTTCGGGGAATTGCACCGCTTCATCACCCTGCTGGCTCATCGGAACGGATTCCGTGTCACCGAACTCGAAACCCGCCATAGACCCCGGCTCCACGGCCGCTCGAAATATGGAGCGTCCCGCCTCTTGACGGGGTTGCTGGACCTGTCGACCCTGGGCTTTCTGGGCAGCTTCCGGCGGCGGCCCATCCATCTTCTGGGCGGGCTGGGAATGCTGGCCTTTGCCGTGGGAATGTTGGGATTGGCTTACCTGGCGGTTGTGTGGCTCTCGGGTGGGGGGCCCATCGGCTCCCGGCCCCTGCTGATCTACTCGGTGGCGGCCCTGGTCGTGGGAGGTCAGATGATGACCTTGGGCATCCTGGCGGAACTCATCACCTCCCCGGGTTCGAGGTTCGGGCAGGGAGACCCGCTTCCCTACAGCATCTCCGAAAGGATCGGCGAGCCCTGATTGGGGCGACCTTACACACCTTGTTTCAAAAAATTGAGGGACCAGCCGCAGAGGACCCATAGGAGACGTTTACGAAGGGGAACGACGAACCACAAATGGACACGAATGAACACCAATAAACGGATTGATGCATTGTTGATTTGGGGGTGACATGCGATTTCGAGGAGGTTAACTACGAAGGACACGAAGCGCTACCAAAGTAACAACGTTGCAGAAGCAATTGGGTGCCCGTTGTCGTTGAAAGGAGTCCGTCTGTATTCGTGTCTATTCGTGTTCATTTGTGGTTCTTCTTCATTGATGATCGCTCGTCTTTCCTCCAGTGATCCGCACGGCAGGGTGGGGGCACGAATCAGCGAATTTCCGAACACAATCTGAAAGCCCGCAGGCCAGGCTCCGCACAAGATCATGAACAACCAAGGCAATTTCACCTCCCTGATCGTTGTGGTGGCCATCGGATTGATCCTTGGGTCGCTGCTCCGGCTGCAACCGGTTTCCAGCTCCAACGACCGGTCCCGCTGGAGCACGGTCTGGAGCCTGAACGCCGGGCAGGGCTACGTCATTGACGAGACCCCCTACCCGAGCATCGACAAGGTCAAGCGCGGGGGCCACTTCTATTCCAGCAAGCCGGCCCTGCTGCCGACTGTGATTGCGGGCCTGGTCTGGGCCATCGGCCAGGTGACGGGGATGACCCTTCCCGACCATCAGGACTTCATCGTGCGGT
This sequence comes from Acidobacteriota bacterium, assembly GCA_009841055.1. GTDB lineage: Bacteria > Acidobacteriota > Terriglobia > Versatilivoradales > Versatilivoraceae > Versatilivorator. The sequence goes on from VXMN01000135.1 coordinate 19,036, forward strand.
TTGTGCTGGTCCTGATAAACCTCCTCCCTTTTGCCTGGCTCCTGGTGCTCTACTCCCGCCTGCTTCAAAGGCTGGGCTTCGACACCTCCACGATCCACTATTGTCTCTTGGCCGCCGCGCTGGGCACCTATCTGACCGCCTACAGCGTTACGCTCAACAACCATACTCTGGCGGCCGCCGCCGTCTTCTTTGCTCTCTACTGTTTCATTCGCATTGCCTATGAGGGGCAGAGAGGGTGGAAGGACTTTGCGGTCTGCGGCTTGTGCTCTGCCTGGGCCGTGGCCAACGAGATGCTGGCCCTGCCCTTGGCTCTGGTCCTGATGGGATGGCTGTTTCGGATTTCCCCCAGGGCCACGGCCGCCTGGTTTCTGCCGCCTGCCGTCCTGCTGGGCGCTGCCTTCATGATCACGCTTTACCTGTCGACCGGGGGGGTGCTTCCCTACTACCTGTACTTCGATACGCCGCTCTACCAATACGAGGGAAGCTATTGGAACCAGCCCAAGGGCATTGATGCTGCCGACGATCCCAAGTGGTTTTACCTTTTCAATCTGATCCTGGGACACCACGGCATCCTGAGCCTGACCCCGGTGTTCATCCTCTCCTTTGCGGGGTTCTTCGTCAAAGACAGGTTGCAGGGAATCTACCGGTTGGGAGGGGTGCTGACGGCGGCCATGGTGGTCTTCTACACGCTGCACACCAACAACTACGGAGGGAACTGCCAGGGTGCGCGCTGGCTGTTCTGGTTGATCCCCTTCTGGTTGCTCACGCTCCCCGCAGTCGTCCGACAGGTCTTGCCCGTCCGTCACTACAGATGGATTGCCTATCTGCTGCTGATCGTTTCGCTCGCCTCGGTCGGCTTTGCCTTGAGCGGACACAAGGAGATAGGACGCCCGGGCCCCTGGAGTTCCTCGTGGCTGCACCTGGCCATGCGCTCGGCGGGTTGGATCGACTACTGAAATCGAAAAAAATGGCGTCCCGTAGGGGATTTGAACCCCTGTTGCCGCCGTGAAAGGGCGGTGTCCTAGGCCAGACTAGACGAACGGGACTTGGAGGTGGGTTCGGCAGACGGTTCGTGTGAAGATCGGGTCGGCTGCCGGGCTCGACCGATGGTTGGTTCTGGTGAGCCGTGCTGGGCTCGAACCAGCGACCCTCTCCTTAAAAGGGAGATGCTCTACCAACTGAGCTAACGGCCCCCGCAAAAGCTGAGCTATCTTAGAGGCTACTCACAGGGCTGTCAAGGTTCGCTTGAGGTCCGCTTGAGGATCGTTGGGGAGGGCCGCGGCCGCCGGTCGCTCCCGCGCCTTGCGGTGCCCCGGGGGGACGGTTCGGTTCCTTGACTTCGGGTACCAACCATTGTATATTCCAGTCCGTTTTGAGCCGGGTTCGCCGGGCTGTAACGGGCGGTTAGCTCAGCTGGGAGAGCACATCTCTTACAAGGATGGGGTCACTGGTTCGAGCCCAGTACCGCCCACCAGGGTGAGGCGTCATTTATACGCGGGGTCGTAGTTCAGTTGGTTAGAACGCTGGCCTGTCACGTCAGAGGTCGCGGGTTCGAGTCCCGTCGGCCCCGCCATCTACCGCGCCTATGGGGCTGCAAAAGGAATATGTCCGCTACCTGTCGCAGCGGGTTGTGGATGAGCTGATCAAGCGGGAAATGATCGAGATTCCCGTTCAGTCCCCTCTGCGGGACCAGGTGCTGGCGGTGATGGATGAAGAACTGGGCGTGGAGGATCGCATCAACGAGGAGGCCAGGAACCTGCTGCAGCAATACGCGGAACACATGCGGCAGACCGGAGTCTCCTATCACGAGATGTTCAAGATGGTGAAGAACCGGCTGGTCAAGGAAAAGAAGGTGATTCTGTAAGCCCCCATGCGCTTGAGCCGCGACAAGATCAACAAGCTGGCTCATGTGGTGACGGATGAGCTTGTGGTTCACGACGAGGTGGAATTCGTCGAGGACCGAAATACCATTCGACTGGAAATCGTAAGGATTCTGAACGAGGAGATGAAGAAGGAGGAGGGCCTGGACCAGGAAGCCAGAAGGAAGATCGAGTCCCAGAAAAAGACGGTTCCCGAAGGCAGCCTGGAGTGGGATATTCTCTATCGCAAGTACTACGCCGAAGAATTGAAGAAGCTGTAGCCGTACTCGATTCTTGTTGAATCCTCAAACAAAAAAGCCAGCGAGCCGAAAGCTCGCTGGCTTTTTTGTTGTGCGTTTTCGGAATAGCGCTACTTCCTGCGTTTGAGAGTGGGGCGCTCCTCGTCGTCCGCCGGGTCGTCGGAGACTTCCTCCACCTCTCCGCTGGTGCGCCGCTTCAGGGACGGGCGGCCCGATTTTTCACCCTTCTTGGGTCTGCTGGCATTCTCCAGGGCCAGGAGCTTGGCCTTGATCCTGCCGAACTCCGAGGTGTTGATGACGTACTGATCCTTTTCCGGGAGAATGGTGGCGATGTTTTTCTGGGTCTTGACGATACGATCGCCGGTCGGGGGGTGCGTGCGAAAAGCCTTGGCCAGCTTGCCCGGCTTCTTTTTCTCCAGGGCCTGAATTTTCTCGAAGAAGGAAACCGAGGAGGTTGGATCGTACCCGGTCTTGTACAGGTACTGCAGCCCCAGAAAATCGGCTTCGGTTTCGGCTTTCCGGCTGAAATGCAGGAACTGCAGGGGAATCAGGAATCCGGCGGCCTGGTAGAGACCGTAACCGAGAGCCCCGCCCATGAAGATCAAGGGCAGCATGGCGTAGTTGGCGATCTGCCCCTTGGTGGCGTTCTCGGTCCCGTGGCGAGCGGTGACGTGAGCTATTTCGTGGGCCATCACGCCGGCCAGCTCCGACTCCGATTCTGCCGAGGTGATCAACCCGGAGTTGACGTAAAAGAATCCGCCGGGCAGAGCGAATGCATTGACCTGGTCGGAATCCACCACCTTGATGGTGAACGGCACCTTGGAGTCGGAATTCCGAACCAGGTTCTGGCCGACCCGGTTTACGTACTCATTGATTTCCGGGTCGGTGACCAGCTTGACCTGCTGCTCGATCTGCATGGACAGCCGCTTGCCCAGCGCGATCTCCCGCTCGATCGAGTAGAAGTTCAAGCTGCGTTTGTTGATTTCCCGGTTGCCGACGTTCTCCAGGTCCGCATTCTTCTTCTGCTTCTTTTTTTTCTTTTCGGCCAGAAGGGGGCTGTGGATCCCGAATCCGAGAAATGCCGCCAAGGTCATGGCCAATAGCTGCCTGAGCCTACGCTTCATCGAACTCACTCCTCTCTTGGTCATCACGCCCGATGGCCAATCCGGGTTTATCGACGATCAAGCCTATTTTAGCATGAATAGGGGAATCAGTGGAGGCTCTGGGGTGCGGATTCGTGG
>VXMN01000367.1 GCA_009841055.1 Acidobacteriota bacterium
ATACTGAGCGACTCGCGACGGCGGTGCATGCGGGCGAGACGCCCGCGCTCCCGGGGGACTTCATCCCATGACGTCGTCACACCAGGGGAGGTCCATCGGTCTTCGTGTCTATTCGTGCGCATTCGTCGTTCGCCTCAATAAACAATCGGCCTCGTCCCCTCTTACGATCCACTCAGCGGGCCGGGACTCCACTGACCACCAATCACCATCACCTCTCCACTCTCAGCTCTCCGTTCATCATTCATCATTCATCATTCTCCACTCTCCACTCTCCACTCTCCACTAAAGCGGTATATTGCCGTGCTTCTTGGGAGGTGTCGTGTCGCGCTTGTTCTCAAGCATCGCCAGGGCGCCGATCAACTTTCGACGGGTCTCGCGCGGGAGGATTACCGCGTCGACAAAGCCCCGCCCTGCCGCGACGTAGGGATTGGCGAACTTCTCCCGGAATTCCTCGACCCGCCTGGCCGTTTCCGCTTCCAGATCGGCGGCCGCCGCCAGCTCCTTGCGATAGACGATCTTGACGGCTCCCTCGGGCCCCATCACCGCAATCTCGGCGGTGGGGTAGGCAAGATTGACATCGGTACGCAGGTGCTTGGAGGCCATCACGCAGTAGGCTCCCCCATAGGCCTTGCGGGTGATCACCGTGATCTTGGGGACGGTCGCCTCGGCAAAGGCATAGATCAACTTGGCTCCATGCTTGATAATTCCCCCAAATTCCTGCGAGGTCCCGGGGAGAAACCCGGGCACGTCTTCAAAGCAGATGAGAGGGATGTTGAAGGCGTCGCAAAAGCGGACAAACCGGGCCGCCTTGATGGAGGCGTCGATGTCCAGGCATCCGGCCAGGACGGCCGGCTGATTGGCCACGATTCCCACCGGGCGACCTCCCAACCGGGCGAATCCCACCACGATATTGCGGGCGAAGAGTGCCTGGACTTCCAGAAAGCGTCCGTCATCCGCCACCGCGCCGATGATCTCCTTGACGTCGTAAGGCTGATCGGACTCGGCCGGAATCAGGCTGTCGAGGCTCTCTTCGGCCCGGTCCACGGGATCGCGGGTCTCCTTGCGCGGAGGGCTCTCCATGTTGTTGGAGGGCAGATAGGAGAGCAGCTCGCGGATGAAACGGCAACACTCCCGATCGTCCTCGACGGCGAAATGGGCCACGCCGCTCTGCGAGTTATGGGTCATGGCCCCCCCAAGCTCTTCTTTCGAGACCTCTTCGTGGGTGACCACCTTGATCACTTCAGGGCCGGTGATGAACATGTAGCTGCTCTGCTTGACCATGACCACGAAATCGGTGATGGCGGGGGAGTAAACGGCTCCGCCGGCGCAGGGGCCCATGATGGCCGAGATCTGAGGGACAACCCCGGACGCCAGGGTATTGCGAAGGAAGATGTCGGCGTAGCCGGCCAGCGAGACCACGCCCTCCTGGATTCTGGCCCCGCCGGAGTCGTTGAGACCGATGATGGGGGCGCCGGCCTTCATCGCCAACTCCATGACCTTGCAGATCTTGGCCGCGTTGGTCTCCGAGAGGGAACCGCCGAAGACGGTAAAGTCCTGGGCAAAAACGTATACCAGCCTCCCATCGATGCGGCCGTATCCCGAGACCACGCCATCCCCCGGGATCTCCTGGCCCTTCATCCCGAAATCCTGGCAGCGGTGCTCCACGAACTTGTCCATCTCCTCGAATGACCCTTCGTCCAACAGGAGATCGACGCGCTCGCGGGCGCTCATCTTGCCCGCGGCGTGCTGCCGCTCCAGGCGCTTCTCACCGCCGCCGGACTCGGCCAGCCGATCGAGTTGCCTGAGGGCTTCCAGTGGGGACTTACCGGGAGTGGGGGGTGGATGGGTGGACAAGCGGCAGCTCCCTGGAGTGATGGCAGGCAGCTATTCTAGCGTATCGCTGACGACATTCGAATAGCTGCTTTGGTTTCCGGCCCGGTCCACGGCCGTGACCCGATAGGCATGGACAAGGCCCTTGAGAAGGTCCCGGTCCTCGTAGGAGGTCCGTTGGGTGGGGGTGGCGGTGATGCGCTGGAGCTCGTTCCGACCTTGACGCCGAAAGACATGATAGCCGGCCAGATCGGATTCGGAGTTGGGAAACCAGGCCAGGCTCAGGAATCCCCGGCCGACCACGAGGGTGAGCCGGCGCGGAGGTTCGGGCGGATACACGTCCCGGTGGAAAAGGGAGGCCTCCTCCGAATCCCGGCTCTCCACTTGTCCTCGATCCGTTACCAGCACCGCCCGCACCCGGTAGACGTAGGACTCACCCAGGCGCGCCGACCCATCCCGGTAGGAGGTCCCGGCTACGGGGGTCGAATTGAGGGGACTCGCGGCGGAACTTCTCTCGGATGAAGTGCGGTAGAGGTTGAAGGCCGCTCCGGCAGCCACCGGAGATCCATCGATGTTGGTGGAGGAAGGCTCCCAGGAAATTTCGACAAACTCTTCGGCCGGATTCAGGCTCGGCCTGCCGGGGGAATGCGGGACCGGCTGCAGCCGCAGGGTGGCGATGTTGGAGAGCCCCGCGGACTGCCCCTTTCGGTTGAAGACCTTGACGGCATAGCTGAGCTCCTTCCCCAACACCTCGGAAAGGTCCTGGCCGTCCAGGAGATCGCGGACGCTTCCTGTCTCCTCCCGTCCCTGGGCGGGCTCGGTCCGCAGTACTCGCCAGGGGTCCGAATCTCCCACCGCCGGGGCGGCTTCCGCATCCGGGGAGGGATCCCCGATCATCCGATAGATCTCCATCGAGGCCAGGGTGGTGGCTGTGCTGCCGTCGGTGTTCAAGTGGGGCAGGGTCCATCCGAGAATCACCTCCCCGCCCTGCTGCCGAGCCGCCAGGTCCACGATCGGTTGGGGAATGCGGATCAACGGAGGGAGCGGCTCTCCTATCTTTCCGCAAGCCGAGGTCAGGAAAAGAAAAAGGAGAATACTGCCCAGGCGCAGGTTTGGGCCGGCAGGTGTTCCAGCCAGCTCCAGTCGAAACAACGTTGAGGGACGAGTCAAGTTTTGCGGATCGTGAATTTGGGCATCACTTGAAAGAATTATTAACATCGATGCACAGGATTTCTTGGGAAACGTCCAGCTTCTAGTCCTGAGCATCTGCAAATCCGAACCGGATCATCGCCCTAGCCGGCTTCTCGCGCAGGAGCTCTCGTCCTGTTTATCCTGTGCATCCTGTGCATCGATGTTAATTATCCTCTGTTCCTACCTGCTCTTTCGTGGATTGGGAGCCGACGTTTCCTGCCACAGGCGAGAAACGCAGCCTAAAGGATGTATCGGGTCAGGTCCTGGTCATCCACGATGGAGGCCAGCATCTTCTGGACGTATTCCTCGTCAATGGTGACGTCTTTGGGTTTCAGATCCGGGCCCTCGAAGGAGATCTCGTCCAGGAGTTTTTCCATGATGGTTTGCAGCCGCCGGGCCCCGATGTTCTCGGTGCGCTCGTTGACCAGGGCGGCAAACCGGGCAATGCTGCGGGTTGCGCCTTCGGTGAAGCGGAGCTTGATCCCCTCGGTTTCCATCAGGCCCACGTACTGCTTGATCAGAGCGCTCTTGGGTTCGGTCAGGATGCGCACGAAGTCCTCGACGGTGAGCGTATCCAGCTCCACCCGGATGGGGAACCGGCCCTGAAGCTCGGGAATGAGGTCGGCCGGCTTGCTGACGTGGAAAGCGCCCGCCGCCACAAACAGGATGTGGTCGGTCCGCACGATGCCATAGCGGGTATTCACCGTGGTCCCTTCCACGATGGGGAGTATATCCCGCTGCACGCCTTCGCGGCTGACGTCGGGGCCGTGCCCCCCCTCGCGCCCGGCGATCTTGTCGATCTCGTCGAGGAAGATGATGCCGTTCTGCTCCACCCGGTCCACCGCCAGGCGAGTCACCTGGTCCATATCGACCAGTTTCTGCTCCTCTTCCTGAATGAGGTGGTCCATGGCGTCGGCAACCGGCATCTTCCGCTTCTTGGTCTTCTGCCCGAAGATGCCCGGCAGAATGTCCTTGACGTTGATGTCCATCTCCTCGATGCCGGAGCTGGAAATGATCTCGAAGGCCGGCATGCTTCTCTCGCGGGTCTCCACCTCCACCATGCGCTCATCCAGCTTGCCGCCGCGCAACTGTTCACGAAGCTTCTCCCGAGTCTTGGCGAAGGCTTCCTGAGCCCTGGCCTTTTCCTCGGCAGAGGCTGAATTGCGGGCCGACTGCGGAACGGGGGGAAGCAACAGATCGAGGACCCGCTCCTCCGCATTCTCCTCGGCCTTGTCGGCCACGTCCTCCAGCTTTTCCTCCCGCACCAGGTCGATGGCGATTTCCACCAGGTCACGGATCATGGACTCGACGTCCCGACCGACGTAGCCCACCTCGGTAAACTTGGAGGCTTCCACCTTCAGAAAGGGCGAGTTGGCCAGCTTCGACAAGCGCCGGGCGATCTCGGTCTTGCCGACGCCGGTGGAGCCGATCATGATGATGTTCTTGGGCACCACCTCCTCGGCCATGTCCTCGGGCAGCTTTTGCCGTCGAATGCGGTTGCGGAGGGCGATCGCCACCGCCCGCTTGGCGGCCTTCTGACCAACCACATGCTTGTCCAGGTGGGCCACGATCTGCCTGGGAGTCAGCTCATCCAGCGCTTCCACCCGTTCCTCCTTTTCCACCGCTCCCGGCAAATATATGACCATGTTCCCCTCACAGCTCCTCGATGGTCGTTGAGGCGTTGGTGTAGATGCAAATGCCGGCGGCAATCTTCAGAGCTTCGGCGGCAATCTCCGCGGCGGACAGATCGGAGTGCCGGACCAGGGCTTGAGCGGCCGCCAGAGCAATGGGTCCGCCGGAACCGATGGCCGCGATGGCATCGTCGGGCTCGATCAGGTCGCCGTTGCCGCTGACCAGGAAAATCCGTTCCTTGTCGGCCACGACCAGCAATGCCTGCAGGTGGCGCAGGACCCGGTCGGTCCGCCATTCCTTGGCCAACTCCACGGCCGCCCGGGCCAGGTTGCCCCGAAACTCCTCCAGCTTGGCCTCGAAACGGGTAAACAAGGCGAAGGCGTCGGCCGTGGATCCGGCGAATCCGGCCAGAACCTGCCCATTGTAGAGGCGGCGGAGCTTCCGGGCTCCCTGCTTGATCACCGTCTCCCCAAGGGTGACCTGGCCGTCGGCAGCCAGAGCGGTACGCCCGCTTCTTCGTATGCAAACGACGGTGGTGCTCTTGATCGATGCTGCTCCCATAAATGCCCGCTTTACTTTTGGGGGGACGAAAAGAGGGTGTCCGACAGGTCGGCGTTGATCTGCGCGGAGGAGAGCTGTGTCTCCATAGCCTTGTAACCGTTGGAATTCAAAACGACGGTGAACGGGATCTTGACTCCGTCAATCTCGTGGTAGTTATGAAAGAACTTCTCGTCTTCGGTGGCCCAGCGCTTGCCGCGCGGAGGGGATTCATACTCCATCCTTACGGGCAGGAAGGTGCGGGAGTTGACGAAGATCCTGACCTTGTCGCCCGAGGCATCCATGAGCTGAACCCCGTCCAGTTGCTCCAGGTGGGTCCGCGACTTTCCCAGATAGCGGACCTTCAAGCCCTTCTCCCGAAGCCGGAACCTGAGAATGTGATCCAGGTCGTGCCTCATGTCGATGCGGTAGTTGCGAAGCTCTTCCTCGGTCTGGGTCTTGATGTTCTTGTATTCGATCTTCCAGCCGTGCTCGCCGTCGTTGATGTGGACGATCCGGGCTTTCTTGCCGAACTCCACCCGCCGTTTCCAGGGGGGCGCCACCACCGTGCGAAATTGGTTGGAGCCCCGCAGAACGTCCCGGCGAAACTGGTAGAACTTCCCCTTGCGGACGACGTTTTGGGCCATCAAGTAGGCTTCCCCTCCGAGAGCCTCCACGGTCTTGTTCAGAATCTCCCTGGCTCTTTCCTCCGACCGGCGCAGGAAATCGGATTGGCCCGGCAGCGGACCCGGCGTCGCCGTCAGGAGGAGGACGGCCGTCCCGACCGTGGCGGCCATGCGCCGCAACATCAACATTCGAGATTGCTTAGGACTCATGAAAAAAGTGTAGCCTTTGAAGGGTGAAGTGTGAAGGGTGAAGTTAGAAGTTAGAAGTTTGAAGTTTGAAGGGGGACGGGTGGTCAGCGGAGGGTTTGGGAAACAGGCAAGCACCTGATGAACTGACTGCGCTTGTTTGAATGACTGCGCCGAGACCGACAAGATGCTTTGCGTGTCGATCCAATGGCACTTCACTCCCCACCCTCCACTCTCCACCCTTCACCCTTCATCCTTCATCCTTCAAACTTCATCCTTCATCCTTCAAACTTCATCCTTCAAACTTCAAACTTCAAACTTCAAACTTCCCTACGCCACCACCCAGCTTCTCAGCAATTCGTCCAGTTGGCGGGTTGAGAGCGGTCCGGCGTCGGCCAGGCGCTTGATTTCCAGGGTGATCTCCCGCAGCTCGGCGTCTCCGAAGTGCAGTCCCAGCTCCTGCGCTCGGTTCTGAATGGCGTTCTTGCCGGTCAGACGGTGGCCGATGCTGATGGTGCGTTCCATCCCGAAATCCTGTGGATCGATGGGCTCATAGGCTCCGGGGTTGAGCATGACCGCCTTGGTGTGCATCCCCGCCTTGTGGGTAAAGCTGGTCTCTCCGGTTATGTAGTTGTTGAAAGGAATCTGGATTCCCACGATTTCAGCGACCATCCGGTCCAGGCGATGCAGTTGATCCAACCGGTACTTGGTGACCAGGTCCCGGTCGTAGGAGTAGAGGCGGGCTATCAGCCCTCCCAACGGGGTGATGCCGTTGCGCTCCCCAATACCCAGCACGCTGGTGTCGATATGGGTGGCTCCCGCCTCCAGGGCCGTAAAGCTGTTGGCGATGGCGCATCCGCTGTCGTTGTGTCCGTGAAACTCGATGTCGGCCTTGAGGCGCTTCTTCAGCTCCGACACCAGGATATAGAGCTGGCGGGGTGTGGCCACGCCCACGGTATCGGCCAGTCCCACCCGGTCCACGCCGAGTTCGTCCACGGCCTGGTAGACCCTGAGCAGGTCCTCTTCCTCGCTCCTGAAGGTGTCTTCGCTGGAAAACCGGACCTCGCAGCCCGACTGCTTGATAAAGTCGATCACCACTCGAGCGCTTTCGATGATCTCGTCAATCGTCTTGCCATGACTGAAACGGCGCAGATAGGAAGAGGTTCCGAAAAGGATGTCGACGCCGTCCACCCCCGTGGCCACCGCCTTGCGCGCATCGTCCATGTGGCAGCGGGTGTGGGTCAGGATCTTGCAGTTCAAGCCCAGGCCGGCAATGGTCTTGCAGTCCTCGAAGGACTGGGGAGAAGCCGCCGGTGACGTCAGCTCGATGTACTCCACCCCGAAGGCGTCCAGCGCCCTGGCGATTCGGATCTTTTCTTCGATGGTGTAATGGGCCTTGGCGAACTGCTCGCCTTCCCGAAGCGTGGAGTCGATCACTGAGAAGGATTGAATGGACATGAACTGACCTCTTTCGGCGAATATCCGGCAGCGGGCCCAAAAAAAAGGTGAGAGCGCCGCTCTCACCGATGTCCCAGCTCACTGGCTCGTCATCCTGATAGCGCTCCACCCGCTTCCCTCCGGGTGACAGTTGAAGGACTCTTCATCCGTTCAACCAACCCTTCGACGGCCATCGCCGAAGCGTTTCGGCGGCGTCCCCTTTCTCGCGGGATCGTCGATGCTGGCCATCTCCCCCACGCTACTCTTGGACCGCCGCTCCTCTATCGTCTCGTCCTACCGCCTCCATTGTAGGGCAAAAACAGCAAACGTCTCAGTGTTTTTGCGGTTTCGTCAGGAGTTCCCGCCCGCCTTGTGGCTCACCTGCATCCGAATCAGGGCACGCTGCAGGCTGGTTCTGGCCCTGAGGTAATCGGTATCGCCATCCTGGAGGTCCGACAGCCGCTTCCGGGCCCGCTCCAAGGAAGCCTGAGCCCGCTCCGTATCCACTTCCTCGGCCCGCTCGGCTCGCTCGGCCAGAACGATCACCTGATCGGCCAACACCTCGCAATAGCCCCATGTCACCGCCAGAAAGGCGGTTCGGTCCCCCTGGCGATAGGACAGCTCGCCGATGTCCAACTCCGTCATCATGGGAGCGTGGCCGGGCAGAATGCCCAGGTAGCCGTTCTTGCCCGGGACCTGGGCTTCCTCCACTTCCTCCGACAGTACCAGGCGTTCGGGGGAGACCACCGAGAGCTTGAAGGTCGAGTCTGCCATGGGAATCAGGCCGCCTCCCGGGCCTTCTCCGCTTTTTCCAGTGCTTCGTCGATGCCGCCTACCATGTAGAAGGCCTGTTCCGGCACCTCGTCGTGGCGTCCATCCACGATTTCCCGGAAGCCTCGGATGGTTTCGCCTACCGGTACGTACTTCCCTTCCAACCCGGTGAACTGGGTGGCCACGAAGAAGGGCTGAGAGAGGAAGCGTTGAATCTTTCTGGCCCGGGAAACCGTCAGCTTGTCTTCCTCGGAAAGCTCGTCGATGCCCAGGATCGCGATAATGTCCTGCAGATCCTTGTACTTCTGCAGGATGAGCTTGACGTCTCTGGCGGTGTTGTAGTGCTCGTCCCCGATGATGCGGGGGTCCAGGATGCGCGAGGTGGAATCCAGCGGATCCACGGCCGGGTAGATCCCGAGTTCGGCAATCGAGCGGGAGAGGTTGGTGGTGGCGTCCAGGTGGGCGAAGGCCGTGGCCGGGGCCGGATCGGTGTAATCGTCGGCCGGCACGTAGATGGCCTGAACCGAAGTGATGGAGCCCTTCTTGGTCGAGGTGATGCGCTCCTGCAGTTCGCCCATCTCGGTCGCCAGGTTGGGCTGATAGCCCACGGCCGAGGGCATGCGGCCCAGCAGGGCCGAGACTTCCGAGCCCGCCTGGGTAAACCGGAAGATGTTGTCGATGAAGAGGAGAACGTCCTGCCCCTCCTCGTCCCGGAAGTATTCGGCCACGGTCAGGCCGGTCAACCCCACTCTCAGCCGGGCTCCGGGCGGCTCGGTCATCTGCCCGTAGACCAGCGCCGCCTTGTCGATGACTCCGGACTCGGTCATTTCCAGCCACAGGTCGTTGCCCTCGCGGGTGCGTTCTCCAACCCCCGAGAACACCGAGAAGCCGCCGTGCTTGGTGGCGATGTTGTTGATCAGCTCCTGGATGATGACCGTCTTCCCCACGCCCGCTCCGCCGAACAGCCCGATCTTGCCGCCCCGGAGGTAGGGTTCCAGCAGGTCCACCACCTTGATGCCGGTCTCGAACATCTCCAGATTGGTATCCTGATCGTCGAACAGCGGGGCCGGCCGATGAATGGGATAGCTCTGGGAGGCGCCGATGGGTCCCTTCTCGTCGACGGGTTCTCCGATGACGTTCACGATGCGTCCCAACATCTCCCGGCCCACCGGCACCGAGATGGGAGCCCCGGTATCGATGGCCTTCATGCCCCGCACCATGCCGTCGGTGGGCTGCATCGAAACCGCCCGTACTCGACTCTCTCCCAGGTGCTGCTGCACCTCGGCAATCACGTCGATGGGGTCGGGAACGTCAAACCCCTCGCTGGTGATACGGACGGCGGAGTAGATGGGCGGAAGCTTCTGCTCCTCGAAAGCCACGTCCACCACCGGACCGATCACCTGTACCACACGGCCAATGTTCATCGCTTGTCTCCCTTCACTCTATTTCAAAGCGGCGGCGCCGCTCACCACCTCGATAATCTCCTTGGTAATTCCCGCCTGGCGAGCCCGGTTCATGGTCAGGGTCAGCGACTCGATCATCTCCACCGCGTTGTTGGTGGCGGCGTCCATGGCGGTCATCCGGGCTCCGTGCTCGGCCGCGGACGACTCCAGCAGGGCCCGAAAGACCTGGACCTCGACATGCCTGGGCATCAGGGTGTTCAGAATCTCGGCGGCGGGCTGCTCGTAGATGTAGTCGACCGGACTCTGGTCCGGAGACAGCACGATCGGGGGAATGGGCAGCAGCCGCTCGACCACGATCCGCTGCTGGATCACCGACTTGAACTCGTTGTAGAGCAGATAGACGGCGTCGCGCTCTCCGGACAGGAATTGGGAAACCAGCTTACCGGTGACCTCCCGCGCGTGCCGGTACTCGATCCGTTGAAAGAGGTTGACCTGCCGGTGCCGGATGGGCGTGGTGCGTTTGCCGAGGTAGTCCAGTCCCTTGCGCCCGACGCAGAACAGGTCGAGCGACCGGTCCCCCTTCTCCCGGATAAATCCTTCCGCCGCCTTCACGATGTTGGCGTTGAAGGCGCCGCACAGTCCCTTGTCGGCGGTGACCACCACCAACTGAATGTTCTTTTCCTCCCGCTCTTCCAGCAGGGGATGGGGCCGGATCTCGGAGCGGGCCATCAGGCTTCTGACCACCTCCAGAATGCGGCCGGCGTAGGGCCGGGCCCTCAGGATCGCCGCCTGGGCCCGCCTCAGCTTGGCGGCGGAGACCATCTTCATGGCCTTGGTGATCTGCTGGGTGTTGCGTACCGAGCGGATGCGGCGTCGAATGTCCAGGACGTTGGGCATGGTCCCCTCAGGCTGCGCTCGAACCCGGCTGCGCCTTTTCGGCTGCGAATTTCCGGCCGAACTCATCCAGGACGGTCTCGAGTTCCGCCCTCAGCGAGTCGTCGAGCTGCCCCTGCTCCAGAATCCTGGCTCCCAGGGAGGGATGGTGGGTGTCCAGAAAATGGTAGAGCCCCTCCTCGAAGGCCCCGCAGTCGGCAACCTCCAGGGAATCCAGGTAGCCGTTGGTGGCGGCGTAGATGACGATGACCTGCTTGTCGACCGGCAGGGGTGCGTACTGGCCCTGCTTCAGCACTTCAACCAGTCGCTGCCCGCGGTTGAGCTGGGCCTGCGATGCCTTGTCGAGGTCGCTTCCAAACTGGGCGAAAGCGGCCAGCTCGCGGTATTGAGCCAATTCCAGCCGCAAGGTCCCCGCGATCTGGCGCATGGCCTTGATCTGAGCGCTGCCCCCCACCCGGGAGACCGACAGCCCCACGTTGATGGCAGGCCGGATGCCCGAGTGAAAAAGGTCCGCTTCCAGGTAGATCTGTCCATCGGTGATCGAAATCACGTTGGTAGGGATGTAGGCCGATACGTCTCCGGCCTGGGTCTCGATAATCGGCAGGGCCGTCAGAGACCCCCCTCCCTGCGAATCGTTCAGCTTGGCCGCCCTCTCCAGCAGGCGGGAGTGCAGGTAGAAGACGTCACCCGGATAGGCCTCCCGACCCGGCGGGCGCCGCAGCAGCAGCGAAATCTCCCGGTAGGCGGCCGCGTGCTTGGAGAGGTCGTCGTAGATGCAGACCGTGTGCCGCCCGCTGTCGCGGAAGAATTCACCGATGGCGCAGCCGGCGTAGGGAGCCAGGTACTGCAGAGGAGCCGGCTCGGAGGCGGAGGCGGACACCACGATGGTGTAGTCCATGGCGTCGTTGTCCACCAGGGTCTGAACCACCTGGGCGATGGTGGAGCGCTTCTGGCCGATTGCCACGTAGATGCAGATGACGTCGCCGCCCTTCTGATTGATGATGGTGTCTACGGCCACGGCCGTCTTGCCGGTCTGACGGTCTCCGATAATGAGCTCCCGTTGCCCCCGTCCGATAGGGATCATGGAGTCGATGGATTTGAGCCCCGTCTGCAAGGGCTGCTTGACGGGTTCGCGATCCACGATTCCGGGCGCGATGCGCTCGACCGGATTGAGACGATCGGTTGGTATGGGCCCCTTGCCGTCCACGGGCTGCCCCAGGGGATCCACCACCCGGCCGATCATGGCCTCTCCCGCCGGAACCGCCATGATCTTCTTGGTCCGCTTCACCAGGTCGCCTTCCTTGACCTCGGAAGCCTCGCCAAGCAACACCGAACCCACCTGATCCTCTTCCAGGTTGAGCGCCATTCCGGCGATCCCGTGAGGGAACTCGAGCAGCTCGCTGTACATCACTTTTTCCAGGCCGTGGACCCGGGCAATGCCGTCCCCGACCGAAATGACCGTTCCCACTTCGCTGACCATCGGACCCGCGTCGAAGTCCTCGATCTGCTCCCGAATGATCTGACTGATCTCTTCCGCCTTGATTCCCATCAGGTTCTCTCCAAGATTCCGGTTAACCCTGCGTGCTGAGACGCTCCCTCATCCGCTGCAACTGCTGCCGAACCGAACCGTCGTAAATGGTGTCGCCCACACGCGTGATGACTCCACCCAGGATATGCGGGTCGGTCCGGAAGTGGAGCTGGACCCGCTTGCCGCTGAGCTGCTCCAGAGCCCGTGCCAACTGGTCCCGAAGCGGCTGGTCGATCTCGGTGGAGGTGGTCACCCCGACTTCCACGATCCCCAGGCGATCCCGGACCCCCCGCCGAAATGCCTCCAGCATCTCATTGAAATGACCCATCCGGTCGCGCTCGACCAGGACGTGAATGAAATTGCCGGTCGTCTTGCAGAAACCCAGCCTGGCAAGCAGTTGCCTTGTGGCGGCCTTTTTTCTGACCGCGCTGATGGCGGGGTCCTCGTAAAACGACGACAGTTCCCGATTGCGGTCGAGCAATTGACCGAACTGTTTCAACTCCCGCTCGACCGCCTCGTGCCGGCCGAGCTTGAAACTGACGTCCGCCAGCGCCCTGGCATACCGATTGGCAATGGTCGCCATCCCGCAACCCCAAGTGCTTCACCCGCGCCCAGTCAGGACCGGGTTTCCTTCAGAGAACGCACAAACCTGGAAATAATGCGTCGGTTCTGGCCCGGCTCCAGGTCCCTTCGCAGCCGTTCCTCCGCCAGGTCGACCGCCAACCGGGCCACGTGAGCCTTGAGCTCCGCTTGCGCCGAACGCTGCAACACCTCGATTTCCCTTCTGGCCATGGCCACGATTCTTTCCGCCTCGGCCCGGGAACTGTCGATGATGCGCTGCCTCTCCTCCTCGGACTCGCGGTCCGCCTGCTGCTTCAAGCCGTCGATCTCTTCGTCCAGGCGAGCCAGTTGAGACTCGATGGCGGACATTTTGGCCTCGGCTTCCTCCTGAGCCCGCTTGCCGCTGGCAAGCCCCTCTGCAATACCCCGAGCCCTCGTTTGGAGAAACTCCCGCAGTGGCCGTCGCAAATAGTAGGCCAGTCCCCCGAAGAGGAGAATGAAGTTCCCCCACTTCCAGACGATCGAAAGAGGGCTGCCGTGATCGTCGCCCGCCGCGGCGGCCGCGCCGCCGCCTGATGCCTCTACACCGGGCACCGGCAGAACCAGACAGAAAGCAAGCGACACCCCTGTCAGAGCGATGAGAAAAGATCCCGGCGAGGAAAACCTAGCGCAGGATCGCCTTAACGATTCCATCTGCGAATTTGGTCAAGTCGGATTCCAGGTCGTTCCTGGCGGAAGCAACCTGGGTTTGCAGTTCGTCTCGGGTAGACTGGACGAGTCCCTCGGCCTCTTGACGCCCCCTGGCCAGAATTCCGGCTCTCTGGTTGAGGGCTTCCGAGCGAAAGGTCTCCTGTTGACGGTAGATCTTCTGGCGGGCAGCGTTCAATTGGTCTTGATAAATGCGAGACTTCTCCTCGAATTCGCCAAGCTTGTCGTTGGCTTTTCGCTGCGCACCATGAATTGCCGCCTCCCGATCCTCCAGTATCTTGTTAATGGGATCGAAAAATGATCGTTTTAAGATGAAATAGAGGGACAGGACGAGCAGAATAACCACTAGCACCGACAGATCTGGCTGCACCAATTCCATATTTCAGCGATTCGCGACCTCATCCCGGCATCGGCCGGGAACATACCAGATTCCGAGTCCGTTTTACGGCTGCCACCGGAAGCCGAAAAAGCATGAGAAAATTATCACAAACTGGGGTTCCGGTCAAGGTTCGTTTTGCCTCAAACCATCGCCTCTGAAGAGCATAGGGGAACCCGCCCCAAGTCGCTCCGTCCCATGAAACCCACAATCGAAGTCGCCGCCGCCGTCCTCATCCGAGAGGGGTGCCTGCTCATTACCCAGAGGCTGCCCCAGTCCCATCTCGCGGGGATGTGGGAGTTTCCCGGGGGCAAGCGCAAGCCCGGAGAGTCCTTGCGGGAATGCCTGGTCCGGGAGCTGCGGGAGGAACTCAATATTCGGGTGATCGTGGGAGAGCTGCTGGAAACGATCGAATACGACTATCCGGAGAAAACGGTTGGCCTGAATTTCTTCAAATGCCGATACGGCGGCGGCGATATCCAGGCTTTGGGATGCCAACGCTTCGCATGGGTGAGACCCGATGAGCTCGGGAACTACCGCTTCCCTCCTGCAAACGAACCCCTTGTGAACAAGCTCCGGTCGGGGGGGCTGACCGAGGAAACAAGGTCCGTTGAATGAAATCCACGAAGGGGATGACGCAGTTGGAAACGATTGAGGGTTCGGGAAGGGTGCTTCCTATTCGCCGCATTCGCGGCTGGGTTGGCGCAGAATCGATACGACCCCGGGTGAGGTTGGGCGTCAATCTGGAAGGGTTGTGCATCATCCAGCGGGTGCAGCCAATTCTCCGTCGATGCGACGACAGAGGATATTCGTGGCGTGGGGCGGCGTTTCTTTGGAGAAGCGGTGCGTTTCCGAACGGGTGCGTTCTATTCGCCGCGTTCGCGGCTGGGTTGGCGCGGAATCGATACGACCCCGGGTTGACACCCGGGGCTACCCTGAGCCGCTGCTTCGCAGCTCTATAAGGATGGCTCGTACGGGGCGTCTCGCCGGGTAACCCACGTCAACCGCAGCTTCGCAGCTCTCACCTGACCCACAACGCTTGGCTGTGGGACAGGATTTTCTATCGATTATTCCCGGGCCAAGGCCGGGACTCCAAAAACCGGGAACATGTTTAACATCACGCCCAGGAATCAGGCAAGGAGCCTGATTCAGCGCTCAAGTATCACTCCCCCTTTGAGGGGGAGTCGACAAGGGCGAAGCCCGCAGTCGAGCCGGAGGGGGGCATACGCGGCGTTGCGGGAGGGACTATTGGTGGTGCGGGCGGCGTCACATTCCCCACAACATCAGCCCAGGACGATCGCGTCCGAGCTGTCAGGTTGGACTGAACTCCCGCTAAACTATTGACATTCCGATGTAATTGGGTCAATACTATTGGGTTCGGGAAGAAGTGTGCGCGGAAACGGACCGCCCTGATCTTGAATTTCAGCAACCTCAATCGATTCTGTTTGCGGACCTCGGGAACCCTTGCCACCCTGGCTTTCCTCGCCCTGGCCTCTTTCCCGCCGGCCGGTCTGGGGGAGGAGAAGCAGGCGGCCGCGCAACCTGCCGCCGCAACCTCCGCTCCGCGGACCATTGCCGGACTGGGTCCCCTCCAGCCCGTGGGGGCCGCATCCCCGGCTCCAGCCGTTCCCGTCGAACTGCGGAAGGCCATTCGGGAATACCGGGCCCAGATTCAACGGATCACGCTGGATTACCCGGGCAGCGAGAAAGGCAAAGGTTCCCGGCGCATCTCGCGGGACTACCGCGGCAACCTCTACCACTATTTTCGCAACGATGCGCTGGATGCCCTGCCCCATGAGGTCCGGCAGGCCAATGGGACCAAATCGGTGTTGCGGCGGAATCAGTTCGGTTTCAACCTGACCGGACCGGTTACGGTTCCAGGGATTTACGACGGCAGGGGGCAGACCTTCTTCTCCATCGTCTACGAAGGCACCCGGGAAAGGATCTCGCGGCCCTTTTTGGGAGACGTTCTGACGCCACTGCAGCGTTCGGGAGATTTTTCCGACCTGGTCGACAACGCCGGTCGCCCGGTCCTGATCTACGACCCCGCCACGACCCGGCCCAACCCCGAATACGATCCGGGGCAACCGGTGTCGCTATCGAATCTGCAGTACCTCCGCGACCCCTTTCCGGGGAACCGCATCCCGGCCCACCGGCTGGACCCGGTCGCCCTGAAGGCCCTGTCCTACTATCCCCATCCCAACACCAGCGTGGGCCCTTTCCTGCGGAACAATTTTTTTACCAACGCGGCCGAAACCAACACGCCCAACGGAACGGTGTGGAAGCTTGACCACGACGTCGGAACCAGGCACAAGCTCACCTGGAACGGCCGCTTCTCCGGCGGGATCGACGGCGCTTCCCCGATTTTCGACAACCCGGCAAACCCGCGCAGGCCCCAGCGCCGTGTCGGCTCCAGGAGTGGAAGGTTCAGCCACACCTTCAGCGTCTCGCCCAGAGTGGTCAACCAGTTCTCCTTGTGGGCGCGGCATCGTTCCCTGGCCAGCGCCGGGGAGAATGTCTACCGGACTCATTTCCCTGAACAACTCGGCATCGACGGACTCGGCAGCGGCGCCTTCCCTCGATTCGGCCTGGGGCATTTTGTCAGTATCGGCACCCAACCCGGAGCGCTGTCCCGTTACCAGATTGCCGACTATTCTCTGTCTGAAGCAATCAGCCTGCGCTACAACAAACACAATCTGAAGCTGCACGGCAAGGCTTACCGGCGACAGGTGAACAGCTTTCGCTCCCGGTACCCTTCGGGCCGATTCGATTTTTCCGGCGAACTGACGGGACTGCCGGGCGTCAACAACACGGGAAGCCCCGCCGCCCAGTTCCTGCTGGGGATGCCCGACCGTGCCGAGCAGTCGATGGTCCTGCACCCCACCTACCTGCGATCGGAGCAGTATGAGGTGGGAGTCACCGACGAATATCAGATCACTCCCAAACTCACCTGGACATTTCGGTTGAACCTGGAATTCGACACGGCGCCTCGCGAAAAATTCGACCGGCACTCCAGCTTGAACTTCGAGGGTCTGAACCCCGAGAACGGGCGACCCGGGATCCTCGTTTTCGCGGGCCGGGATGGACAGCCCAGGACCTTTATCCCCAACCAGCTCAACTGGGAACCTGGAGTTTCCGTCGCGGTGAGTCCCTGGGGAGATCGCAGGACGGTCATACGCGCCAACTACGGACTCTACTCCGATTCCCTTCCACTGGACCCGACCCACCTGGGCACCTTGGGGTTTAACGCTGCGCCGCTCCTCACTTCGCCCAACCGGCAGTTGGAGCCGGTAATGCTGCTCCGGCAAGGGTTCCCTCAGGTAGCCAGCCCACCGGACCTCACTCCGACTGCCGCCAACCACATGGATGCTGCATACTTCGAGCACGATACCGAATCGCCCGAAGTCCACGAGTGGCGGCTGGAAGTCGAGAGAGACTTTTCCGACTTCGCGGTGCGTGTGGCCTACATCGGGGAACGCGGAACTCATCTTCCCATGGGCAACGACGTGAATCTAAACCCGCTGCCCACTTCCGCCCTGCAGTTCCGGGACCAACTGAACGACCTGGACTTCAGGCAGTCGCTGAGACCCTATCCCCAGTATCGCCGCATCGCCCATGGGTACGGCTACCCTGCCGGATCAAACGCCATCCATCGTGGAGTGCTCCGGGTCGACAAGCGGCTTTCCAGGGGCCTGAGCTTCACCGGCTCCTATTCCTATTCCAAGGCCATCGACAACCTGCTGAAAGGCAAGCCCCCCCAGACTTCAACCAACCTGCAAGCCGAAAAGTCGCTTTCCTCCAACGACAGAACGCACCGCTTGAGAGCCAGCTATCTCTATGAGCTGCCCTTTGGCGAGGGCCGCCGATTCTCCAGCTCCCGCAACTGGATCAACGCCCTGGGACGCGGATGGACCATGAGCGGCATGAGCATCTTCCAGAGCGGCACTCCGATTCAGCTCAGACCCCTGTTCAACAACACCGGCGGAGTTGCCGATTCCTTGAGGGTCAATTGGGTTCCCGGGATCGATCCCCACCTGGAGGATCGCTCGCCATGGCGGTGGTTCAATCCTCTGGCCTTCGAGCAGCCGGCCGACTTCACCCTGGGAAATGGGTCGCGCTATCATCCAACCTTGCGGAATCCCAGCTTCTGGAACCTCGACATGTCGCTGAGCAAGCGGTTGCCGGTGAGCGAGGACTGGACCCTGGAGTTGATCGGCGAGGCCTTCAACGCCCTCAACCACGCCAACCTCAACCGGCCCGACGCCTTCATCGGATCCCGCGAAAATCCCAACAGCAACGCCGGCAGGATTATCGGCTCCCGTGGCGGGCGCATTGTCCAGCTTGGGCTCCGAGTGAGCTTCTAGCGTGCACTGTCCGGCGGAGCGACTGAATGCCTCGTAAAGAGAGGGGACCTGGGTGTTTCCCGGCGGTATCTCATCAGCCAAGTGGCCGGCGGTCCTGGGGCTTTGCCTCCTGCTGTCGTCCTTCGGGCCGGCTGTCGAAAAAAGTCCTGCCGGGGAAGGCATTCGCTTTTGCGTTCCCTTCTGGGTGTTGAAAGACGGAGCGCCGGTTCAACCCCGGATGGGCCGCGAGGACCTCTCCGTTTTCGCCGGCCCGGAGCCCTTGCAGATTACTCGGCAGGAGCGACCGGGCACCCCTACCTTTCTCTTTCTGGCCTTCGACCTGGTCGAGGACCAAGCCCCCATAAACGCCGCCAAGCAGGCTCTGGCCGATGAGGTCCGGAAGTTGGGACCGGAGTACTGGGTGGGGCTCATCGAAGTTCAGGAAACCCTCTCGGTAATCCAGGATCCGACCCGGGACAAACGTCTCCTGCTGAAGAAAGTCCAACAGAGTCGTCAGTTCGGCAAGGCCGGCCTTCTCGAATCCATCCAGGCACTGGCCGACTTTTCCTCTTCCCTGATGCGCAGGAGCAGTGTCCGGGTGGCCGTCATTCTGGTCACCGACAGCGATGTGTCCAACTACCGGACCGAATACAGCAACCCACCGATCAACCGCAGCGACCGCAGGGACCTCAGCCGCCGTTTTGAGGGCCGGGCGCTGCAGGAAGAAATCTCTCGCCTGTCGACTGCCATGGTGCGTTTCCCCGTCCCTCTGCTGGTGGTCCACGTGGCTCCCGGGAGAGACTCGCTCAACCGTACTTACCAGGACGGCCTGGTGCAGGTAGCCGGCGCCGCGGGGGGGCGGCTCTTCCTCTCCAAGTCGACCGGAGATATTCCCCGCACCCTCCAGGAAGCCTTTGAATGGGCGGACAGTTTCTATGCCGTTGAATTCGAAGTCCCTTTGAGGCCGAGCGGCCTGTTCGAGATCGAGGCCAGACTTGGAGCCGCGCTTTCCCCCACCATGCGCCTGACCCACCCGGCCAGGCTCTTCTTCCCCTCCGACCCCCAGCCCTGACCGAGACGGGTCCGGGCCACATACCTGTCTAGCCTGGCCACCAGTCTGCCTTGCGGAGCAGTCAGAGGAAAAACGATCGACCGGCGATAAAGACGAACCACGAATGAACACGAATAGACACGAATTCGGATGGACCTCCTTCAACGACAAGGGACACCCACATGCTTCTGCAATTTTGTTACTCTGGTATCGCTTCGCGGCTTTCGTAGATTACCTCCTCGATATCGGTCTTCAGTTAATTGGTGTTCATTCGTGTCCATTCGTGGTTCGTCGTTCCCCTTCGGGGATATCTTTTCTCCCTTGCCGCCCTTTGGTGCATCCCTCTCAAGCCTTCTCCAACGCCTTCGCGGCCCTTCGTCGTCCTTCGGGCCCTTCGTACATAACTCTTTTTGGCCGGTGTTTGGCTCACCAAGGCCCCGGGGATTGTGCTAAAATCGAGTTATCCGGTAGCACCTCTCAGCAGGATCCCAAAGGAGGAGGTAACACAGTAATGGGAGAAGGCTCAGACCGCGGTTCAAAACTGGCTTACTTCCTGGTTGGCGGCGGCATCGGGGCTGTTGTGGCTCTGCTGTTTGCGCCCCGTACCGGCCGGGAAACCCGGGATATCATCTCTCAACGAACGGCCGACAGCCGGGAACGGGTCGCTTCGGCAACCCGCGTCACTTCCGGAAAAGTGTCAGACTATCTTGACAAGGGCCTTGAAAAAGGCAGGGAAGCCGTCAGCACCCAAAGAGACCAGATATCCGCGGCCATCGCGGCCGGCAAGCAGGCCTATCAGGAAGAAAAAGGCACGTCTGGGACGGAGTCCTGAATCCTGAGACAGGACACTCTTGGCGGGTCGGGCCGACAGGGACAGGGCCCGCGAAATCGATAGTCGGACCTGCCCGGCGGACCGCATCGTCAAAACCGGGAGAAACACCGTGGAGAATCTGGTCGGCGGAAACCTGGAAAACCTGGTCGGTGTGTTGCTGATCCTGGTGGTGGTCTTCATCGGCCTCCAACTGGGAACCATGGTCGTGCTCCTGGCCGCGGTGCGCAAGATGGGGGGAAACCTCGATCGCATGCGCGCCATGGTGGAACAGCAGGGAACGCCGGCCATCAAGGAGCTTCGCGAGGTTCTTGGAGAAGTCAAGGACATCTTGCGGGGCGCCCGGGCGGCCACCGAGAACCTGACGGGAGTCACGGAAGCGGTGCGCGACCAGATCCGGGACGTCAACTCGGTCATCGAGGAGACCACCAATCGGGCCCGCCTGCAGATTTCCAGGGCCGACGAAGTGGTCACCCACGCCATCAAGAGAATGGAAGCCACCTCGCAGATCGTACAGGAAAGTATCCTGAGGCCCATCGGGGAACTGTCGGCGCTGATTCGCGGGCTGTCGGGCGGGCTCAACGCCCTGTTCGGTCGCAAGCGCAATCCGGTGAATGAAGTCCACCAGGACGAAGAGATGTTCATCTGACCTGACTTCAATTTGTTGCTGCAAGGAGGAAGACGCATTGTTGACCATTAGACTGGCCCGTACCGGAAAGAAGAAACATCCTTCCTTCCGGATTGTCGTCCTGGAGAAGTCCAAACGGCGTGACGGCAGGTATATCGACCAAATCGGGCATTACAATCCCAAGACCGATCCAGCTTCCATTCATCTGGACAAGGAGAAATATGACTTCTGGGTAGCCAGGGGAGCGCAGCCGACCGATACCGTCAAGAGCTTCCTCGGCAAGATCGGGTAATCCACGGCATCTCCCTTTTGCCGGTAGTGGTGGTTCTACGAGTCGACCAGGATGCACCAAGGAGGTAGCCATGAAGGAGCTGATCGAAGAGATAGCGAAGGCGTTGGTGGACCATCCGGACCAGGTCGTGGTGAGACCGATCGAGGGCGAACAGACCACCGTTCTCGAGTTGAGGGTGGCTCCCAGCGATCTTGGGAAAGTGATCGGCAAGCAGGGGAGAACGGCCCGTTCGATCCGCACCATACTGGGAGCGGCAGGCATGAAACTCAAGAAACGGTTCACCCTCGAGATCCTGGAGTAGAACCATTTGTCGTCCAACCAACTGGTAAGTGTTGCCAGGGTGATCAAGCCCCAGGGCAACAAGGGTGAGGTGGCCGCCGAGCTGCTCACCGATTTCCCCCAGAGATTTCAGCAACTCGAGAACGTCTTCCTGCAGAAGAACGACCGCAGCCCATTCCCCCTGGGTCTGGAAGCATTCCGGTTCCACAAACAGCGCATCATCCTGAAATTTTCCGGCATCGACGATATTACCGCTGCAGAAGGGCTGCGCGGCCACGACGTGAGAATCGACCGCGAAAACCTCCTGGATCTGCCCCGCGAAACCTACTATCAATTCGACCTGATAGATTGCGTCGCCAGAGACAGCCGGGGCCGCATTCTGGGCCAGGTCACCGAGGTGCTGGAAGCAGGAGGCAATTTCCTGCTCACCTTGAGGCGGGACCAAAAGGAGCTGTTGGTTCCCTTTGCCAAGGACATCGTCCGGAGCGTGGACCTGTCCAGGAAGGAGCTGATCTGCGAACTCCCGCCGGGGCTCGAAGATCTCCCCTAAGAACGCCCGAAGGATTCTGCAACCGGTGTCCGCAACGACTCCCCTCCGATTCGATATCGTCACCATCTTTCCCGGCTTTTTCCAGGGCCCCTTCGAATTCGGCATGGTGAGGCAGGCTCTCAAGAAAAACCTGGTTTCGGTCGCGATTCACGACCTCCGGGACCACACCAGCGACCGCCACCGGACGGTGGACGACCGGCCCTTCGGAGGAGGAGAAGGCATGGTCCTCAAGCCGGAGCCTCTCTTCCGAGCCGTCAGCAGCATTGCTCCTCAAGACAGTTCCTTCCCGGCCTGCAGGACCATCCTGCTCTCGGCCCAGGGCCGCAGACTGACTCAGGATAGGGTCCGGGAACTGGCGGACTGCCGGCGCCTCATCCTGATTTGCGGCCGCTACGAGGGCGTGGACGAACGGGTCACCGACCACCTGGCCACCGATGAAGTATCCATAGGCGACTATGTTCTGAGCGGCGGCGAACTGGCCGCCTGCGTACTGGTCGACTGCATCGTGAGAATGGTTCCAGGCGTGCTCCACAACCGTCGCAGCAACCTCAACGAATCCTTTTCCCGCCCCGTGGCGGTCACCCCACCGGGCAAACACATTCAGGAACCCGCAATCCTGGATCATCCTCAATACACCCGGCCGGAAAGCTTCCAGGGCATGGACGTCCCC
>VXMN01000170.1 GCA_009841055.1 Acidobacteriota bacterium
AGCGTCACCTCCTGGCCGACGTTCCAATTCCCTGTCGTGAAGGTGAGGGAGCCTCCCGACGGGGAGGTGACCGAAATATCCGAATCGCCGGAGGCGTGGGAGATAGAAACGGTGACGCTGGCGCTTGGGCGAACCGAGAGGCTGACGGAATACTTGGCGGTGCTGCCCTCGGTAACGATGACGGACCGGTTGCTGAAAGAAAGAGATTCACTCGCATCGTTATCGAATTGGGTGACGGTGGTGGTTGCAGTACCTATACCGGGGTCGTTAGAGCGGGCACTGATGGTGATTCGAGAATTGGGCTCGTCAACGTTGTCGTTAACGGGAGTAAATGTGAGGCTAGCGGATGCGGTGGTTGAACCCTGGGAAATTGTGCGAGTCTGTGAGGCGCTCACCGAATAGTTAGAAGTTCCGCTGGCAGAGAAGGTGACCGATAGGCTTTTGCCAATGGAACTGCCCAGGGTGGCCGTAAGCGAAACAGAGACACTGCTAGCCGATTCGCTCCAGGAAGTTGGATGGGCAGAAAGAGTAAACGAGGGGGGAGACTCGTCGTCATTGATGACCCCGGAAAGGCCAGCGATGCTGGTAGATTCAGTGGAGTCGGTCCGCCTGGCGCTCAGGGAAAATGTGCGACGGCCTTCGTAAAGGTTTGTATTGGCTGGTTGGACTATGAAGCTAGCAGTGGTGCTGGTAGACGCGCTGGAGCTTATGCTGACGGTGCCACTGCTAGCACCGGTGGCGAGGGAGGAAGGAACACCGACGGTAAACTCAGCGGAGACGCCGGAAACACCAAGACCACGGGTAACGGAAAGGGTGATTACACTGGCAGTCCCTTCGGTAAGGGTCGAACCAGTTGCGCACAATCGCCAGTTTTCAAGAAAGCCAGTAGCGCACTGAGACCGGCCCTCTTGGGCGAGCGGTAGAAAACAAAGGGTTAGAAAAAGAGGGAGCTTACACAGGCGGCGGGACCACATGAGAAGGAACGAAGGCTTCACCGAGCGGGCCCTCCGCTTCGTTGGAGGAGCCGCTCGGGGTTTCCAACCCTTGGTTGGGGTGGCGCAGAGCGCATCTTAGGCGACCGGGTCGCCACGATTGCGCCGGGTGAAGGAGAATGCTGCTCCCTGGCCGTGGCCCGCGCCCGCCCGCCGGCGACCAGGTGGTTTGAGATTTTCTGCGAGTCGTGGGCGAGCTGAACCAGTTCCTCGGGTTCCCGGCTCAGGACCGACGCCTTCACAGTGGGGCCGAGCGTCGCCTGGGGACTGTAGCCCAGGCCGATGCGCTCGCAGGTGAGGTTGGCGGCCATTTCGGCCCGCAGGTCCTCGCGGGGGCCGGCAGAATTGGGGATGGAAGGGTCACCGAGGTAGTCGGAGACCTCGCGGCCGAGCCGGGAGGGGTGGGCGGCGGCGTGGGCGAGCTGCTTGACGGCAGTCCGGTAGTAGTCGGTAGCGGAAGCGAAGCGGCTCTTTTCGGGGATGGCGATCTCGTCCCGGTGCTGCGAGTACCAGGCGCGGTCGCCCGTCACATGGCGCACCTTGACGCCGGAGGCCTGCAGGATGTCCTCGGCGCGCTGGTGAGCCTTCCAGGTCATTGCGGAGCGGGAATGGTCCGGGAGGGGCAACCCTTCGGCCTGCTCGGCGTTGTAGACCCTGGTTACCGCCGAGTAAGACGGTCCGGGTAGAGCATCGGAAGGAATCCGGCCGGACTTGAGATAGTCTCGGACCATGCCGTCGGCCTCCTTCTTGTTCGATCCGGCGGCGCTCCAAGCGGTGTTACCGTCCTTGCCCACGAAGCCGACTCTGTAGACCGTGTGGGGGTCGACGGCCCTCGAGCGCGCTTCAATCAAGGCGCGGCGGGAGTAGTCGTCGCTGTAAACCTCCGTAAGCGAATCGCCTCCCATCTCGACCTTCAATCCCCGGGGCTCGGTTGTAGGAGTTCGGCCCGGAAGCCACTCACCCTGCTCGCCGTCACGGATGCGGCCACCCATGGCCTCGATCTGCTCGGGGGTCCCCCAGCGGACATCCCGGAAACCGCGCTCCTCGGCCACGGTTGACAGGTAGACCGAGTTGTATTCGGTGTAAAGCTGCCCGGTCCGGAGCGAGCGTGGCAGCACTCGCTCGCCTGGTTCGCGGAACTTCTGCCAGGGAGCCTGGCCCCGCATCAATTGCTGTGCGACCCGGCCGGCGAACTCGTAGGCCTCAAAGCGATCTCTCGCATCGCCTGTCGGATCCACCGCTGCGCTCATGACCTGTGTTTTCGCTTTACCCTGCATCGTCTACCCCCTTTAGTCGCTGATAAAAGTAGACTTAGACAGTTCTAAAAAAGGACCTATTTCTAGAGTTCTCCGCAACCTGAGCGTCTTTATAAATGTACTTTGTAGAAGCTCATCTAGGAGGCAGCAATGGATGAATTTATGGCTCTCTTGGCGCAGGGACTCGGGCCCAGCCCCTGGCTCAAGGCGGTCAACGTGTTGCAGCAGGCCTTCACCGGTCCGATCGCCAAGGGCCTCGCTCTAATAGCCATCGTGATTTCTGGTCTGATGTTTGCCTTCGGCGAGGGAGGCTCGAAACGCGCCTTGGCCGGCGTCATCTTCGGCCTGGCCATGGCTGTAGCCGCGGCCAATTTCATGACATGGCTCTTCGGTGTTACTCCCTAAATGAGCGAACTCCGGCCCTGGCAGGGCCACCCCGTGCTGAGCCGCCCTTTAGCAATCCTGGGTGTCGAGCGCCGCTGGTTCGTGCTAAGCGCGACTCTGAGTCTGGCGCTCTGGCTTGGCGTCGATTCGTTGCTTTCAGGGTTGGTCGTCTTCGTAGCGCTGTTCGCGGCGGGCAGGCTGGCCGCGCGGCACGATCCCGCCATGCTTTCCATCCTTAAGGAGTCGTCCCGCTACCGTGCCCGCTACGATCCGGGCAAGTGGGCACACGACCCCTGGCATGTCGTGATCAAGGAACAAAAGAGGGCAAGACGATGAATCTCGTCGCAGAAGCCCGGGACTACGCGGCCGCCGGCTCCCTGGCCGAGGAGCTCCCCTACTGGGGATGGCTCCCCGACAATAGGACTTGTCTCACTCGGGGCGGGCAGCTCCTCAGCCTCGCTCGACTCACTCCCAAGGTGGCCGACGGACAGACCACCGCTCACATCGACCGCGTCCTCGACCGCTGGCAGCGGGCCCTCTCAAATCTCGACGAACGCACCCGGTTCTATTTCTACTTCCTGCGCCGCCCCACTCAGAGCGAGCCCGCACCCGAAGGGGCAGGAGAGATCGTCTCCCTCGCCGCCGCACGCAGAAGCCTCTTTCTCAAAAGCCGGGTTTCCGGCATCCGAACCTGCGTCGCCTGGTCGACCGATCCCCGTCTCAAACGAGTCGAGGCAAGAGCCAACAACGACTGGAAGGGAGTACTTGGACGGCTCCCGGGCTTGCCCCAATGGAACTCTTGGCGTGAACTCTCTCGCGGCGAGGCCTACTTTCATGCGGAAATCGAGGCCGCGGCCAGCCGCTTCCGCCAGCAGGTCGATTCCTCCCGCACCTTCCTGGACGACCTGACCCCCCTCCACATCCTCGACCCGCATGAGGCCTCCGCCTTCCTCTCCGAGCTGATCAATCGACCCGGCACGCCTTGGAACGGTTTCACCGGCAGCGGCCTCAACTGGCGTCTCGCCGTCTCGGAGCTTGAGGCTGAACGTCGCCACCTCCGGCTCGACGGCGAAGACGTTGTCCTTTACTCGCTCCTTTCCCCACCCGTCCACGGCCATGCCAACCTTCTGGCCGAACTCTACCGGCTGGACGGAACCCTCACCGTCAGCCTCGAATGGCGCCGGCAGGCCCAACAAGCCGCCCGAAAGAGGATCCGCTCCGCCCAGCGGCATTACTTCGCGAAGCGCTTTTCATTGATGGCCCATATGCAGGAGAAGGAATCCACTGACGCGGCGCTGGAGGACAGTGCCGCCACCGCCGAGGTCAGACGCCTGGATGATGCACTTGTCGAGCTCGAGGCCGACGGCATCGCCTATGGCGATCTCTCCCTGACGATTGCCCTTCACGGCGAGATATCCGATCTGGAGCGCATGGACGGGGAGGTACGAAGGATCTTCGACACCCATGACGCCAAGGTTATCCGCGAGGGCTATGGCCAGCTCCCGGCTTGGTTCTGCCGGCTCCCGGGCCAGCCGCCTGCCCGCCAGGCGCGCGCCGTCCCCGTTTCGTCGGGGGCCGCGGCCTGCTTGTCCCCGCTTTACGGCCCCCCTGTCGGACAGGCTCTAAGCAAACACCTGGCACAGCCCTCCCTGGCCGTCCTCGAGACCCGATGGAAGACCCCCTACCACTACGACCTCTTCGCTGGTGATGTCGGCCATACGCTTGTCCTCGGCGCCACTGGCGCGGGGAAGAGCTTCCTTCTCAACTTCCTGCTGGTCCAGGCCCTCCGCTACCAGCCCAGGATCCTCATCCTCGACCTCGGCGGCTCCTACCGCTGGCTGACCCGCTTCCTTGGCGGCGGCTACCTCGAGCTCTCCCCCGGAGAGGATGGCGGAACGAGCTTTCGCCTGCGCCCCTTCGGTCTTCCCCCAACCGATCGCACCTTCCACTTC
The DNA here is from genome assembly GCA_009841055.1 of Acidobacteriota bacterium. GTDB lineage: Bacteria > Acidobacteriota > Terriglobia > Versatilivoradales > Versatilivoraceae > Versatilivorator. The sequence goes on from VXMN01000170.1 coordinate 4,585, forward strand.
CTTGCCGGCTGGCTTATCCGCCTCCTCCGCATCGGCGGCTACCAGACCGCCGGCGAAGACCTTTCCGATATCCGCAAGCGCGTCGAGGACCTCTACCAGCTGCCCCCCGAGAGACGCTCCTTCGGCACGCTCGTGCCGACGATGCCGGCCAGAATGTGGCCGGCCCTCGACCGCTGGCATGGCCAGGGGGCCTGGGCGCCCTGCTTCGACAATCCTGCCACTGAAGATGATTTAACTCTCGCCGACTGGCAGGTGATCGATCTGGCCGGCGCCGCCGAACACGAGGATCTCTGCGAGGCGGCCCTCTTCTACCTGCTGGAGAGAATGCGGCTTGCCTTGGAAGACCCCGCCGAGATTACAAGGGTCAAGCTCATGGTGGTCGACGAGGCCTGGCGCTATCTGCGGGATCCAGCAGTCCTCGCCTACCTTGCCGAGGCCGCAAAGACCTGGAGGAAGAAAAATGCCGCCCTGGTGATGGCCACCCAGTCGGCGGTCGATGTCACCGGCACTCCGGGAGCCGAGGCGCTGCTTGAGTCCATGCCCACCAAACTGTTTCTGGCAAATCCGGACCTGCCGGCCGGCGCCGCTTCGGCATTCCGGCTGAACGAAGAAGAAACCGACCTGGTCCGCACCCTGGTTCCCAAACGTGAGCTTTATCTGCGCCGGCCTACCGAAGCCGGGATCCTTCGCCTTGACGTCGACCCGCAAAGCTACTGGATCTACACCTCCTCGCCTCGCGACGCGGAAAGAAGAGCCACGGCTGTCGAGCAGCACGGGCTCGCCAATGGGATCGAACACCTTGCCCGAGGAGGTTCACATGGTTGACCGTGCAGCGGTTTTTTTCGCCCTTTTCTCCCTTCTTGTTCCTTCCCGAATCGCGGCCGAGGAGGCGGTCCCTGGGAACCCGTCTCCCCCGAGGAGCGTGCTCCGGGTGGCCGAGAAGGAAGACCAGCTCGTTGAGATCCGGACCAGGATCCGCCACACCACCCTGCTGGTTCTGCCCACAGGTGAGGAAATCCTCGATTTTGTGGTGGGCGACGCTGACTACTGGCACCTCACAGGCAGCGCCAATATCGCCTACCTGAAGCCGCTTGAACCGGAGGTTCAGACCAATGTGGCCCTCGTATGCGCCAGCGGCCGGATTTATTCCTTTCTCGCCGAAGAATATGAGGAGAATCCCCACCTTGTGGTCCGGATCGAGCGCGGCGAAGAGGACATGTCGAAGCGCGGCGCGCCTCACGACCCCGCCTTCGTCTCCCGCACTTCGGTTGAGGGCTATCAGCGGGCGGCCCGTCAGGCGGCCGAACAGGCCCGAGCCGCCTCCGACGCCGCCGCCTCCCAGGTCGAAGAGGCGCAGACTGAAGCCTCCAGGAAGATCGACGCCTTCCGCGCCTCTTATCCGGCCAAGCTCCGCTGGCCCTACCGTCTTGAGCGGGAGGCCTTCACCACCCCATTTCTCATTGAAGCCATGTGGACCGATGGCCGATTCACCTATTTGAAGAGTCACGCCCAGGAGGCTCCCGCCCTCTACGAGCTCAAGGACGGCAAGCCTTCCCAGGTCGCCTACGACCTCTCCGAAAACGGCCTCTACATTGCACGACATGTTCTCGGCCCCGGCCTGCTGCGGATCGGAGAAAGGCAGGTGCGCTGGAGAGTTGTCGAGGAGCACTGATGCCGCTGTGGAAACTCAAGCACGCCAACCCCGCCGGCGCCATTCCCGGCGGCTTTGCCACCAAGGCCGCCGTCGGCCTGTTCGCCGTCGTTTTCGCGGCTTATCTGCTTAGCATTTCCCTTATCGGCAACGGCGAGCCTCCGGATTCCGGACCGAACGAGACTGCTTCTGAACCTCCCTCCATCGACGCCTTCCGCGCCTCCCAACGGCAGATCGACCAGGAAGCCGGCAGAATTCAGCAAATCCGCGCCGCCGAAGCCCGCGACAAGCTCCGCCGCGACGAGGAGCAGCGCCGCGAGAACCGCTTCCAAGATCCGCCGACAGGAACACCCTCTTCCGGTTCCGGCCAGAGCATGACCGAGGAGGAGTGGAGACTCCAAGAGCGGCTGCGCCTTGAGGAGCTTGAGCGCAAACGCCGCTCCCTCAGGGCCGTGCCCCTGGTTCATTCCCGACGGGACCAACAGCGTGCCCTCGCGGCCTCGCCTCCCGCACCCACCGCCCCTCCGGGAGGGGGAGAAGACAGCCAGCCTGATGACACTCCGCCTTCGCCGGTTGACGACCTTCGGACAACGCTTGAGTTGCTGGGCCAGCCAGGAGCCATCCCCTCGGGAGAGCAGCTCGTTCCACCTGAGACTACAGGTTCCGCTCCAGCAGGCGGCCCCGCCGAACGCAACTACGCCGACCCCGTCCGGATCTCCGCGGCCTCTGACCCGCCGGGCTGGGAACGGATCCACGAGGGGGCATTCCTTGAGGCAGCCTTGGTCACCCAGCTGTCGGGCGATTTTCCTGGGCCCGTCCTGGCCCAGGTCTCGGTCCCGTTTTACTCCAGAGACCGCCAACGCGTTCTGATTCCCATGGGGTCCCGCGTCGTTGGCACTGCCCAGGCGGCGGACGACCGCGACCAGGGAAGGCTCGCGATTGGTTTTCACCGGCTGATACTTCCCGACGGACGGTGGATCGCTCTTCACTTCCACGGACTCAACCAGGTCGGCGAATCCGCGCTGAAAGACAAGGTCAACCGCCACTACATTTCCATGTTCGCCGCCGTCGGTGCCGTCGGCGTCTTGAGCGGCCTGACCTTGCAGGGAAGCAACCCTTACGCGGGAGGAGGGGGCGGCTTCCGCGCCGGTGCCGGCCAGGGGTTTGGCCAGGCGGCGACCCAGATCCTGCAGCGGTTCCTCAACCGCCTGCCCTCCATCACCATACGGGCTGGCCACAGGCTCAGGGTGTGGTTCACCTCTGATGTCCTCGTACCGAGGCCTGACGCCGCCTGATTCCGGAACGGAGCTTGCTATGGACCTATTGACTTTCGTGCTGATTCCCAACGCCATCGAGGCTCAAGCCGATGTCGCCACGCACCGGGAGCAGCTATGGCGGGCACTTCGAGTCGTGCTTGTCGGCCCGATCCCCCGGGTCCTCTCCCTGATCGCCATGGTCGTCGGCATCCTCATGCTTTATCTGGGCTCGTACCGCCAACGGCGCGCGAAGCCGGGCAGTGGCTGCGCGATAACAGATAGCACGCGCTCCACAAGGGCAACGCGATCCTTGCCCAGGCTCGACGGTGACTGATTTGAAGCGAGGTAGATCTACGAGGTAGTCAGGAAAGAAAACGAATCAAGGCAATCGTCATGGTGGCGTTCGCCAAAATGATAGCGATGGCCACTCCCATCGCGACCTTCAACATGTTGGCTTTGAGATCGGCGATGTCCTGCTTCAACTCGGCCTTGACGGCGGCGATCTCCGTCTTCAGCTCGGCCTTGACGGCGGCGATCTCCGTCTTCAGCTCGGCCTTGCTCGCCGCAATTTCGGTCTTGAGGTCTGCCTTGGTGGCCAACTCGGCATCGGAGCGGCTGATGGCTGCGACGACGGCTTCGGCTTGGCGGGAGTCCATGCCGGCGTCTTCAAGCTGCTTGATTGTGGCATGGGTGTCGAGGGTGTAGGTGGCCATGGGTGAAGTCTACCAGATAGTGGGTGGATCCGAAACTCCTGCCCACAGGGGACGCTCTCATAGGAGAAGAACCATGGCCACACGGCTCGATCAGATCGATAACCTTCTTGAAGCCAGAGACGCCGAACCTGAGTTGGCTTTCATGGCCAGGCTGCTTTCCCTCTGCAGTTTGCCCCGCACCGACCCAGGGGCCCGGACCTACTACAAGCGGGTCAACGGCCCCTACCGCCTCTTTATGAACGCCGGCACCGATAACAAGCTGCCTTATGGCTCCATTCCACGGCTGCTGCTCGCCTGGGTCGCTACCGAGGCGGTGAGGACCGGGAAGCGAGAGCTCGTACTCGGACGATCCCTGTCGAAGTTTATGCGTGAGTTGGGTGTCCACAACGACAGCGGCGGCCCCCGAGGAGAGCTGACACGGTTCCGCAAGCAAATGATTCGCCTGTTCGGTTGCACGGTGTCGCTGGTCTACGACGGCAAGAACGGGTATTCCAGGGTCAGCTCCCTCGTGGCCGACAGGCATGAATTTTGGTGGGATCCGAAACAGCCTGCCCAGTCTTCCCTCTGGGAAAGCAGGATCGAACTCGGCGAGAAGTTCTTCCATGAGATCGTCAGTAATCCGGTTCCGATCAACATGAACGTCCTTAAGGCCCTCAAGAGGTCTCCTCTGGGCCTTGATCTTTACCTCTGGCTCAACTATCGCACGTTCTCGTTGGACCAACCGATACGCCTGTCCTGGAAGCGGCTCTATCGACAGTTGGGAGGAGATCTAGACAAGGCAACTGACAAACTGGTGGTCAATGATTTTCGCAAAAAGTGTTTGCGCGAATTAAAGAAGATCAAGACTGCTTGGCCGAATTTAAACTGTTCAACGGCTCGGGGCTTGCTGATTGTCACACCAGCAAAGCCAGCCATCGGTCAGGGTGGGGAGAATGAAGATGCTCTCTGACCAAACCCTCTCTAAGACATTTTGTCCACACGTAGCCTGTGATTCGGGGAAGTTTTCCCCGCTGAAACGGTCCTACTTTATTGCTCTGGTTTCCGCTGAAACGGTCCTACTTTTGCCACGATCATCCGCTGAAACGGTCCTACTTCGTTCTTCCCGGAATGATCGGAAACCCGCACCGGGCAAGGGTTTCCAGCGCCCTCGCGCGCGCGACAAGAAGTTAACTACTCAAGAAGTAAACTACCTACAAGTAGTAGGGGGCTCTCGACCTGTGGAAAACTCCGCAATCTTCCTCTGTGGGGGAAACCCCCACGCCCCCTTTCAAGGCTGGTGGAACTTCAAGAGCCGTGATTGCTTCAACGACTTCACCCCACAGGCGGCGAGGACTGCGTCCTCTGAGAGAAAAAGCAAGGGAGGAGATTCTGAATTGAGGACCGCTAGGCTGGTGAGGAGACGCTTAAGCGGCAGGGTCTTTGCGGCTGAAGAGAGCCTGGTAGAGGGCGTCGATTCGGGCGTGCAAGGCGCGCAATTCCTGGCGGATTTCGGACAGGTCCTGGCGCAGGTCCTTGTGTCGGGAGTCTACGTCCTGGCGGATAGTGGCGATGGCACGCCAAAGGCCCAGACCAACCCCCAGTATCGCAACGATGATGGCGATGGTGCCTGTGTTCACGGCGTGCATTCTACCACGCTGACGCGCACCAAGGACCAATGATAGAAAGGAGCAACCCCATGCAATGGAAAAAGACAGTGATTGTCACCCTTACCCTTGTTCTGCTGGCGGCGCCGGCCTATGGGTTCGTCGCGGCCTACATTCAGCGGGTCATCATGATTGCTCAACAGGTCACCCAGATCGGCAAGGCGACCGAGCAAATCCGCCAGTTCAAGGACAAGCTCGACAGGATGAGTGAGCAGATCGCTATGGTCAAGGATCTGAAGGACTCCACGATCGGCGAGCTGGGGGCCTTGAAGGCGGAATTCACGAGTCTTGTTTCAACCCCCACCGAGCTGGTTGGCGACACCATGAGCTGGGGGTCCGACTTCCAGGGGGAGGCCAGGGATGCTTTCAACGCCGCTCGAAGCTTCGGCCGCGACGCCCGTTCCCTTCGTGAGAGCTGGAGAGGCAAGCTGTCGGCAGCCGACCAGGTCAGAGAGTCCGACATCCTGGAGCTCTACCGAAATCTGTCACCGGAAGACACCCAAAAGGCCCTGGAGTTGTGGCGGCGGGAGCGTCAGCAGGCCGACACGCAGCTCGTGCTGGACCACACCGTAGCCGATGCCGCGGCCGCACTCGCCAAGACGCTAAAAGATGCGCAAACCTCAATAGACAAGCTCCGGAATCAGACGAATAAATCAGAAAAGGCGCTTCAACAGGCCCAGGTGACCGGAATCGCCACCCAGGGCGAGGTTCTCCTGAGCCTGGCGCAACTCCAGGCCTGGCAGGCAGCCCGCGAAACCGCCAAGAGCTATCAGGATGAGGTTGAGCGGAGGCGCAGGCAGGCACATCAAATCGCCAAGGAGAAGGAGCACGCTGCAGAAGCGGACAAGATTTATGACGAATGGGCCGGGTCCGGCGAGCGACTCCATGATTTGCTGATGCTCAGCACGTACTACTAACAACCGGGGTTGGAGGTTATTCACATGCGTCCCTGGTTGATTCCAGTCGCACTGTTGCTGTCTGCTGCCTACTGGGCAGTGGCCGATGATTATCTTCGGGCCAGCATCAGCGAGGTAGCCACTGAAGGGCTCTACAAGGACGAATCTGCTTCGGCAGATTGGGCCGCAAGGACCGACACCCTGGCAGACTTCGGTATTGACGACTATCCCGAACTGTTCCTGTCAGTTCTCGAGGTCTTCACCATGGCACAGCTGCTGTTTGCGAAGGTGTTGGTGGTTGTTCTCCTCTTCCTCGGGCCGCTGTTTGTTCCCTGGCTGTTTTTCAAACCGACTGCCTTGCTGCTCTTGGAATGGTGCAAGGCACTCATCGTCTTCTCGCTCTATGGTGTCTTGGCCGCAGTGGTCCTGAGCGGCGTCAGGTCCTGTCTCCAGCAGTGCTAGAATGGTGCATCCCAACAAGTTATCAGATCACCACTGGAGGACATCATGAACACAACCAGCTTATTCCGCCTTGCGCTCGGAACGCTGATTTTGGCCTCCCTCAGCTGCCAAAGCGCTGAGGATCGCAGGGCCGCCGAGTTGCGGGACTCTCTTCGCAATCGCGTCAATCAAATCGAGCCCCTCAACTCTAAGTTGATAGCAGAGTATGAGGCGTATCTGGAGGAGAGAGTGGTTAGGGGTGACAAGCTTGATATAGCCATGCTGCGCAAATCCCTTGAGCAGGCTCGAACGAATCTCCCTCAAGAACTCGACGATCTTCGTCAGAGAATCGAGAACTATCCTAACTCTGGCTTACCAGGGCTGGACCAGGAAGTGAACAGTGTAATCGAGTCTCGACAACGCCAAGCCGAGCGTGTCGCCAAAGAGCGGCGGGACGCGGTAGAAACAGACAAGATTTATGACGAGTGGAAGGGGTCTGGCGAACGTCTCATGGAGGCGCTCAAGCCCAAATGGTAGACCCCAATCCCCGCACGGGAGTAGATCAATGCAGTTTACACCAGGTGTGGCACCGACCCGGCCGGATGGAGTCAAAGAGGCCCTCGACAATATCCTCAACGACATCACCGCCAACGCCATCCCCCCGATGCTTGCCGAAGGCTGGAAGCTGTGGCTCGGCCTTGCCCTCATCGTAGTCGTGTGGAAGGGCATCCAGATCGCATTCGGCGGAACTTTCGACATGGGCGACGTGATTCGCACGATCTTCGGCTTGGCGATTCCAGCTACCATGCTCTATTACTACTCCACGCCTCTTCCTGGAACCGCTCGCACCTTTCCGCGCATCGTTGTCGCCCAGGGGGGATGGATCCAGGAGCGACTGACCACTGATGCCGCAAAAGCTGCGCCGCAAGCGCTTAGCGAAGCGATTCGCCGCCAGTCGAAGCAGATCAAAGCCAATTGGCAGGCAGAAAACATCTGGGATTTGCTTTTCTCCACAGGTGATCTGATTTGGACTCTGTTTGTCGGGACCGCCGTCACTGTACTCACCCTGCTCTTCCTAGCACTGCTCTGGTGCATCACCATGGCCCAGGTGATTTGGGCCCAGATCGCCATCGCCATCCTTATCGTCCTTGGACCGATCCTCATCCCCTGGCTCGTCCTTGAACCCATGGCGTTTCTATTCTGGGGTTGGTTCAAGGGTCTCATCGTCTACTCGCTCTACGGTGCCGTCGCAGGAGCCATCATGAGCGTCTTCGTCGGCGTCGGCGTGCTGTACCTTCAAGGCCTGATCGGTGCAACACCAATACCTCCTTCTTTGGAAGGTCAGTTCATGTGGGGGCTCGCTGTGCTGTTGCTCGCCCTGGCCGGAATCCTGGCAGCCTTCAAAGTTGGCGAGATCTCCGCCTTGATCGTTTCCGGCTCCGGAGCCACCGGATCGGGATTGATTGGCATGGCCATGACGGCCGCCACGATGGGCAAAACTCTTCTTGCAAAGTCTGCTTCCGGCGGAGCCGGCAAGATGCTGAAAGGGAAATAACCATGGGAGACGCCGGCAGGGAATTCGCCGAGATTTGGGGAGAGACCCTCCGATCCAACCGCCATCTCCGGTGGCTCACTGCAGGCCTCGGCATCGTTGTCCTCGGCCTTCTCTTCCTGGCCGTCCACCTGGCCTGGCAGCCGGCTCCGAAACCCATCGTCATCCGCGTCGACGAGGTCGGCCGCGCCGAGGCGCTGGCCTATGAGGCCGTCGAGGCCCAGGCGGATCCCCTCGATCCCACCACCAAGTATTTCCTCAACCGCTTCATTGAGGACCACTACTCCCGCCGGCAGGCCACCGTCCGCGACCAGTGGACCCGGAGCCTGCGCTTCCTGGCCACCGATCTGGCCAATGCCACCTTTGAGGAAGTCAAGGAGGCTATTGCCCTGGCTGACGCCGGCGGCGCCAGCGAGGTGCAGGTCGAAGCCATCCTCCTCCGCATCCAGGCGATGCCCGAGCCGCCTCACACCGCCGTGGCCGACTTCGACCTCGTCACCCTCGAGCGCGAAAGGGAGGTCCAGCGCCAGCGCTGGTCGGCCTCTCTCCGCTTCGTCTTCGTTCCGGACATTCCTCCGGACCTGGTTGTCCACAACCCCATGGGAATCGTCATCACCTACCTGCAGGCCGACCGCGCCCTTGAATCTCCCCAATGATCGAACACCTCAAGGGCCGGGACAAGAACCTGAAGGATTTCAGTTGGACGGGCACGGATGCCGAGTGGATCGCCCTGGTGTGCTTGCACAGCGGCCTCTTCATCCGGTCCCAGTACACCGCCTGGCGCGGCACTGGCCCGATGCCGGCGGTGCGCCTTGTTCATAAGCTCCTCTCGGCCAACGTGGCCGTAGAGGAGCCGGTGCCGGCGATCAGCCGGAGCGTGAGGCTGGTCCGGATTTTCGGGCGGCGGATCTATGAGTCCCTGGGAGTCAAGGATGTTCGCCACCGTAAACCTGCCGGAATTGACGTGTCGCTGAAACGATTGCTGTCTCTCGATTACGTCCTGGATCACCCGGAACTGCCCTGGCTGCCGACCGAGCCCGAGAAGGTTCGCTTCTGTGAACAGTTGGGAATCCCTCCCGACTTTTTGCCCAGAAAGCAGTATGCCGGGGCTGTCGGCGAAACCCGCCGGTATTTCGCAATCAAGATGCCGATCGCCGCACAGCCGGAACGGGCGACCTTCGTCTACATCGATCCCGAGGAGGTCACCGACAAGGGCTTTCGCAGCTGGGGCTCTGCCCACCTCCCCCTGTGGGAGAAGCTGCAGGAGAAAGGAATACGGGTTCGCGTGGTAGCCGTATCGCGCAAGCTCCATCTCCTCAAGAGGTGCGAGCGCCTGCTGCAGCAATGGGCCGACGGGCCCATTCAAGCGGAAAAGAAAGAAGAGAGAGGCGAGATCGAAAGGATCAACCGCGCGATTGACGAACAGGATGAAGGCATCCTGGCGGATTACGGAGGTCTGGGAGGTGCGATCCGATTTGCCCTCGAACTCAAGCAATCTTCGTCTGGCGATTCCTCTTCGAGACCGGGCCGGATCGACGACTACCAATGCTGGTGGTCAAGTCGTGTCGCCGCCATTGATAGCGGCGCCTAAGCGGTAATGGCCACTCGATCGGCTGAGTATCGATGGAGTATATCGCTGTTCACTCCGATATACCCTGGAGTGGTTTTTGTTCTTACTGCTCGCCTTAGACTTCAGATCACGGCCCCGAAACGGGGTCTCCGCACGGATTCTGGGGGCCATCTACGGTCGCAAATCGGGGCCATCTACGGAAGCCTATCTGGGCAGCTGCGAGACGTCGCGGCTGAGTATCGCTGAGGTATATCGCTGAAATGGCCCGTCCCGCTTCGCTACTGGCTTTTCCTATCTCGATGTCCCCCTTGTGGTTGCCCTTCAGACGGCGGCCCCTTGGGGGCCGCGCCCCGCGTCGTTTCGGGGCCGCCTACGGCAAAAAGACAAGGACGGGAGCGACCCCCCCGATCGTGCCTCTCTTTGCCCTCCGGTCAAGGGGGGTCGCTCCCGTCCCATCAATCCCTGCGGGAAGGCTATTGGGCGCCCTACCGGGCGCAAGGACTTCACCGTGAACATTCGGCGCTCACAGTGCGTGATTTTCGCGGCCGGACTTGCCGCCTGGGTGCTCACGGGGTATCTCTTCCCCTTCCCTGGGCCGGATACTCCGATCGCCCGACTGCTCGACCAGCATTACCCAGGCTGGCTCGCCATCGTCAGCATTCTCTACTACGCCCTGCCCGGCTTGGGCTTCGCCCTTCTGGTCCTCGCGGAGTGGCTGATTGCCCGCTATTGCTACTCCCCTGCCCCAGACGGTCCGTCCCTGCTGTCCCGGGCCCGCGACAGTCTGCCCTCGCGGCCCCAGGCCGCCAGGGCTGTCCGGGTCTTTCTCCCCCTGACTGTCTGCGCCTTCGGTGGCTCCTATCTCTGGATCTCTCACTTCCCTCTCCCCGAAGATTTGATCTCTCCCCGCTACCCGGCCTTGCGGGCCGGTGTCGAGGCCGCTTACTTCGCCGCTCCAGGCGTCGGCCTCGCCCTCTCTCTTCTCTTTGCTGGATCCCGCTTCCTGCGCACCAACCTCGGCGGCCGGCTCGGCCGCTTGCTTCGCCGATGCCTTCGATTCCCTCTCCGCTTCGTCAAGCCCTGGCCTGCGGTCCTGCTGGCATCCGCCGCGGCCGCAACGGCCGCCAACTGGCATTACCGGCCCTTCCCGGCGCCGGGCTCCGATCCCCTCTCCGATCTGTTTGCCTACCACGATCCGGCCCTTATGGCCGTCGTCACGGTTTGGTACTACGCCGCCCCAGGCGTCGCCTTGATTCTCCTTTCCTCCTTTTCTCTCTCCGTCGTCCGCGTGTGGTTCCAGGCTGGAGGGGCAACCGGTTCTGCGGTCGGCAGCCTGCCCTCCTGGCCTGTCTCCTCCAAAGACGAGGCGCCCGCGATTGTGGTCGGCGAACTCCATCACCCCATCGAACCGCGAGAGTCTCCCTCTCCCTCTTGGCTGGTCATTCCTGAGAAGGGCCTCTATACCGGCATCGCCGTATTCGGCGCTGTCGGCACCGGCAAGACGACCGCCTGCATGCACCCCTTCGCCGAGCAGATCCTTTCCTGGCGGGCTTCGGATCCCCGCCTGCGAGCGGCGGCCCTGGTCCTTGAGGTCAAGGGGGACTTTTGCCACTCGGTGCATGACATGCTTGACAGCGCCGGACGGGGAGACGACTACGTCGAGATCGGCCTTGACGGGTCCTGGCAGTGGAACCCCCTCGACGACCCCTTGCTCGATTCCTATTCGCTGGCCTACACGATCTCTTCCTTGCTCAATCAACTATTCGGAAAGGGCAAGGAGCCCTTCTGGCAGCAGGCCTACACCAACCTGGTCCGGTGGATCATCGAGCTCCATCGTCTCTTGCCTGCCAACTGGGTCACCCTGCAGGATGTCTTTCGCTGCACCATCGACGACGACCTTCTCCAGAAAAAAGTGCAAGAGGCCGAAGCCGAGGTCGATAGGGCCTCCTCCTGGTCCATCGTGGTTCCGAAAGAGCGTTTCTCTCAATACAAGGAAGAATTGGGGCTTCACTGGTCCTGGACCAAGAAGCCTGGCGGCAAGTGGGAGGCCCCTTATGACTCGAAGCTGGAGAAACTCCTCAAGAAGCTGGAAATCAATTTTGAACAGGTGCGGGACACGGAAGCAGTCTCAGACCTTGCCGCCCAGGTCGACGCCGTCGCCCGGCTGTACCGCAAGGACTGGTTGAACCTCGAGGATAAACTTCGCAGCTCCATCGTTGAGGGCGTCTCGGTCTTTCTGTCACTGTTCGACGACCCGAAGGTCGCCAGCGTCTTTTGTCCGCCGCCACCTCCGGCCGAAGACGCAAAGCCAACTCCGCCGGAATCCGGCCAAGACGGCGACCCCTTGACCTCCGGCGGCACCCTCAACCTCAAGCGCCGGCTCCCCCCGCTGGCCGAATTGATCGAATCGGGCAAGGTCCTGGCCCTCAACATGCCGGCCGGAGCCAACCCGGCCCTGGCCCGGGCCATCGGTGTCCTGCTCAAGAACGCCTGGCTGCAGGCCTTGCTGCGGAGGCCAGCCGAGATGAAGCGGCAGCCTGGCCGCTATTTCCGGCCCGCCGCCTTTATCTGCGACGAGTACCAGTCCTTTGCCACTGTCGGCGAGGACGACCCCTCCGGAGACGAGAAGAGCTTCGCTCTAACCCGCCAGTGCCGCTGCATTCCCATCATTGCCACGCAGTCGATTTCTTCCCTCCGCTCGGCGATCCATGGAGGCGAGGCCTGGCGCACCTTGATCCAGACCTTGAGAACCCGAATCTTCCTTTCCCTCAGTGACGAGGCCTCGGCCCGCATCGCTTCGGACATGTGCGGAAGCGTCGCCCGCATGAAGCCTTCCTACAGCTTCTCGGAGAATGTCGCTCGCGGAGGGGTCTCGCTTCTCTCCGGACGCCCCGGAGGCGGCCGGGGCAGCGTCGGCGCGTCAAAGTCCTTCCGGGAGCAACGGGAGCCGGTCTTTCATCCCAGGGACTTCACACTGCTTGCCAACTACCAGGCCATTTGCCTGCCCTACGACGGCACGGTGTCCCTCTCGCCGCGAAGGGTCTACCTGAAGCCTCACTACCTGGACCGCAAGGAGGGCTACTGGCGCCAGCGGGAAAGCGGTGTCATATGAGCCGGGCCCGGCGCATCGAAGACCTCAAGCCCTTTCTGCCCGGGCTTGCAACCCTCCTCGAGGATCCCGAGGTTTCCGAGGTGATGATCAACGGCCCTTGCAACGTATGGGTCGAGCGCGAGGGACGCCTCCATGCGCATTCGGCTCCTCGCCTCACCGAGCAGGTTCTCGACCGGGCTGCCACCCAGATCGCCCGCCCGCTTGAGCTCGACCCCAGGGAAACATCTATCATCGACGCCCGTCTTGAAGACGGCAGCCGCGTCGCCATCTCCGTCCCGCCCGCCAGCCCCAAGACGGCAATCACCGTCCGCCGATTCGGGAACCGCAGTTTTTCCGCCCAGGAGCTCGTGCGCATGGGGTCCCTCCCTGCTGCGGTTCTCGCAAAGGCTCGGGAATTGCTTCGCTCCCGCCGCAACATTCTGGTCTCCGGAGGCACAGGATCGGGAAAGACCACCCTCCTCAACGCCCTGATCGACCTGCTTCCTCAAGACGACCGCATTGTCTCGATCGAGGACACCCTCGAGCTCAAGATCACCCGTCTCAACAGCCTCCGCTTCGAGGCCGGCCAGCTTGGCGCACACAACGGCAAGGCACGGTTGACCATCCGCGACCTGGTCCGCCACGCTCTTCGTCACCGGCCCGATCACATCGTCGTCGGAGAAGTCAGAGGAGGAGAAGCCGCTGACCTGCTACAGGCCCTCAACACCGGCCACGGCGGGTCGCTTACAACAATCCACGCCAATAACGCTGAGGCAGCCCTCTGCCGCCTGGCCAACTGCGCCATGCAGGACGGCGGCGCGCTTCCCTGGGAAGTCACCTGCAGAAACGTCGTCGACGGCATCGCCATGGTCATCCACCTGACCCGGCGGGAGGGAAAGCGATTTGTCGAGGAGGCGATTGAGGTGGGAGGCTACGACTCGGCCAGGAAGCGCTTTTCATTCACGCCGGTACTATTTCGGTAGTCATTGAACCAACCTTGCTTTTCTGGTTGAGCCTCACAATCAATATCCAGCCGGTAGCCACCATCATGGCCATCCCCATGAGACCGGATCCAGTAGCCCCCGAGCCCGAAATGATCAAGGCGGAAATCTCACCGACCTTGAAGGCTGATAGGATTCCGGCCAGGGCGAGTAACATTACAGCGAGCCCCCACATGAATTGACCTTCCAAGGAAGGAGGTATTGGCGTTGCACCGATCAGGCCTTGAAGGTAGAGGACGCCGACTCCGACGAAGACGCTCATGATGGCTCCTGCGACAGCGCCGTAGAGCGAGTAGACGATGAGGCCCTTGAACCAGCCCCAGAACAGAAACGCCATGGGCTCGAAGACGAGCCAGGGGATGAGGATCGGCCCCAGGACGATAAGGATGGCGATGGCTATCTGGGCGCAGATCACCTGCGCCATGGTGATGCACCAGAGCAGTGCGAGGAAAAGCAGGATGAGCACGGTCGAGGCGTTCCCACAACCGGATAAACTCAATGGCGCGATGCCGAATTGTGCAAGTGGCTCTGTTGTTTTCAGGCCACAAGAGTGGTAGAGTGGCGGTGGCTCTTCATCCGATCCCATAAACACAATTCATTCACCGGTGGGGAGGTAGTCATGAAACCCAACCGCCTGTTCTGCTCGCTAATCTTGATTGTGGCGTTGCTTTCCGTGCCAGGACAAATGCACGCCAGTTGTCCACATCAATCCTACTCTGAATGTCCAGGCACCGAAAATGGTTCATCGGGTTGGGAGCGTCTCCCAGGACACGAATGCTGGGAAGATTCCGAATGTTTGGACACGGCATTCTTCCAGCGGGATTGCAAGGTTGTCAGCTACTATAGGGATTACACAGACGGAAACCAGATTGTAGTCGACTACGTAGACTGCTATAGAGGATGTACTTGCATACTTTGGATCCCCTGGGTGTGAACTTGTTTTTGTTGCGCAGGGAGGTGGAGAGTGCAACTAAGAGGGTTGCTCATATCTCTGGCTTTGGTGATTGGTTGTGCTGTTGAATCTCTAGCACAATTCACACCTGTCATCGCCAAGGTGAAGGTTAGTGAATACAGAACCCGGCCGGACGGATCTGAAAGATCGAAGATGTTGAGCAAAGGATTTTTCTATCGGTCGTCTGCCGGGGACATAATGCAGACCAGATATAGAACTGCTTTAAGCAGGACCGGCAAAGACCTCGGGAGATCAACCTATTACAATGCTTCAGAACTGAAACACTACTCGATAGATCACAATGTCAAATCGGCGGAGCTTGAACACCAATCGAAGCACCCTATTTCTCCATTGGCCCTTTCAGACAATGACAATGTAAGAAACTCACTAGGGAAAGAAACCATCCAAGGAATTAAATGTATCATTCTCCCCATTAGGAGGTCTAATGGGGAAACCACCGGAAAGGTCTGGTTGGCACTTGATGTTCCCCGGTTGACAGTAAAGACCGAAAGGACACATAACAATATCCGACGAGTCTGGGAGTTATACGACATCCGTTTCACTGAACCTGATTCGTCGAGGTTCAGCATCCCCTCAGACTACGAGGTTGATCAATCGAATTGCCACGGCTGTGATAATCGTTAGCGGCAACAACATCCATTCAGGAAGTAACATTGGCCCCAGCGAGTTTATTCAGTTGGTCATGATTCCCATTAGATACCCCAAGAATCCTTGACCATTGCCGGCCAGAGTGGCATTTCTCGACCTCCAGCGTACCCTAACACCCCATAAAGGCCTTCCCGGGCGATTCTGGATCTCTCAGCGGGCGCAGCCCTCGCCTGTCCTGCCCCGCGTCCTTCCATGTTCTACCTTGTGCTGGGCTATCTTGCTGTCCGACGCCCTGTAGTGCCCCGCAATTTTCACCCTCGCTCTGCTGTCGGCCGTCCGGGCCACAGGTGAATCCCTCAACCTTCCGCCATCTCAAGCGAACCAGTCCCCGGTTGTTGACTTTGTGAAGCGCTGTTCTCCGCGCTCGCGACCGCCGCAGACGGTTGGCCCGAGCACGGCCCCCGCCAGGAAACCTGTCACGCTCCCTGCATTTTCGGGCCGGCCCGCCATCGGCGGCTCGCACGGTGCTCCTTGTTTGGATTTACACGTTGTCGGTGCCTCTGTGAGCGACAACGCTCCAAACCAAACTCAAGGAGCTTCACCATGGCACTTCACAAATCAAATTCACTCAGGAATTCTTCCAGGGGGCTGTCGGTTCGAGATTGGCCGGAGGCCGAGCAACCTCATCGGCGCCTGTTCACCTGTGGCCCGGACGGCCTCAGCGACGCCGAGCTGTTGGCGATTGTCTTGCGAGTGGGCGTGAAGGGAATGTCGGTCATTGACCTTTCCCGCTTCCTGCTGAAGAAATTCCAGGGGTTTCGCGGACTGTTCAAAGCGTCCGTTCAGGAGCTCGAAAGCGTCCCGGGCTTGGGGCCGGCCAAGGCGGCCGCGCTCAAGGCGCTCGCAGCCCTTACCGTTCGCTACCTGGCCGAGGAAATGCACCGCGGGCCCTTCATCGGACACTCCCGGGACGTGCAACGCCTCCTTTGCAGCCGCTTCCGCGATCGCGATCGCGAAGTTTTCGCCGTGGTCTTTCTGGACACGCGCCACCACGTCTTGACCGTGGAGGAAATGTTTGAAGGGACTCTCAACAGCGCTACCGTGTTCCCCCGGGAAATCGTCAAGAGAGCCCTCCAGTTGAATGCCGCCGCCATCGTGGCAGTTCACAACCATCCCTCGGGCAATCCCGCGCCCAGCCCGGACGATCGCCAGGTTACCCGCGAACTCCAGCGCGCCTGCGGCTTGTTGGACATCTCGCTGCTCGATCACATCGTCATCGGCGGCAACGACTGCTTCAGCTTCGCCGAGCACCGGCTCCTGTGAAGTCGGAGCTCCCTCGCCCGTAGCCCAACAACGGCGGCGGACTGCACGCCTCCGTTGCAATCCCCCTGCTCCCAGATCACCCCTGTTTCCGCCAGCTGAGCACGGCGGGCTGGCTTTTCGACGCTTCCGGCGTACCTCAGCACCCCGAAATCGCCTCCTTGCCGCTTTTTGCGTGGATCCGCGCCAAAAAGACGCGCAGAAAGGCCTCTGGAGCCGCGTTTCTCGAGTCCCGGCATACTCCAGTACCCCGGAAATCGGCCGCTTGCCTGCAGATGCGCGCGCACGAAGCCGGGCAGCGGCTGCGCTGGCATCTCAAGATGTTGTGGCTTTTCAGCTCGCGGAGGCCTCCGCGAAACGCTACATGTTGGGGTGCCGGATTCGGCCCTTTCGCCCCTTCACCGCTGCCTTTCAAGCCATGCCCAGGCCAGGCAACGCGCCAGCTCGCGAGCCAGCCCCGCCTGTGACTCCGTCACACGCCCATGGGTTGCCGCCTGCAGCAGGTCGGCAACCCCCAGCTCCAGGATCGGCGGCCGGTCGCCTTTCCCCGGAGTTATCCTCATCGAAACCAGCGCCGGACCGGAAACCCAGCGAAGCAGCTCCGCTTCCAGCCGCTTCTGCTCAACAGCGGCCCGGCACCACCACCCGGCCCCCACGTGGACGCGCTGTCCGGACTTGATCGCCTCCCGCAGGAGCGGTCCCAACTGGGCCAGCATGTCCGGCTCCACTTCCGACAGCACTGCAACCCGTTCCTGCCCGGTGTCGATGGTTCGCTCGATCAACAGCCTCATAGCCGCCCCGCCGGTCGAAATCCCACGCACCACCCCCAATCCTGCTTTAGTATAGTTTACCGAAAGAACGCCCGTCTTCTACCAAGCCTAACATGCGCGATCCC
>VXMN01000136.1 GCA_009841055.1 Acidobacteriota bacterium
CTCCCAATCCTGTAAGCAGTTGATATTGTTCGACTTTTAACCGGACAGTACTGATGAATGATGAATGATGAACGAGAGTTGAGGGTGGAGAGTTGTCAGCCGAGGGTTTCGGAAACAGGCAAGCGCCTGATGATCTGACGGCGCTTATTGGAAGGACTGCACCAAGACCGACAAGGTGCTTAGTGCGTGGAAGGCGTTTGCAGGATTCGGTAGCGGGATCGTTGCCGGGAATGGCCACAAAAGGCACAAACACACAAAAAGAGTAGAACATCGTCAAGACTCGAAATAAAAAATCGTTGTCTTTTGTGCTTTTTGTGGTGAACCCACATTTCTCACCAAGTCGCACCTGATATTGAACTAGGCAGAACATCACGTTTGCCGGCAAAATGACCTGCCCCGCTGCGAATTTTGCAAAAAACCCATGGGTTTAATGATTCCCGGGAGCGCAACCGTCCCGGCGGTGCGTGCCGTCGAAACAGATCCATCTCGCTTCGTGGCCCTTCGCAGTCCTTCGTGTCCCTTCGTGGATATCTTTTTTCCCCGAGCTGGTTGGACTGAGGCATCGCCTCGCAAGGCCATAGGTCACAAACCGACCTGAAATGGAAAACAACAGTCCTCCCATCCTGCAGGCTGTGAATGTCCTGCGTACTTATCCCGGGGTCGTGGCTCTCGGTGGCGTTTCCCTGGATCTGTTTCCGGGAGAGGTGCACGCCCTGGTGGGTGAGAACGGCGCCGGCAAGAGCACCTTGATCAAGGTCATCTGCGGAGCCCTGGCTCCAGACTCGGGGGAGTTGTTCTTCCAGGGCCGTGCGGTGGCTTGGCCCAATCCCGTCGCCGCCCGAACCGAGGGAATCGTCACCGTCCACCAGGAACCGGAGCTGTTCCCCACCCTTTCGGTTGCCGAGAATATGGCCATGGCCGGCGGGCTGCCGCTGCGCGGCTCGGGACTGGTGGATTGGAACCGTGTGAACCGGCAAGCCCGGGAGACCGTCCGGCAGATCGGGGAGAGGATCGACGTCCGCCAGCCCGCCTCCCGGCTCAGTGTGGCTCACCGCCAGATGATCCAGGTGGCGGCAGCGATCCTGCAGAATGCCAAGGTGGTGGTGCTGGACGAGCCCACCAGCGCCTTGAGCGGGGAGGAGGCCCGCTGGCTGTTCCAGCAGATCGCCCGCCTGAAGGCGGACGGCGCCGGCATCCTCTATATTTCCCATCGCCAAGACGAGATCTTCCGCCTGGCCGATCGCATTACCGTCCTGCGGGACGGCCTCAGGGTGTGGACTCGGGACAGGCAGACCGTCGGTCCCGAAGAGACCATCGAGGCCATGGTCGGGCGGCCGGCTTCGACCCTGGGGACCTCTCCCTCCGGCCGGGCAAGTCCCCCCACTATCAAGGAGGGTCCCGTCCGCTTTCAGGTCAGCGGGTTCACCGACCGGATCGGTCGGTTCCGACAAGTCGATCTGGAGGTGAGATCGGGTGAAATCGTGGGGATTTACGGCCTGGTGGGGGCTGGGCGCAGCGAGTTCGCCCGGGGCGTGTTCGGTCTGAGGCCCGCCGAAGGCCTGGTCCGGATAGACGGCAACCTGTGCGAGATAGGCCGGCCTCGGGAGGCCCTCAACGCGGGTATCGCCTACGTCCCCGAGGACCGCCTGAGCCAGGGGCTCTGCCTGGGTCTGCCCGTTCGCTCCAACGCGGTGCTGTCGACCCTGAGGCGATGGACCCGCGGCCTTCTGGCCAGCAGGACCCGCGAGCAGCAGGCGACCCGCCAGGTCGCCGAACGGCTGGAGGTGCGCTACCGCTCCATCGAACAGCCGGTCCAACAACTGTCGGGCGGCAACCAGCAGAAGGTGGTCCTGGGGCGCTGGCTGCTGGCGCAACCCAAGGTTCTCATCCTGGACGAACCCACCCGCGGAGTCGACGTGGGCGCCAAGGCCGAGATCCACCGGCATTTGCGCCTACTGGCCCGGGAGGGTTGCGCCATCCTACTGATCTCTTCGGAACTGCCCGAGGTCATGGAACACGCCGACCGGGTGGTGGTCTTTCGCGAGGGAGAAATCGCCGGGGAGTTCGATCCCCGCCGGATCAGCCCCGCCCGGGTCGCCGCCGAGGCGCTGCCCCGGCAGGGGACGGAGGAGGTGTCTGCCGCGGGGACTCGGTCCGACGAATCCCGGGTTCGGGGTCGTTCCTTCAACGAACTGGCGCTGCTGCTTTGTGTGACCGGGCTCGGCCTGTGGCTGACGGTTTCCACCGAGGGCTTCAGCCTGTTGAACCTGCTGACCCACGCCTCCCTCTGGGCCATTCTGGGCTTGGCCGCCGGCTCGGTCATCGTGGGTCGCGGAATCGACATTTCGATCGGCTCGATGGTGGCTTTGTCGGCAGCCTGCACCGCCATGGTTCTGAAGCTACCCTACTCGCCCGAGGTCCTGATCCCGGTCGCAATTCTGGCAGGACTCCTGGCCGGAACGGCGGCAGGGGTTCTGAACGCGGTTCTGGCGCTGCTGGGAGGGCTGCACCCCATCGTGGTGACCCTGGGAACCCTGACCATCTACCGCGGATTGGTGATCGCCATGCTGGGGGGAAAGCCCATGACCGGACTGCCGCCCGAGTTCGGCCGCCTGGCCATCGATCCGGCAACCGGATTCCGGGGGGCGGTGGTGGTGGCGGCCCTGGTCGTCCTGCTGGTCTATCTCTGGATGGCCCACACCCGTAGCGGCCGGCACGTCTACGCGCTGGGTTCGTCCCCCCGGGCCGCCGGCCTGCTGGGTCTTTCCAGGGCCCGCCTCTGGCCGGTCACCTTCGGCCTGGGTGGGCTGCTGGCCGGAGTGGCCGGAGTGCTCCAGCTCTCCATGGGCCAGCAGATGCAAGCCCGCCTGGGCGCCGGCTGGGAACTGAGCGCCATCGCCGTGGCCGTCATCGGCGGCGTGGCGATCACCGGTGGCCGCGGAACGGTGCTGGGGGTGGTGCTGGGCGCTCTCCTGTTGAGGCTGGTCAACAGCGCCCTGGTGCGTTGGGGCGTCTCGGATCAACAGACGGACCTGGTGGTGGGCAGCTTGATCCTGGCCGCGCTGCTGCTGGATCTGGCCTGGCGGGGGTGGAAGAGATGAGCCGGCTTGAAGGGGTGAACGCAGGAGTGGAGACCGCCCTGGCGGGCAAACGCTCAAAACGTTGGCTGTTCGGCCTGCTCCCCTGGGTTCTGCTGACTCTGGCCCTGTTGCTGGTCTTCTCCCAGGTCCGGCGGCCGGCGTTGCTGGTGGAGGTCTGGGTACCATGGATCGAGGTGGGAGCCCTGGCCTTCGTCATGACCGCCATCATCCTCACCGGCGGCATCGATCTCTCGGTGGGCTCCATGGTAGCCCTCACCGGCATGGTTCAGGCCGTCCTGTGGCAGGACTGGGGCTGGTCCATTGAAGCCGCGGCGGCCGGCGCCCTGCTGGCCGGGGCCGGGGCCGGGGGATTGAACGGCCTGCTGGTAGTTGCCGGCCTCTCCCCCCTGGTCGCCACCCTGGCCACCATGGCTCTTTATCGAGGGCTGGCCATCACCGTCGCCGGCGGCGACCGCGTCACCGGCTTTCCCCAGTCCTTTCTGGACATGGGAAGGCTGCTGGGAATCCCGAGCCAGTTCTGGCTGGCCGGGCTGGTCTTCCTTGGCATGGTCCTGCTGGTGCACCACAGTCGCTTCGGGCGCTGGTGCTTCGCCATGGGCGACAACCGCCAGGCCGCGCGCTTTGCCGCCGTTCCCGTCAACAAAGTCGAAGGGGTTCTGTATACTATCAACGGTCTGGTGGCCGCCTCGGTGGCCGTTCTGGGGGCCATGCGGCACGACGCGTCCATCCCGGACGCCCACATCGGCACCGAGCTGCAGGTCATTGCCTGCGTGGTGGTGGGAGGCACCCTGATCACCGGAGGCCGCGGCAGCGTTCTCCGCTCGCTGCTGGGACTGGCCGTCATCTCCCACCTGGACGTGGGCCTTCAGTTTCTCAGTTCCCGTCTGGTCTGGCTGACTGCCGAGTCCCGGCTGATTGCCATCGGCATCCTCCTGATCCTGGTTGCCGTCTGGAACCAACGGAGCCAGAAGGAGAGTTGAACCTGCCCCTTGCAGGGACGGTGGAAAGGTAGAGCAATGATCCGCGCAAGCGACGTCGGTAGCAGGAGGAATGGGGGCTTGATGCTGGTAGTCCTGCTGGCCGCCCTGGGGTTCCGCTGTGCCGGGCCTGAAGGGGACGAAGCCCTGCGGATCGCCATGATCCCCAAGCTGGTGGGAATCGGTTATTTCGAAGCGACCGAGCAGGGCGCCCGGGAAGCCGCCCGGGAGCTGGATGTCGAGCTCGTCTACGACGGTCCCACCGACGCCCGCACCGAGGACCAGATCAAGATGATCGACGGGTGGATGGCCCAGGGGTTCGACGTCATCGCGGTGGCTCCCAACGACCCCGAGGCCATCTCGCGGACGCTGCGCAGCGCCGGGGAGAGCGGCGCCCTGGTCCTCACCTGGGACACCGATGCCAATCCCGAGCTCTCGCGGCGCTCCGTCTTCGTGAACCAGGCCCCCAATCGGGCCATCGGCCACACCCTGGTCGACATCATGGCCGAAGGTGTCCGGGCGCAGGGCGCTTCCCTGCCGGGCGACTACCTCATCGTCAGCGGGACTCCCACGGCCTCCAACCAGAACACCTGGATGAAATACATGCGGGAGCGGATTCGGGAGAAACATCCCGAAATGCGGCTGCTCCAGCATCTGACCCCCGGAGAGGACCAGCAGAAATGCCAGGAGCAGACGGCCGAAGCCCTCAGCGCCTACCCGGATCTGAAGGGCATCTGGGGCATCACCTCCGTCTCCTTCCCTGCCGTGGCCAAGGCCGTGCGCGACGCCAACAAGATCGGTCGGATCGAGGTGACCGGGCTGGGCATGCCCGAGGAGATGCGGGAATATATCAAGGACGGCACGGTCCGCGAGTTCTGCCTCTGGGATCCGGTCGATCTGGGTTATCTGACCATTCGGGTGGCTCACCGGCTCAAGCAGGGCCCGCTGCCTGCGGGGCGCTACGACTTCGGCAGGCTCAAGGGGGTGGAGGTGCGGGACGGGGAAGTCCTGCTGGGGCCGCCACTAATTTTCGACGCCGACAATATCGACAACTACAACTTCTGAAGACGGCCGAAGGATTTTGGCGGCAGGATGCCCTCCCGCTCCCGGCAGGTCCTGACCTGGTACGAATATCCGATTTCACCGAGGATCGCATTCATGCATCACTCAAGACTTCCCTTCTGCCTGGTGGCGGCTCTGCTGACGTTGGCGACGGCACCCGGTTGCGGTCCGGAGGAACCGGTCGATTCCGGCAAAACCCGCCTGCTGCTCATCGGCCAGGGGCCTGACGGCCATCCCCCCGGTACCCACGAGTTTTTGCCCGGTGTGCGCATCCTGAATCACTGCCTGAGGCAGTTTCCGGACCTGGAGACGGTGGTGGTCTCGGCCGATGAGCCCTGGAGCGAGGGTCCGTCCCTGCTGGATTCGGCCGACGGCCTGGTTCTCTTCGTGTCGCAGGGCGCCAAGTGGCTGAGCAACGACGCTGACCGATTGGCGGCCATGCAGCGATTCGCCCGAAAAGGAGGAGCCCTGGTGGTGCTTCATTGGGGAATGGGCACAGTCGAAGCCGGCAACATCGCCAATTTCGTCAAGCTCTTCGGCGGCTGCCACGGCGGACCGGACCGCAAGCACGACACCCTGGAGGTGACGGCCAGGATCCCGGCGCCCAACCACCCGGTCACCCGGGGCATTTCCGACTTTACCGTCCACGACGAGTTCTACTACCGCCTCAAGTTCGTGCAGCCCACCTCGAGCATCTTCCCGCTGGTGCAGGCCGACATCGAGGAGCAACGGGAGACCGTGGCCTGGGCCTGGGAACGCGGCGACGGGGGGCGCTCGTTCGGCTTCAGCGGCTTGCACTTCCACAGGAACTGGCGACTGGATCCCTATCGCCGGCTGGCGATTCAGGCCGTTTTGTGGGCGCTGCGACTGCCGGCCCCGGAGAACGGAATCGACCTGGGTGTCCCCGAGGAGTTGCTGAACCTGCCGTCGAGTTGAACCGGTTTGCCTGTCTGAAACAAAAGAATAAAAGAGTTATCCACGAAGACACACGAAGGACCGCGAAGGGACACCAAGTGTGAAAATTCGAAATTCCGGAATCATGAGACAGGGTCCTTGTCCTCGATAGCCATGAAGATTGATTGTTTCACTCTCGAATGATCCGCCCGGCAGGGCAGGGGTGCACTTGACTGGGATGAAAATCTGGTTCTACCGCTTTACGGCGGTCCATTTCTGCCTGACGGCCCTCACCGGGATGATTCTCTACTTCCGCCCCCATAGCGGAAGTGAGGGCTGGTACTCGGAACAGACCAAGGAATGGCTGGTAGGCCTGCACAACGGAGAACTCTGGAGCGATCTTTTGCTGGGCAACGGCCTCCTCTCCGGGCTGGCGATCGGCCTGGTGCTGTCAATCACCCTCATCCTCTTCTCGGTCAGGAGCCTCAGGGGCCGGCAGCGGAAAGGCCCCGAACAGGGGAACGGGTGACCCCGTGACGCCAAAGCAGCCGTGGATCCCCGGCGCGACCCTGCTCTTTCTGGCCGTCAGTCTGTTCCCCGCCTGCGCCTCCGAGCCCGGCGCCAACCCCGAAGAGGTGGCGTCCCTGGGCAGCCGGCGGCAGCTCTTTCTCGACGACACCCTCACCCGGTCGATGACCGGACTTTCCCGCGTTCTGCATCAACCGGAAAAGGTCTCCGGCAACCCCCTCCTTCCCCGCGTTCCCAAGGAAAGCGACGCTTGGGACGCCGGCATGTTTATCGGATTCTCGAGCGTCCTCTACGACCGGCGGGAGGGACTGTTCAAGATCTGGTACGGCCTCCATCCCGGAGAGGGAGGGGACGAGCTGTCGCGTCTCTGCTACGCCACCAGCCGGGACGGAGTCCATTGGCAAAAGCCGCTGCTGGGATTGGTGGAATCGGACGGCAGCAAGCGCAACAACATCCTGATGCCTCATAGCGGGGTGGCCAGCGGGATCTTGCTGGACGCCAGGGAGACCGATCCGGACCGGCGGTACAAGATGCTGCACATGTGGAAGGGCTACAAGGTCCACGCCTCCTATTCGGCCGACGGCTTGAACTGGAAACCTTACAACCAGGGGCGTCCGGTGCTGTTCGTACCACCCGGCCACGACAGCCACATGGCGCCCTACTGGGACGAGGGTCTCGGGAAGTACGTGGCCATCGTGCGGGACCGCACCGGGCGCATCGCGGAGGTGCGGCCCCGCCTGGCCACCGACCCGGAGGCGGTCGAGACCTGGCGGCAGCTCTGGGACCCCCGGCGCGAGCGTCATCCCCGCAATCACAGCCTGCGTCGAGTGGGCCAGGCGCTCAGCCGGGACTTCGTGCATTGGACCGACTACCGCCCCATCCTGGGCGCGGACGGCGAAGACCCCCTCAACCGGGACCAGTTCTACAACATGGAGGTCCTGGCCTACGACGGGCTGCGCCTGGGCCTGATGACGGTCTTCAGCTACGACCCCGAGTACTGCCGCGGAGCGGTGCAACTCACCTACAGCCGGGACGGCAGAAACTGGCTGCGGGCCGGCGACCGCCAGGTGTTCCTGCCGCTTTCCCAAAGGCCGGGAGACTTCGACTGGGGCAGCATCTATCCGCTGCAGGCGCCGTTGCTGGTGGGGGACGAGATCTGGATCTACTACACCGGCTTCGGGGTGGATCACAACCACAGCCTACCGCCGGGAGTGTCACGCGTGACCAACGGCATCGGCCTGGCCAAGCTCAGACTGGATGGATTCGTCTCGCTTCAGGCCGGTTCGGCCGAGGGAAGCCTCACCACCAGGCCCTTCACCTTCGAAGGGGAGCGCCTGGCCATCAACGCCGCCGCCCCGCGAGGACGGGTCCAGGTGGAGATCCTCGGCGGCGACGGCCTTCCCCTGAAAGGGTACGGCAAGGCCGAGTGCCTCATGGAGCGCTTTGACGAGACCCGGCAGGTGGTTCGCTGGAACGGAGAGGAAAGCCTTGGCCACCTGCAGGGACAGGCCATTCAATTGAGATTCACGCTGCAGCAGGCCCGGCTCTACTCGTTCAGGTTCTTCTGACGCTTCTGGCAGACAGACCAGCGCAGCTTCAGCTTGTTGGTGACCCTGTAGATTCCAGGTCGCCCGCAGGGAGGGGCCTTTTCTATTTTGCTCCTCAAGGAGGATGAAGCATGGGTGACCAGCACCGGTTATGTTGGCAGAGGCCGGTCGGCTTTTCGAGAAGCATGTAGCCGGCCGCCCAGAGCCTTTCAATGTCTTCTCCGTTCTACTCAGCGAACGCGACGAAAGAAGACTCCATTCCCGTTTTCTTCACGCCCTCCTCGACTACCGGAAGCCGGAGGAAAATACCAGAGCCAACCTGTCGGACTTCCTGAAACATGTCGGCCTTACGAACTTCGAACAGAGTAACGTAAGGGTCGAGCGGGAGCGTCACAACATCGATATCCTGATCACCAACGGTGCTGGACAGGCAGTAGTGATCGAGAACAAAATCGACGCCGAGGATCGATCCGAGCAGCTACAGAGGTACTACCACAAATTGAAGGAGCATGGTTACTGCAAGAGAAAACTGCTGTACCTGACGCTTGATGGCCATCCACCCTCCGAGAAAAGTGTAGGCGCTCTCGACCCCAAACTCATTACCTGTGTTTCCTACGAGAAACTTCTTCTTGATTGGCTGAGGGGTTGCCAGCAGCGCGCCCACGACGAACCCGCGTTGCGGGAGTCGATTGCGCAATACGTGCAGCTTGTTCGAAAGCTGACACGCACAGACTATCAGGAGGCGTATATGAAGGACCTTACGGAGCTTTGTTTGCAGGATAACAACCTTGTTCTCGTACATGGCTTGAATGAGGCCATGTTTGAAGCCAGGGTGTGTTTACTGAACAAACTGTGGACTGAAGTTAACTCCGCGCTGAAACAGGAGATTCCTGATCTGCCTCCCAAGGATGAAGACGGCAAGAACTATGCTCATCCGGTCTGCGATGAGCGGATAAGGAACTTCCTAAAACCTCGTAGGCAGGAGGAGGATCATTACCATGGCCTTTTTTTCCTAGTAGGCAGCGGGGTTGCTTCGCTGAGTGTAGAGGCAAACGACGAAAGACTCTTCTTCGGGGTTCGTTGCCACAAAAGCCATCAAGACGAGCGCGAGAGACTCGATGGTGCATTAAGGTGTGTCCCCGGTGAACTACCGAATGATTGGTGGCCTCGGCATCAAAAGGACGAATTAAATCTGAAGAATCCTTGCCCACGTGAGCTTGAGTTGCTGTCGAACGAGGCGGACAGGAGAGAACATGCGAATGGAATCGCACAACGCCTGAAGCCGTTTTGGGACGCGGTCAAGGCAGCCGGCCTCACTTGAAAATTTTCCGGCCATCCCGTGCATGCAGTAACGAAGGCAATTGCTCGAAACAACGCCTTGCGCCGAGTGGCTGGAAACCGGTTCAAAGTCAAGCAAGGGTCGATTTTTGATTAACATGGATGCACAGGATGCACAGGATTTTTCTGGAGACGGCCGGCTTGCAGTCCTTAACATCCGCAAACCCACACGCGATCATCGCCGGAGTCAGCCTCTCGTACTGCTGCGTCCCGTCCTGATTATCCTGTGCATCCTGCGCATCCATGTTCAATAATCCGGGAATCGGGATTCACGGGACAGGTTCCTTGTTCCCGATAGGCCATGAAGATTTGTGGTTTCACCCTCGAAGGGTCCGGCCCATCATGGGCAGACAGAAGCATCGCACGCAGGCAAACGGGAGTTTCCCAAAGGGAGCAGGCCGGCTTTCAGATAATTTGCCCGCCGGATACCCCCACCGCACCATCAGGAGGACACCACCCGGGAGCGCGGGCGTCCCGCCCGCATCCTTATGCCTTTGGCCGCCGCTGAGCTTCAGTGAAATGCGACAGCCGGCCACCCTGACAGCGGGAACCGCATGGGCCAGGCCTACGTAGCGGCCTTGCGGCGTTCCCGGTCTATCCGGGGCGGGGAGATGGGCGAAGCGGCGGGAGGATTTGTGCGGGCGGGACCCCCGCGCTCCCGGGTGAGCTTCCTCCCATGACACGGTCACACCAACGGGACAAAGGCGCCTTTCGTCGTCCTGGGCGCCCCCTGGCGAGAAGGGCGGGCTAGAAGGTGATTCCGAATATCATGGAGAAACCGCTGCGCCTGGTGGCTCTGACGCCTATCGAGAAGCCGTGCTTTTTCCCCCTGAAGGCAACCTCCATACCGCCTCCGCCGTTAAAGTGGGTGGCCTCCCTGTAGTCGAGCAGGCCGTCGGAAAACCGATGTTCCGGATACTCCTCGGGCATGAAAATTCTGCAGGATCCCGGCACGCGGTCTATACACTTCGAGCTCATGGCGTAGCCAAGCAGCCCGTAGGGTGTCAAGGTGACACGGGACGACAAGGGAAAGGAATAGCCGATCGGAAAGTTGATCTCCGTCTCGGACTCGAATTCGGTGGGAGGATTCGGACTTGGATTCCACACCATTTCGATTCCGGCATAGGGCCCCTTGTAACCGCTGTGGCTCACACCCCATCCAATACTCCTGCTGCCTCCGATCATGTAAAAGCGTCCAAAGCCGGGTTTGTCGGTCTCGGACGGATCCTGGCCGAACGCCCAAGATTCGCAGTACATCAGAGCCACCCCGGAAACAACCACAACTGCGATACTTCCGCTGAGTCTCGACTTCATCGTTCACCCCCTTCACAACGTCCTTTTCCCCTGCCTCACTCGACCGGTCGACCAAGCGGTCTCAGGTAAAGACAGGCAGTCGTCTGCGAGGTCGTTACTTAAGGAGATGGCCGGCTATACGCTTCTGTTGCCTTCAACTCCGTTCGGGCAAAGGCCACGAAGGATACTTACATTTGGTTGACCCGAGTTTAAATTGATGGTTTTCAGTTGGCACACGGCTATCATGGGCAACTGAATGGCAGGGACGCATGACCGCCACCGGGAATGTGCGGTCGGCTGTTCTCGCTGAAGATTTCCTGGACCAGTCGGCAATCACGCCAGCAAGGGGATTTTCATGAGACACGGGATCAAATCACTGCGGGTCGAGCCTTGTGGGTTAAGAATCGGAGTCATTCTCATGTTTCGGCTTGTTCCCCAATCCATGAAGTGCAGGGCCCTTCTTGGGTTGATCGCAGCCCTGGGAGCCACCGGTGCGGGCTGCCGCAACCAAGTCGAGGACCGTCGAATCCGGGTCGAGATCGAGGGCGAGGTGGAGATCGTTCCGCCTGGAAGCGGCCAGGGGCGGGGGATGCTGGGAATCGTCCGGCACCCCGACGGATCGATCTTTGTCAATACCCAGTCCCGGGGGCTGGTCAGGAGCACGGACAACGGTCGGACCTGGGAAGCGATCGAGGCGGAGAACGCCTTCGCTCTGGGAGTCACCCGGGACGGCCGGCTGTGGCTGGCGGGTCCGAAGGCAGAGGACGCGGTTTCGGTTTCCTATTCGGCGGACCGGGGCCGGAGCTGGACGGCCACACAGGTGGACGGCGCCGCTCTGGCCCCGTCTTCAAAGCGGCCCTACGACTGGGTGGGAGACGACTACAACACCTTCCTGGAAAGTCCCGACGGCACCTTGATGCTGGGCGTGGGCGCCCGCTATCTGCCCTGGTACTACCAGGACCCCGACCTCCTGCAGGACGGCCTGGTTCGGCCGGACGCGGATCTCGGAGGCCTGTTCCTGATTCGCAGCACCGACGGCGGCGCAAGCTGGGGAGACCCGACCCTGATGCATCCCTTCGTCTGCGAAGTCGGTTTGGCGGCCGACCCCTTCAACCCGGACCGTATCCTGGCCATGACCCGCATCCAGCGGCCGCTGCTGGCTGGAGAGGATCGAGAGAGCACACTGGAAAAGACGGGATGCCCTGCGAATGTGCCTTCCCCTGAGCCTTCCATCTACAAGAACGGCCTTCTTCTGGAGTCCCTCGACGGGGGCCGCACCTTCCGGGAGGTGCCCGGCAGCCTCACCGGCTACTACGAACACCGGGGAACCATTCTTTGGACCGAGAACAACGTGGTGGTGGTGACCCACCAGGCCAGCAACCAGAGCCCGAGTTACGGAGCTCTTTTCGCTCGAATAAGCCTGGACGGGGGAAAGACCTGGGCGGACGGAACTCCTTCGGGGACGTCCCATATGAACCAATCCACCCGCTTTGAGCTGGTACCGAAGCCTCCCGGCCACTCCTTCACCGCGCCCACCCTGGAACTGTCCCGCGACCGGTTCCTGACCCCCTACCTGCACGGGAGCATCGCCGCCGGCACGGCAACCGTCACCGGTGTCTTCTGGCGTCTCGAGCGGCAATAACCTGGTCACAGTGCCCGGCGAGCCCATGTCACGGCCTCGGCCCCATCGGCCTCGGACATGCCGAGTTCAGCCAACTTGGCACGAACCGCATCGGCGCGGTTAAGGCGCACCGGCGTCAGCACGATGCGGCCATTCTCCTTGGTTACATCGAAGTACTCGGAGCCTTGGAAATCGGCGACCACGGCTTTGGGCAAGGTCAACCGGTTCTTGGACGTCAGCTTCGCAAGCATGGGATGCTCTCCGCGGATGCAGTAAAGATACGGGAATGATTTTCCTTTCAATGCTAATTGCAACGGGGTGAATTCAAAGACCGGGCGGTGCGCAGCTGGCTTGCGCCGTCCCCTCAAGCGGTGACGATGCCCAGGGGCTGCCTCTTTTTCCATCCTCCGCGGGTGAAATCGGGGAAATGGACCGGTTGGTTCCGGCTGGCGATGGAGCGCTCGCTCAGGGGGGATACGGCGCTCAAGGCCGCGGCGTCGTAGACATCCATGTCGAGGGGCGTGCCCCGGCGCAGGCACTGAATCAAACGATAGTCCTCGATGTAGTCCATGCCTCCGTGACCGGCGCCCCTGGACTGTTCTTGCATGGCCTTCCACAAGGGGTGCTCATATTCCGAGCCGTAATTGGAAAGGGGTTCCCACCGGTGCTCGGGGGAGCGTCCCTCGACGTAGATCTTCTCCTCGGGATACTTGCGGACCAGGCCCCGGGTCCCCTGCACGTTGACGTCCCGGCTGTAGGGACGGGGGGAATCGGTATCGTGCTTGACCACGATGGATTGTCCGGCGGCGGTCCGGATCAGGGTGGTGACCACGTCCCCCAGCGCATACCGTTTTCGGGCTTCCGGGCTCTCCGGGCCGAACTTCTTTTCCGCAAACAGGTTGAGTCCCCGGGAGGGACTGCTCATGGAAACCAGGCGAGCGAACTGGTTGCCGCGGTTGATGTTCATGCACTGAGCCACCGGCCCCAGCCCGTGAGTCGGATAGAGGTCCCCGTTACGCACCACCGAGTGGGCCAGACGCCACAGTCCCTCTCCCTCGTCGCTGAACTTGATGTCGCGCAGGTCGTGCAGATAACCGCACTCGGCGTGGAGCAGCTCTCCCAGCAGTCCCTTGCGAACCATGTTCAGAATCATCAGCTCCACCCGGTCGTAGCAGCAGTTCTCCATCATGACGCAATGCTTCCCGGTACTCTCCGAGGTCTCCACCAACTGCCAGCACTCCTCCAGCGTGACCGCGGCCGGCACTTCGGTGGCGGCGTGCTTGCCGTTCTTCATGGCGGCCACGCAGACCGGGACATGCCAGCGCCAGGGCGTGGCCGTGTAAACCAGGTCCAGGTCTTCCTCGGCGCACAGACGCTCGAAATCGCGCTCGCCCCTGGTGTAGAGCCTGGGGGCCGGCTGCCCGGCCTCCTGCACCATGGCGGCGGCCCGCCCGGCGTGCTCTTCCCGGATGTCGCAGATGGCCGTGATGGCCGCGCCCTCGATGCGGACCAGGTTCCGGATATGCCCGGTCCCCATGCCACCCACGCCCACGAACCCCACCCGGACCGTTTCCATGGAGGATGGGTGGGCCATGGCCCGTTGGCCAGCCGCTACCACAAGTCCGGCGGCCGCGCTTGATTTCACAAAATCTCGCCGGTTGATGATTGAGCCGAGGGACCGGTTTTCCATGCTCATGGGGTTTCCTTTCCTGTGGGCCGTGTTCGAATTCCTGTCTTTTGTGGCAGGGTGCTGATTGCAGGTTGCAATTATATGCCAGCCGCGAGGTTTGACGGCCGATCACCAACGAAAACGAACCACGAATGGACAGGAATACACATGGACCCCCTTCAACGACAAGCGGTACCAAGATGCTTCTGCAATACTGTTACTCTGGTATCACTTCGTCTCATTTGTAAACAACCTCCTGGATATCGATTGTCACCCCCCAGTGAACGATTTATCAATCCGTTTATTGGTGTTCATTCGTGTCCATTCGTGGTTCGTCGTTTTCCTTCGTGGAAATCTCTTCCCCTTCCCGACCCTTGATGGAACCCTCTCGATTCTTCTCCAAACCCTTAGTGGCCCTTCGTCGTTCTTCGTTCTTCGTGGTCCTTCGTAGATAACTCTTTTTTTGTCTCACGCAAGCCGACCCACCTTCGCCAATCGAGGGCAAAACAGTGTATCCTTTCCGGAAATCAAGCCAATACGACAGGATCGGACTTCGTTCGACGTCGGGACGCCAGTGACGAGGCAGCCAAGGAGGATTGGTCAACATGAACATTAACAGGGCAGCGCTCCTGCTGTCTCTCGGGCTCCTTTTAAATGGTTGCGCGGCCAAGCAGGAGGTCAGTCAACAAGAGATCAGCCACGTGGACGTATTCACCTCGGGCCAGGACGGCTACCACACCTACCGCATCCCGGCGGTCGAAACCGCTCCGGACGGATCGGTGCTGGTGTTTACCGAAGCTCGCAAGTACAACCGGCACGATCCCGGCACGCACAGGAACGACATCGACCTGGTCTACAAGCGCAGCACGGACGCCGGCAAGACCTGGTCCGAGATGAGGGTGCTGGACGATCCCGGGGAGCGCTGGGCCTCCTGCAACCCGGTCACCCTGCTGGATCGGACCACCAACCGGGTGTGGCTGTTCCACAACCGGACTCGGCCGGACCGCAGCAGCTCGAGCGCCAGGGTCGGGACCGACGACTCCCAGGCCTGGGCGCGCTACAGCCAGGACAACGGACTCACCTGGTCGGAGCCCGTGGACCTTACCGGAATCGCCCGGGACGTGGAGCACTGGGGGAGCTCTTTCTTCGGTCCGGGAGGCGCCATTCAGAACGCCAGGGGGCGTCTGATCGTTCCGGTTTCCCAGACGACCGGAAGGGGCGACGGCGATGACCGTTCCACTCCCAGCACCTGGACGGCGTTCGCCATCTACAGCGACGACCACGGAGAGACCTGGACTCGGGGCCAGTTGGCCTCCTCTACCAGCAGCGAGAACCAACTGGTCGAGTTGGCCGACGGCAACCTCCTGATGGACGCCCGCCAGGACAAAGGTCCGACCCGGTGGATCTTCCTCAGCAGCGACGGCGGCCAGACCTGGTCTTCCCCCAGAACCGGGCAGGTGGTGCCCCCCATCGCCTCCGGCATCGAGCGTTACTCTCTGGCGAAGGCCGGCGATGACCGCAACCGGATCCTCTGGACCGGACCCAAGGGCCCCGGCCGGCAGACTCTGGTTCTTCGGGTCAGCTACGACGAGGGCCGGACCTTTACCAACGAACGGGTGATCTCGGAAGAGAAGGCGGCCTACTCCGATATCACCCTGCTGCCTGACCGGAGCATCGGAGTCATCTGGGAGCGCGGCGGCTACGCCTTCCTGACCTTCACCCGCTTCGACCTGGGATTTGCCGAGTAGGGGCGCCCTTTGTGAACGCCCATGCGGGGCGTACCGGGCGAAGGGGGACAATCGGGTAACCTCAAGGGTTGCCGCTACGTTGGGGAGGGGAGCGCGGGATGCCCGGTCCCGACCGAGGCGTCCTTGCCCCGTCAGGGTTGGAAGGTTAGAATCTTCCCGTTGGCTGGATTGGATTCGGAGAAAGATCAGGGAAGAGCAGTCGAACCTGAAATCGGAAATTGAGGGTCTCATGCGTGGAACAGTCGTGCTTGCCGCAATGCTTTGGGCGGCGGCCGGTGGTGCAACCCCGGCTGCCGCGGAGGAAGGGTCCAGGAAGGAAAACGGGTTTCGAGACTCCTACGCCACTCTCAAGCGAACCCTTTGGACTACCTCTCGGGTCAAGGGGTCTCCCGATCCTCCCAACCCCTTCCGCACCGAGGTGGCCTTCCCCCACCTGAGGTTCGAGCAGCCGCTGGAGTTGACCATCGCTCCCGGCAGCGACCGCCTGTTCGTTGTGGAGCGTTTCGGCAAGATTTTTTCTTTTGAAGTGGATCGGGAGACCACCGAGGCGGAGCTGCTGATCGACCTCAAGAAGACCACCTACGGATTGGCGTTCCACCCAAGGTTCCAGGAGAACGGCTACTTCTACGTC
The DNA here is from genome assembly GCA_009841055.1 of Acidobacteriota bacterium. Lineage (GTDB taxonomy): Bacteria > Acidobacteriota > Terriglobia > Versatilivoradales > Versatilivoraceae > Versatilivorator. The sequence goes on from VXMN01000136.1 coordinate 16,410, forward strand.
ACCTACGTGCTGGACCCCCTCAAGACCCTCCCCAAGGGTACCCGGATCTCACGCTTTCAGGTTCGTCCCGACAACCGCTTCCAGGCCGATCCCGACTCGGAAACCATCATCTTCGAATGGCCTTCCGGCGGACACAACGGGGGGTGCCTCAGATTCGGTCCCGACGGCTACCTCTATATCGCCACGGGAGACGGCAGCGGCATCGCCGACGAGCTTGACACCGGACAGGATGTCTCCGACCTGCTGGCCTCCATATTGAGGATCGACGTCGACCGGCCCGATCCCGGCAGAAAGTATGGGATTCCCAAGGACAATCCCTTCGTGGACCGAAAGGGCGCCCGCCCGGAGATCTGGGCTTACGGACTGCGCCAGGTCTGGAAGATGAACTTCGACCGCCACACCGGGAATCTCTGGGCCGGAGAAGTGGGGCAGGATCTTTGGGAAATGATCTATCGGATCCAACCGGGAGGCAACTACGGCTGGAGCGTCCAGGAGGGCACCCACCCCTTCCGGCCCGATCGACGCCTGGGGCCGTCGCCCATTCTGAAGCCGGTCGTCGAGCACGGCCACGCCGATTTCCGTTCCATTACCGGAGGCTTTGTCTATCGCGGCGAGCGACTGCCGGAAATCGTCGGGACCTACGTCTACGGGGACTACGACACCGGCCGTATCTGGGGGTTCCGGCATGACGGAGACCAGGTCAGCGACCACCGGGAACTGGTCGACACCTCTTTCCGCATCATCGATTTCGGGCAGACCCACCAGGGCGCACTCTACGTGATGGACTTCATCGGCGGCCAGATCCATCGGCTGATCCGCTCTCCGGTGGTGCACCAACCCAACCGGTTCCCCCGTCGCCTGAGCCAGACGGGGCTCTTCTCCTCGGTACGGGAGCACAAGCCCGCCCCCGGCCTGATTCCCTACTCGGTGAACTCGGAGCTCTGGTCGGACGCCGCCGTCAAAGAGCGCTGGATCGCCATCCCCGGGGACTCCCGGGTGGAATTCGACACGGTCGAGTACCCACAACCCGCGCCCGGCGCCCCCCTGGGCTGGCGTTTCCCCGACGGCACGGTGATCGTCAAGACCTTCTCCCTGGAGCTGGAAGCGGGAAACCCTGACAGCCTCCACCGGGTGGAGACCCGCCTGCTCCACCAGGAGGCGCTGGGGGGAACCGAGGAAGTGGGAGATCAGTACTGGAAGGGATATTCCTACGTCTGGAACGAGGACCAGACCGACGCCACCCTGGTCGGAACGAGGGGCCTGAATCGAACTTATACCATTGCCGACCCGGAGGCCCCGGAGGGGAAGCGGGAACAGGTCTGGCGGTTCCCCAGCCGTGCCGAATGCACGCTCTGCCACACCGTCCCCGCCAAGTACGTCCTGGGCTTGAACACCCTGCAGATGAACAAGGAGCACGACTACGGATGGACCACTGCCAATCAGCTGGAGGTCCTGCACCGGCTGGGGGTGTTTACCGAGCCGTTGCCCAAGTCACCGGCGGAGCTTCCCAGAATCTACGACCACCTCGACCGGAACCGTTCTCTGGACGAGCGGGCCCGGGCCTACCTGCATTCCAATTGCGCCCACTGCCACCAAAAGTGGGGAGGCGGCAACGCCGATTTTCTATTGCACGCTACCATCTCCCTTAAAGAAACCAAGACTCTGGACGTGCCCCCCGGCCACGGAGATTTCGACATCGCCGACGGCCGCCTGCTGGCTCCGGGAGACCCGGACCGGTCCCTGATCCTCCATCGCATGACCAAGCTGGGTCTGGGCCGCATGCCGCACATCGCCTCCAACGTGGTCGACCAGGAGGCCGTGGAACTGATTCGGGAGTGGATCTCCAGCCTGCCGGCTCAAGCCGAGGTCGCCGCCAACCGGCCCTGAGGGCTCGGCCTATCCTTCTCCGTAACCTGCCATGAGGCCATCCGTCAATATCCTCCGTTGGCCGAACCTGGTCATGGCGTTGGTGTATCTCTTTTGCCTGGCCGTCCAGTACAACGATCCCGACCGCTGGCGCTGGGCCGGACTCTACGGCCTGGCTGCCCTGTGCTGCTGGTTGGCCGCCAAGGGACGTTTAGCTCGGGTCATGCCCCTGGTGCTGGCCCTGGGGTCGCTGGGCTGGGCCGGGATGCTGGCTGCGCGGGTGCCCGGCACACTGCCGGCCTGGGAGTTACTGGCCACCTTCGAGATGGCAAACCTGGAGGTCGAGGAAATCCGCGAGGTGGTCGGCCTGCTCCTGGTCGGACTGTGGATGGCCGTCCTGACCCTCTTCCCGGGACGCAGGCTGCCCTACTGAAAGCCTTCAAGGAGGGATTTCCGGCGTGGGCCGCAGGCAAGCCGGGGATCGGGATCCCAACCCTAGCCGGGTCCATGCTCGCATGCCATTCGGGTACGACCGCGACCCGCCTTGCGTCCTTGCCAGAAAAAAATGCCGCCGGACCGGCGGTCAATGGCCGCCGGCCCGGCGGGTGGTTTCCTATTAGAATGAAAGTCAGCCCTTGATGCGGTTGACCGTCCACAACACCACAACGGTGGCGACGGCAGCGTTCAGCGCCATGCTGATCTTGCCGACGATGGTGTCCAGATGCCCGCCAATCCCGGGGATGGCGCCCAGCACGTCCGACCCGGCTGCAGTCGCTGCCGCAACGGCCAGAACCAGGAAGCCCGTGGCATCCTCGGCGTCGAGGGCGGTGGCGGCATACACCACACCCGCGATGACCAGAATGATCCCAAGAGCACCTTGATCCTGCAAGTCGGGGGCAAAGGCTTTCACAATTGCCACCACTGCCACTACAGCGACGAGAATCCTAGTTAGCATTTTCTTCTCCCCTCGTAGTCACAAGTAAAGGTCACCGCACACCACCGACTTCCCGCAATGGATACAAGCCCCCATCAACAATGGAAACCGGTCGCCACCAAGGGCCTTCAAGTAAATGTTGCGCAGCGTGAGTGGGAGATATATATCAAGGCTTCGTCGATTTGAATAGAAAAAAATGAAAGAAAAAAAAGACTCCCTCGGCGAGGTCTGAAAGGTCGTGTGCGCAGGCAGCGACGAATCGACGAAACACCGCGCCAGGACTGCGATTTCAGCGATGTCCCATCCCCGCGAGATGAGGGATTCCACCGGCTTGCGCCAAGGATTTGTTGCTGACGCGGCTTCACCGGTCCCAAGCAAACTTCGCACACAGGGTTTCCATTCTCACGCTGAGCGTGCGGCACGCCCAAAAAGATCACCACACGGATGGGGAGTATTTCGCAAAGAGGTTTGGAGGACGGAAAGAAAACGCAGCAGGATTCTCTTGAAACATAGTGACCAGTCATATAGACTAGTCATATGGAAACCATCAATGCATCCGATTTCAAGGCCCGCTGTCTGTCCATCCTCGACCGCGTCCAGGCAACCGGTGAGCCCGTGGTCATCCTGAAGCGCGGGCGGCCCGTTGCCGAACTCTTTCCCGCAAGCGGAACTTCTTTCAAATACCCTCAGTTGGAACTGGCGGGGACGGTCCGCGAGATCGGTGACGTCGTCGGTCCGGTGTTCCCTGAAGAGGATTGGGAAAGCCTGCGGCCATGAGGTTGCTGCTCGACACTCATGTGCTGCTCTGGTGGCTCAACGACTCAGGCCGACTCTCGGCCGGCCAACAGGAGGCCCTTGGCCGGGCCGGAGAAGAGTCGCCCTTGCTGGTGTCGGACATTTCGCTCTGGGAAGTGGCCATGTTGCACAGCTTCGGTCGGATCGGACTGGCGCTGCCACTGAGAGATTGGCTGAGCAAAGCAGTAGCGCCGCCGCTGGTTCAACGGCAGGGCATCTCTCCGGCTATTGCGACGGAGGTGGCCGCGCTTCCGGACTCCTTCCACCGTGACCCGGCAGACCGGATTATCGTAGCCACCGCCCGCGTTTTGGGAGCGACACTGTTGACCCAGGACCGAAGAATCGTGGATGCGGCGCTTGTGGAAACCCTGATCTGACCAAGCCCCCCGATCGTCGGGATGGGTCAAACACCAAACTCCCGGCTCTCTTCCCTACAGTCAATGAAAGGACCCACCTCCAGCCGCTGCTTTGGGGGACTCTCCCTGACTCCGATTCACTCCGGAAAACGCCGCCATCCGCCCCTCAATCCCGGGTGACCGGTCTGAGCAGCTCCTGGTACAGATCGGGGCGGCGCTTGCGCAGGGTGAAGTTGGTATTGGCTCGAGCCTTGGCGAAAGATTCGGCCGTCAGGTCGGCCACGGCCATGTCGGCTTCGATCTTCCGGGTCCGAGACTCCGCCAGCAGTTTTCCGTCCGGAGCGAAGATCAGCGATCCGCCGGCGTGGTAGGGCTGGCGCCGGTATTCGGGGCGATAGAACTCCACCGTTCCCGCCGCCCCTGCCTGGTTGGTGATTACGGCGAAGACGCCGTTCTCGATGGCGCGGAAGCGGTAGAGGCTGAGCTGGTCCTTGGCCCGGCGGGCGACGGCCTCCTCGGTTTCTTCGGTCCAGGGGCCGCTGCGGCCGGCGCTCGCCATCAGCAGCACTTCAGCCCCCTTGAGGGTCAGGACGCGGGCAACCTCGGGGTACATGGCGTCGTAACAGACGATGACGCCCACCCTGCACTTCCCCACGTCGTGCACAGGCAGGGCTCCGCCCCCCACGTACATCAGACCCTCGTCCTCCGACATGTGGACCTTGCGGGATTTTCCCAGGTAACCGTCGGGCCCGACCAGGACCTGGCAGTTGTAGACCAGGTCCCTCTCCTTTTCGGACATGCCCACCGCCAGCACCATCCTGAACTCGCGGGCGATCTGCTCCAGACGGCGCACGCTGGGGCCACCCGGAACCGGCTCGGCGGCCGACCAGCACTCCTCGGCCATCCAGTGGCCGTGGACGGCCAGTTCCGGAAATAGAGCCAGCTCCACGCCCTGCTCGGCGGCCTTGCGGGTCCAGCGTTCCACCTCGGCCAGATTCCGCTCGGCCTGCCCCAGGAATCCATTCACTTGAACTGCGGCCACTCTGACGGTCTGCAAAGCGTTCTCCTTCCTAGAACCGAATGCTCCAGGTTCCAGACTCCAGGTAAACGTCCAGGGCCACCCCTTTGAGGTAGTCGTAGCCGAAGGAGTTGAGGGCGCCCAGGGCACCCAGGTCGGAGGGGTCCCGGACCGCCCCGGCCCAGTGTTGGATGGCAGACTTCAGGAGGGCCAGGGACTTCTCCAGCCGGCCATTGGTCTCGTTCATGGCTTTTTCGTAGGCCGGAGCATCCTTGGCGGCCAGCGCTTTCCCGGATTCCAGGTAGGACAGCCTGGCCCGGCGCACTTCCTGCACGGCGGCGATGTAGTCGGTGCCGAAATGCAACTGTCCCAGGAGCTGCCGCAGATAGCTCTTCCCCTGGGGGCGGCTCTTTCGCAGGGCCGATTCCACCAGCGGGGCCGCCTTGAGATAGTGCGCCCGCAACTCCTCCCATCCCGGGTTTGGGCCCGAATCGGAATTCCAGTGCTTGCGCATCATGGTGGTGACCGGGAAAAGGAATCCCATTGCCACCCGGTCTCCGGTGAGTGTGGCCTCTTCCAGGATGCGGTAGACCTCCAGCATGTCGGAGACGGCCGCTTCGCCGCACACCTGCTTGACCTGGTCCCGATAGACCGATTCGGGGGTGACCCTGGAGGACCAGGAGGCCTGGGCCATGTAGGCCGTCCCCGCCTCCAGCTTGGTGACCAGGAACTGCCGGCCGAAGTAGCCGGAGACGTCATAGCGCTCCATGGCCTGGAAGATGCGATGGAGGGG
>VXMN01000244.1 GCA_009841055.1 Acidobacteriota bacterium
GCGACCGTCCGCCTGTCCCTGCGCCGGAACGGCAGCGAATACGCCGGTCGATTTCAACCTCGCGAAAAAGGCATCCACCAGGTCAGAGTCCAGACCTCTCGAGACGGGCTGGAGCCGGAATCGGCACAGGCCTATTTTCTGGTCACCCGGACTCATCGCGAGTTCTTCGACGCCCAGGCCAACCCCGGCATCCTCCAGCGGATCGCTCGTGAGACCGGCGGGCGCCACTACACCTTGGAGGACGCCGCCGGATTACCGGAGGAAATCACCTATGCAGACAGCCCCAACACGGTGCTCCAGGTGCTGCCTCTGTGGGACATGCCCCTTATTTTCATTCTGTTGGGAGCTCTACTGTGCTCGGAGTGGTTCCTCCGCAAGCGATGGGGATGGGTTTGAATAAACGGCTGATTTTCTCCTCTTTGCGACGTATCCGTTGGTGCGCTGCGAAACGAGGGACGGCGGTGAGGCTGGCGATCTTGCTGCCGGCTCTTGTCATGGCCTGCCCGGGGTGGACCGCGGCGGAACCGCCGCCCTCCCGCTATGCCGTGGTGGTCAGCGGCGCTTCGGGTGGTGGCGAATATGCCGAGCGCTTCTGGGAGTGGTCCTCCACATTGGTCGCAACGCTCAAGGACCCACTGCAATTCCCTCCGGAGAACCTCTTCTTTCTGGTCGAGGACCCGGAGAGGGACCCTTCCCTGGTCACGGCGCGGGCAGTAAAATCGGATCTGATGCGGCTGGTCGGCGAACTGGAATCCAGGGTTCGACCCGACGACCTGCTGTTCCTCTTGTTGCTGGGACATGGCAACTTCGACGGCAGGGACTACCGCTACAATCTGAGAGGGCCGGATCTGACCGGCGCGGAACTGAGCGCCATCCTGGACCGGTTCCCGGCCCAGCGCATCGTGCTCGTGTGCACCACGCCGGCCAGCGGGGCCCTCATCCCCAGGCTGAGCCGCGGCAACCGCATCATCCTCACAGCCACCAAGAACGGGCACGAGGGGAACGAAACCGTCTTCGCCCAATTTTTCGTGGAGTCTCTCCACAACCCGGAGACCGACACCGACAAGAGCGGGCAGGTTTCCCTACTGGAAGCCTACAGCTTTACTCACCGCAAGGTGAAGGAGTGGTACGCCGAGAAAAACCGGCTGGCTACCGAGCACCCCCGCCTGGACGACAACGGCGACGGCGTCGGGACGGCCCTGCCCGACGGCGGGAGCGGTGAGGGCCTCTTGGCCGGCCAGGTCACGCTTGCGAAGCCGATCGAGGCCGCTGCTGCAGCCGGATCCGGCCCGGCCCTGGCCGAGCTCGAGGCCCTGCGGAAAAAGAAGCTCGAACTGGAGTCCTCCTTGCGGGAACTCAGGACCCGCAAGGGGGCGCTCCCATCTGCACAATACCAGGAACAGCTGGAGGCATTGCTGGTCGAACTGGCCCGGACCACCCGAGCTATTCGAGAACAGACCGAACGCTGACCGGGCCCTGCCCGCATGAGGCACAAAACACAAAATAGCCATCCGACCAGCAAGACTCGAAATCAAGAAACTCATTTTGTGACTCTTGTGCCTTTTGTGGTTATTGGTGTCCATTCGTGTTCATTTGTGGTTCGCCTTTATTGACGATCGGTTGTTTTTCCTTGAATGATCCACCCGTCAGGGCAGGGGTGGTACTTGCCTGATTCCGAGTCTTGAAAACCGCTCAGACATTGAAAGCAATACCTTCCACATCCTGTGCGCGGCCACCGGCCAAGGCGGGCGGCGGCGCCCTGCTCCCAACCCTCGGCCTGGCTCTCTTCCTCTGGCTGCCGGCGCCGCTCCCGGGCCTCGATTCGAATCTGGAAGAAGCCGACCGATCCTTCCTGGGCGGCGATTACCAGAGAGCCTTGCTTCTCTACCGCGAGTCGGCTGAGCCGTCCCCCCCTGCTTCGTTACGGGCTCGCCTGGGCCTGCTGAAGACGCTGCTGGCCATCGGCCGCTACCGGTCGGTGGAGGAACGGGCTCTCCGCTTCCTGAAGGATCGCTCCGACTCCTGCCAGTTGCGGCTGTTGCTGGGGGAGGCTTACTCCCGGCGGGGAGAGCTCCGCCTGGCCCGCCAGGCCCTCCGGAAGGCTGGGCGCAATGAAGCCTGCCGCAACCGGGCCGATTTGAAGCTGGCTCGAATCCTCGAGAAGCAGGGCCGGCTTCCGCAAAGCCGCCGCCTCCTGGTCGAGCTTTACACCCGAATCGAGGCCCAGGACGGGAAAGACCTCGGCCTGGCGGCGATGGCCCTGCGACACTTGCAGCAGTACCGGGAGTCCAACCGCTACTTTCGCAGGGCCACCCAGTCCGATCCTGACGACCTGGACACCCAGATTGCCTGGGGGAATCTCTTCCTGGAGAAATACGATCCGGCCAACGCCTCGATCAGCTTCAAGGCCGCGCTCAAGATCAATCCCAACCTTCCGGAAGCCCTGCTGGGCATGGCGCTCACCCTCACGGGAGGGTCTTCCGAACAGGCGGAAGCCCTGCTGGCGAAGGCCTTGAAAGTCAATCCCAACCTGGAGCCGGCCCACGCGGCTCTGGCCGAGATTGCCATCGACCGGGAAGATTTCGAGACAGCCGAGAAAAAGATCCGCCGGTGTCTGGAGATCAATCCCCGTTCCCTGAAGGCCCGCTCCCTCCAGGCTGTTCTGCACTACGCCCGCGGCGAAGAACGAGCCCTGGACGATGCCTCCCAAGCCCTGCTGGAACTCAATCCGCGATACGGGGACCTCTACCGCCACCTGGCCCGATATTGCGTGACCCGGCGGCTCTACGGCCAGGCAGTGGAATTCTTTCGGCAAGCCATCCGGCTGAATCCCAATCTCTTCGGCGCCTATGCCGACCTGGGGGTCAATCTGCTGAGGATCGGACGGGAATCCGAGGCGAAGGAAATCCTGGAAAAGGCCTACCAGGTCGATCCCTTCAACCTCTGGACCGTCAACACCCTGCGCCTCATGGACAGCTTCGGGAACTTCGAGACGCTGACCACGCCCCACTTCAGTCTCAAGCTGCACCGGGCGGAGGCGGACCTCCTGGGCCACTACGTTCCTCCGTTGCTGGAGAAGGCTTACGGGGCGCTCTCCGCCAGGTATGGATTCAGCCCTTCCGGGCCGGTCTACTTCGAGATGTACCCCAACCACGAGGATTTCGCCGTACGAGCGCTGGGAGTTCCCGGTCTGGGGGCCCTGGGCGTCTGCTTCGGTCCCGGTATCGTCATGGACTCTCCGAAGGCGCGCCCTCGGGGGCAGTTCAACTGGGCCAGCACCCTGTGGCACGAGTTCGCCCATGTGATCACGCTGGGCATGACCGACCATCACGTTCCCCGCTGGTTCAGCGAGGGAATCTCCGTCATGGAGGAACACCGGGCCATGCCCGGTTGGGGAGACCGCCTCGGCCTGCAGACTCTGAAATTCATTCAACAGGGGAAGCTGCTGCCCATCCGCGAACTGAACGGCGGATTCCTGCGCCCCCGGTTCCCCGGACAGGTCGGCCTCTCCTACTTCCAGGCCGGCAAGGCCTGTGAGTTCATCGAGGCTCGCTTCGGCTTTTCCAGGATCGTGGCCATGCTGAACAGCTTCAAGCGGAAAACCTCCCTGGAGGTCACGCTCCGGCAGGTGCTGGATCTGTCTCCCGAGGACTTCGATCGCCAGTTTCATGACTACCTGCGATCGGTGCTGGGAGGCGCCCTGGAACACGTGGACTTCCAGCTCCTGGAGAAAAAGGAGCTGGTGAATTCTCCCCAGCGGCTGGAAGCCCTGCTGGCCGAGCAGCCCCACAATTTTTTTGCCAACCTCAAAATGGCGGGATATTATCGAGAGCGCGGAGAAGAGGACGCAGCCCTTCCCTTGCTGAGCCGCGCCAAGTCGGTGTTTCCCGCCTATGCGGGTCCGGACAGTCCTTACCGCCAACTCAGCCGGATTTACCGGAAACGCGGCCGGAACGAGGCAGCCATCGATGAACTTCGGCAGCTCACCGACATCCATGGCGCCGACCTGGAGTCGCTGACTACCCTGGCCAACTGGCTGGAGGAGGAGGGAAGGTCGCAGGAGGCTGCAGCGGTCCTGGAACGGGCGATCCAGATCTACCCCTTTGACCGGGAAACCCACCAAAAGTTGGGTGAACTGTTCATGGGGAGGGGAGAAGCCGCCATGGCGGTGCGAGAGTATCGTGCCCTGCTGGCGCTCCAGCCGCCGGACCGAGCGGCTGCTCACTACCAACTTGCCAGGGCCTTGTTTCACCTTGGCCGGCGGGTCGAGGCCAAGACCGAGGTTCTCTCCTCCCTGGAAATCGCCCCCGGATTTGAGCCGGCTCAGGAACTGCTGTTGACCCTGGTGGAATAGGCGCCCGAATTCTCCGGATCATTCGTCTCAGGCGGGGTTAACAGGCTGCCGGGCCACACCCCGGATGCTTGCCCCCGGTCGGGCCGGATCACTCGAGCGTGAAACCTGGCGGGCGACAAAATCAGCTCCATGTCCATCAACCCTGAATCTGCCCGGGAAACGACCCTCGTCACCCCGGGGGAAGGTCCACCGGCCTCTTCCGAGGTGGAGTTGCTGGAAAGGATGCGCCGGGCCCACCGGGAGATCCTGCGGGAGATTCGCAAGGAGATCGTCGGGCAGGACCGCGTGGTGGACCAGGTCCTGGTTTCCCTGTTCGTGGGGGGGCATTCGATCATCACCGGCGTGCCGGGCCTGGCCAAGACGCTGCTGATCAAGACCATCGCCAAGGTCCTGGACCTGAAGTTCAACCGGATCCAGTTCACTCCCGACCTGATGCCGGCCGACATCACCGGCACCGACATCATCGAGGAAGATCACACCACCGGGCGGCGATCCCTGGTGTTCGTCAAGGGTCCGATCTTCGCCAACATCATTCTGGCCGATGAGATCAATCGAACCCCTCCCAAGACCCAGTCGGCCCTGCTGGAGGCCATGCAGGAATACAGCGTGACGGTCCAGGGCGTCACCTATGACCTCCAGCCCCCCTTCTACGTGCTGGCCACCCAGAACCCCATCGAGCTGGAAGGCACCTATCCCCTGCCCGAGGCCCAGGTCGACCGCTTCATGTTCAACATTCTGATCGACTATCTCTCGGAGGCGGAAGAAATCCAGGTGGTGAAGGACACCACTTCCCTGCGCGACATTCGCTACCGGCCTCTGATCGGAGGGGCGGACATCGTGGAATTCCAGCGCGTGGTCCGCCGCATTCCCGTTGCCGATTCGGTGGCCCGCTATGCGGTCCAACTGGTCCGGGCCTCCCGACCCGGCGATCCCAGCGCTCCCGACTTCATCAAGTCCTGGGTCAACTACGGCGCCAGCTTGCGCGCTTCTCAATTCCTGATCCTGGGCGGCAAGGCCAAGGCGGTGCTGCAGGGCCGCTACAACGTGTCGGTGGACGACATCCGGGAACTGGCGCCTCCAGTGCTCCGCCACCGCATCCTCACCAATTTCCACGCCGAATCGGAACAGGTGGACTCCGACGCGGTCATTCGCAAGCTGATCGAAGTCGTGCCGGCGCCGGCCTCGGGCTTGTAATCCGGCGCCGCCACCCGTAGAGGAGGCAGTCCAATGACTCCCCGGGCCGGGACGGTCTCCGAACACACCCCGCTGCGTTTCCTGGACCCCGCCGTCCTGGCCAGAATCAGCACCCTGGAGCTGGTGGCGCGAACGGTGGTGGAGGGATTCATCTCCGGCCTGCATCGATCTCCCTACCTGGGTTTCAGCGTGGATTTCGCCCAGTATCGTCAGTATATCGAAGGAGACGACATTCGCCAGATCGACTGGAAGGTGTATGCCCGATCCGACCGCCACTACGTCAAGCAGTACGAAGGCGAGACCAGCACCAACGTCTATCTGCTGCTGGACACTTCCGGCTCCATGGCCTATCGCTCCGATTCCGTCACCAAGATGGAGTACGCCCGCTATCTCACCGCCAGCCTGGCCTTTTTCGCCCAGCTCCAACGGGACAGGGTGGGGTTGACCTCCTTCGCCGCCGGCCTGGTGGACCAGCTGCCCCCCCGTTGCCGGAGGGAGCACCTGTCGAGCCTGCTGCACCTGATCGACAAGGCCAGGGCCGATGCCGGAACCGCCTTCGGGAAGCCGCTGCGGGCACTGGCGGAAACCATCCGCAGGCGAGGCATCGTGGTCCTGGTTTCCGATCTTTATGCTCCGACCGGAGAGATTCTGGAAAGCATTCGTCAGTTTCGTTTCCAGGGCAACGACGTGATCGTCATTCAGGTTCTGGATCCCCGGGAGCAGCGGTTCGATTTTTCCGATTCCGTTCAAATGGTGGACATGGAGACCCGCCGCAACCTGATCATGGATCCGGCACTGGCTCGAGACGACTACCTGGCGGGACTCGAGAGCCATCAGCAGGAAATCAGGAACCTCTGCGGCGCCCTGGGAGTCGACTTCCTGGTAATGGAAACCTCCCAGCCCCTGGATCTGGCCCTCTACCGCTACCTGTCCACCAGGCAAAAGTCGAGGTAGGGCGAGGGCTCCATCGTTCCCGCGGCGCGCCATGCAATTCCTCAATCCCCTGTTCCTGATCGGCAGTCTCGCCCTCATCGCTCCGATCCTGGTCCACCTGGTGCGGAGGGAGACCGCACGGCGGGTTTTCTTCAGCTCGTTGATGTTCGTCCGCCGCACATCCAAGGCCTCCCTTCGGAAGCAACGGCTGCGACATCCCCTGCTGCTGCTGCTGCGCATGGCCGCCCTGCTGCTGCTGGTGCTGGCCATTGCCCGGCCGCTGCTCACCGACCCCGACGCCGTCGGTCTTTCCGGCTCGGGCGGTCGATCCCTGGTCCTTCTGCTGGATGACTCCTTCAGCATGCGCTTCGGGGATCGGTTCGGGCGGGCTCAGTCGCAGGCCCGAACGATTCTGGAGGGCATGGGTCCCGGAGACCGGGTGCAGACCGTCGTGTTTTCCGATTCCACGCGTCTCCTCAATCGGCCGGAGGCCAACCCCAGGGAGGTCGGCAGGCTCATCGACGCTCTCGAGCCGGGTTTTTCCGGGACCGACTATGGTCCGGCCCTGCGGCTGGCGGACCAGATCCTGGCCGGGACCCCGGAAGGATCCCCGGAGATCCATTGGATCAGCGACTTTCAGGAGTCGGGTTGGCAGCCTGGATCGCCCAACGTCACCATCGATGAGAGGGTTGAGCTTCGCACCTACCCGGTGGCACAGGCTGCCGGACCCAATATCTCGATCGGTCGGGTGACCATCCAACCCGAAGACCGTCCCTCCTCCCGGGTAACCATCGCCGCCGAAATTCGATCCCGGCACCTCGGGCAGGCGCTGGACCCGGCCCTGGTCCTGGAGATCAACGGGCAGCCGGCTCTGAGCCGAACGGTCCACCTGGATGCCAACGATAGCAGGCTGGTTCGGTTCGAGTCGGTCGCAGTTCCCCGGGGCGAGTCCAATGCCAGGCTCCACCTGCAATTCGAGGATGCCCTGCCGGAGGACAACTTCGCCTACAGTTCCCTCTCACCTCCCCCTCGGCTGAAGACCCTGCTGCTGGGGACCGGACGCCGGGACCACTACTACCTGAACCGGGCATTGACCGTCAGTCCCGATTCTTCCCTGGACGTGACCGTGGCCGAACGGGGACGGATTCCGTTGTCCGGGCTTTCTTCCTACTCGGCGGTGATTCTGAACAACTACGGTCCCGTTCCCGCGGAGACGGCTTCGGCCCTGATCCGGTTTGTCGAATCGGGGGGAGGACTGCTGCTGATTTCAGGACCCCAAACCCATGCCGAGAACCTGGGCGACCTTCAAGAGATCCTGCCCGCCACCCTGCTGAAGCGGTACCGGGCCGCCGGCCGAGGCGGAGACCAGCGCATCGGGCTCCTGCAGAAGCGCCATCCGATCTTCAACCATTTTGAAGAAGCCCATTTTTCCTACTTCATGGGCACCGCCTACACCGACTTCTACCTGACCGAGCCCCTGGCGGACAGCCAGGTGCTGGCCGCCCTGCAGGACGGGAGCCCGTTGCTGCTGGAGCGACAGTGGGGCAAGGGCCGGGTTCTGCTTTTCACTTCATCCCTGGATCGAAACTGGAACCCACTCCCGTTGAAGTCGGTTTTCCTGCCTTTCTGCCAGGAAATGGTCAAGTACGTAGCCCGCTTCCGGCCCTCCCCGCAGGCTTACAGGGTCGGAGACAGAGTCGCGCTCCAATCCTTGAATCCCCGATGGGCCAAGGCGCTGGCGACGCTCTCGACCTCCGGCCGCTCCTTCGCCCATACCTGGACCGTGGTCGCGCCCTCCGGCCGGGAGATTCCTCTGGAGGATCCGGCCGGGGGAAACCGGTCCTCGCTGAAACTGACCGAACCGGGCTTTTACCGATTCCGGGTGCAGGAGACGGAAAACCTCCTGGCCGCCAATCTGGATCCTCGGGAATCGGATCTGCGAGCCCCGGACCCGGAGCAATTCCTGGCGCAATTGCCTCGGGCAGCCCGCCGGGAGGGCACCGCTCCGCGAAAGCCGGCATCCCTCGACCGGCGCCATGCCCTGGAAAACCGGCAGCATCTCTGGTGGTACCTGGTGCTGACCGCCTGTCTTGTGTTGTTGGTTGAGAGTTTGCTGGCGAACCGCTATTCTAGCAAGGCAACAGAGTAGGAATCGGCCAGACCCATTTGGCACCGTGCGACGGCGGACGGGGCGCACTCTTTTTGTCCATGACAGCGGAACGGCAACGCTTGCAGGCTACCATCCGGCGGGTCCGGCAGCGTTTCAGGACCAACGCTTCGATTCGGGGCCTCGCCTTGTGGCTTGGCCTTTCCCTGCTGGCGGTGGCTGCCGCCGTGACCGCCGTCGACTATTGGAACTACAGCCAACAGTCCCTCCTTCTGGCCCGCTGGACCTCCCTGCTGATCATCGGACTTTCCCTGGCCTGGCTGGTGGTGCGTCCCCTGGCTCGACGGGTCAGCGACATACGGATCGCCCGCACCATCGAGGAACGCTACCCGCAACTGCAGGATCGCCTGGTCACGGCCACCGAGCTGACATCCCCGGCAGGCCGCAATTCCGAGCCTCACCCGTTCCTGCCCCTGCTGCTCCGAGACGCGGCTAGACAGAGCCGTATCGTCAAGCCTTCCGAACTCTTCAACCGCAGGGAACCCTTGCAGTCCATCCTGGTCAGTTGTGGGCTGGCGCTGCTGTTTGTCCTGCTGCAGATCCACGGGCCCGGCCATTTCCGGTACGCGACTCTGAAGCTCTACGCCGACGGATGGTGGCCCCGGGCAGCGCCGCTCTATCGCATCGAGGTTTCGCCCGGCGACACCCGCATCCGCAAGGGGTCGGATCAAACGGTCACGGCCAGGCTCGCGGGCTTCGAAGCGGAACAGGTCCGGCTGTTTTTCCGCTACGCCCGGAGCGGAAGCTGGAAATCCCAGCCGATGACGGCCGAGGCCGGCGCCAACCGGTACGGGTTTTCCTTTGTGGACGTTGCCGAACCCATCGGCTACTACGTCCAGGCCGGAAACATCAGGTCCGAGGCCTATGAGCTCTCGGTCATGGAGACGGCCCGGGTTCGGCAGATCGATCTGACCTACCGTTTCCCGGCCTACACCGGCCTGCCGCGGCGTACCGAGAATAACGGCGGCGACATCGAGGCCCTCCGAGGCACTCGGGTCGAGGTCAGGGCCCACCTCAATCTGGAACCGGACTCAGCCCGCATTCTGCTGGGAGACGGGACCTCCATTCCGATGCGCAAGGCGGAGGGACCGGCAGTCATCGGGGAGATCAAGGTTTCCAGGGACTCGACCTATAGAATCCAGCTCACCGAGGACTGGACCGGCGAGAATGTCGAATCCCATGCCTACGCCATTACCGCCTTCCGGGATCAGCCTCCCCAGGTGGCCTGGACCCGGCCGGGTCGAGACCGGCAGGCCACCGCCCTGGAGGAGGTTCTGACCGAGGCCAGGGCAGATGATGACTTCGGCCTGAGAAGCCTGGAGTTGCACTACGCCCTGAACGGTGCGCCAACCGCCAGGATCGACCTTTTCAAGCCCAGGGGTGGAGGGCTTCCCCGTTCGGTCTCGGCGACCCATACCTTCTTCCTGGAAGAGTTCGAACTCCAGCCGGGAGACTTCGTCAGCTATTTCGCCCGGGCCTCGGACGCCCTGGCAACCACCACCAGCGACATCTACTTTCTGGAAGTGCGTCCCTTCGGCAAGCAATACCAGCAGCGCCAGTCCGGGGCCCGGCGGGGCGGAGGTTCCGGCAACATGGACTCGCTGCTCTCCCGGCGCCAGAAACAGATTCTGGTAGCCACCTGGGGATTGATCCGAGACCGGAAGCGCCTGGACAAAGGAGAATATCGGAATTCCCTGCGGCTGGTGGGAGAGTTGCAGCTCAAGCTGCAGCAGCGCACCCGGTCCCTGGCCGACCGAGTCCAGCGACGGGCCCTGACCGGCCTCGACCAGGACATTCAGAAGTTTTCGGAGAACCTGGTTCAGGCGGTCCAGTCCATGACACCTGCCCATGAATCGCTGACGCAACGAGACCCCGACGAAGCCGTTCCCCACCAGCAAAAGGCGCTCCAGTACCTGATGCGGGCCGAAACCTTCTACAAGGAAGTCCAGGTGGCTCGGGGTGGAGCCCAGGGCCGGACCACCTGGGCCCAGGAACTGGAGAGCCTGTTCGAGCTGGAACTGGACAAGCTGAAGAACCAGTATGAGGTCCAGCAGCAGGCCGGTGCCTCCGATTCGCGCCGGCAGATGGATGAAGCCACCCGCAAGCTGCGGGAGCTGGCCCGGCGGCAGCAGCAGATCAATCAGGATCATCGCCGCCGGATGCTGCAAGGCGCCGCCGGCCAGATCCGCGGGGCGGAAGGATCCCGGCAGGGGATGCTTCAGGCCGAGGCCGAGAAGTTGGCCAGGCGGTTGGAACGATTATCGAGGGAGATGGAACGTCCTTCCCTGCGAGAGGTGAGCCAACGCCTGCAGCAGGCGGCCAGGGAAATGCAGAGACTGAGAGGCTCCGCGGGAAGCCAGGCGGAAAACCGGGGTCTGCAGGCGTTGAGCCGGATCCGGCAGGCCGGCTCGGTGCTGGATCGCCAGCGCCGGACGGACCTGGATTCGGAATTGAAGCAACTTGAAAATCAGGCCCAGGGGCTGGTGGGGCGGCAGAAACACATCCGGTCCGAGTTGCAGGGTCTGAAAGCGGGCGTTGCTCGAGAGGACCCCATTGAGCCTCTGCTGGAGCAAAGACGGCGCATCCTGAAAGACAAGACCAGCCTGCAGCAGGCGCTCAGGGAGATGGAGGGCCGACTCTTTTCCACGGCCAAGGAGGCCGGCCTCCAACAGCCCGAGGCATCGCGAAAGCTGAGGGCCGCCGGCCAATCCGTCCAGAACCGCGGACTGCACGAACAAATGGCTCAAAGCAGGCAGTTTCTCCAGATGGGCCTGCTGGACCTCGCCGGACAGGACGAGGAACGCATCCAGTCGGCCCTGTCGGACCTGCGGGATCAAGTGGCAAAGGCCGGCGAGGCCGCCCGCGGGGGCCGGGCCAGGCCATCGGCCGAAGAGAGGCTGAGCAGGGCGCTGATGCAGGCCGGAGACCTGCTGTCGAGCCTGGAATCGCTGAAGCGACGGATTGCGGATCTCCAGGCCCGTTCCGGCGCCAACCGGCCGGCCGGGCCATCCGGGACCAGCCGCGGCAAGTCTCCCGAGCCGAGCCGGCAGTCGGGACTCCAACCCGGGTCGCAAGCGGACAGGTCAGCCACCGGCGAGAGTCGGGAGCAGAAGCGCACCAGCCGGGGCCGGGGTCACGCGGCCGTCAATTTCGGCGATCGGGAATTGCCACCGCCCACGACGCTGACGCCTCGACAGGCCCGCCAGTTCGAGAAGGAGTTCCAGCACCGCCTGGGAGAGGCGCGGGACCTGGGCCGCAGCCTTGCCGCCGACGCCGATCTGGCGGCCCAGGTCAAAAACATGGTGAAACGCATGGAACAGATGAAGTCACACCGCTTCCTCCACGACCCTCAGGAACTGGAAAGACTTCGCGGACGTGTCATCGAGAGACTCCGCCAACTGGAATTCGACCTCAGCCGCAAGGTCCGGCAACTTGGCGGAGACGACCCGATTCACCTGGTCAAGGACGAGGAAGCTCCGCCCACTTACCGCAAGCAGGTGGAGGACTACTACAAGGCGCTGGCCCGTTGAGAAATGAGCACAAGGAGACTTCCGTGCGGTGGGTGAGTCTGCCCCTGAAACACGCCCCCTGGAAGGGCCTGGTGCTGGTATCGGTCGTTGCCGCCACGGCGGCGGCCGTCTTTCTGGGAACCCAAAGTCCGGGCTGGGCCCTCCTGTCGGTGATCCTGCTGCTGGCCGGTGTCCATGACTTCCTGCTGCCCACCACCTATCAGCTCAGCGAGGAGGGTGTTTCCAGCCGTACCCTCTGGGTCCGGCGGCACAAACCCTGGTCCTTTTGCCGATCCTATTGGGTCGACGCCCACGGAGTGCTTCTGAGTCCCTTTCCCGAGCGCAGCCGACTGGAATCCCACCGCGGCCTCTACCTGCGATTCGCGGGCGCCGACCGCCAGGCGGTGGTCCGTTTCGTGCAAAGCAGGATCAACCGGCCGAGCCCGGGTAACTCGAGGGCATGATGCAGCCATCCTGGAGGCGCAGGTTGCAGCAGGCATTTTCTCTGGAGCGCTACGAGGAACCGCTCACCGACCAGGAACGCCGTCTGCTGGAGAAAATTGCGGCAGCCGTCGTGAGGCGGCGCCTGGAGACGCCGGCCCTTTTCGTCCTGGAGTCGGCCAAGCCGCTCAACTACCTGGGGAGTCAGGCCATGGCCTTTTTTGAGCCGGTGGTTCGCGGACTCTTCGCGGCTACCGACTATGGACGGGTCCGGCGCATCCTGGAACGCCGTCAGAGCGTCGAATGGCTGCTGCAGGAAATCGAGAATCGTGCGGCAGGGGAAACCCCTGCCTCCGCCAAAGACCCCGACGGAGCCGCAAGGTGACTCCCTTGGAAGACATCCACGTCATTCTCGCCACCGACTGCGGCAGCACCACAACCAAGGCCATCCTCATCCAGAAGGTTGGGGACGAGTACCGCCAGACCCATCGAGGCGAAGCCCCCACCACGGTGGAAGCCCCCTTTGAAGACGTGACTCTGGGAGTGCTCAACGCGGTGACGGAGCTGGCGGAACTTTCGGGCCGCAGGCTGCTGGACGACGAGGGCCGGATCATACGCCCTGTCAGGGGCGAGGAGGGATGCGATCTCTATATTTCCACCTCCAGCGCCGGGGGAGGCCTGCAGATGATGGTGGCCGGAGTGGTCCGGTCGATGACCGCCGAAAGCGCCGAACGGGCCGCCCTGGGGGCCGGCTCCATCGTGATGGACGTCATCGCCCTCAACGACCGGCGCCTGACCCACGAGCGCATCGAACGGATCCGCCAGCTCCGGCCCGACATGATTTTGATCGCCGGCGAGGTCGACGGCGCCCGTACCGACAAGGTGGTCAAGATTACAGAGACCATTGCGGCTGCCGATCCCAAGCCTCGACTGGGGGCCGGCTACCGCCTGCCGGTCATCTATGCCGGCAACCGTTCCCGCCGCGAAGAGGTGACGCGGGTGCTGGGCGGCAAGACCAGTCTCAGCATCGTCGAAAACCTGCGCCCCACCCTGGAAGAGGAAGTCCTGCTGCCCGCCCGCGAGCGCATCCACGACCTGTTCCTGGAGCACGTCATGCAACAGGCGCCCGGCTACGCCAGGCTGATGGAATGGGTCGACGCCGACATCATGCCCACTCCGGCGGCAGTGGGGGCCATTCTCAAGCGGGTGGCCACTGAATCCCGCATCAACGCCGTGGGGGTGGATATCGGCGGAGCCACCACCGACATCTTCAGCGTGTTCGGGGAGGAATTCAACCGCACGGTGTCGGCCAACCTGGGGATGAGCTACTCCATCTCCAATGTCCTGGCCGAAGCCGGACTGGCCAACGTCATGCGGTGGATGCCCTTTACCATGGAAGAGCGGGACCTGCGCAACCGGATCAAGAACAAGATGATCCGGCCGACCACCATCCCTCAGACGGCCGAGGAGCTGATCTTCGAACAGGCGGTCGCCAGAGAGGCCCTGCGCCTGGCCTTCATCCAGCACCGGTCCTTCGCCACCCGGCTTAAGGGGGTCCAGCAGCAACGCACCATCGCCGACTCCTTCGAGCAGGACGCGGGAATCGAATCCCTGGTGAAGATGATGGACCTGGACCTGCTGGTGGCTTCCGGCGGCGTGCTCTCTCACGCGCCCCGGCCGGAGCAGACCGCCATGATGCTGATCGACTCCTTCCTCCCGGAGGGGATCACCCGCCTGGCCAAGGACAGCATCTTCATGATGCCCCATCTGGGCGTCCTGTCCCAGGTGCATGCCCGCGCAGCCACCGAAGTCTTCGAGAAGGACTGCCTGATCGTCCTGGGCACCTGCATCGCCCCCAGGGGCACGGCCAAACCCGGCAAGCCGGCGCTGTCCTACCGGCTGCAGCTTCCGGGAGACGAGGAGAGACGGGAAACTCTCCGGGTCGGCGAGATGCGCCGGCACCCCCTGGAGAGGGGAGCCGAGGCAAGGGTCTACCTGGACCCCGCCCGCGATTTCGACGTCGGATCCGGAAAGGGCGTTCCCCTGGAAGCCACGATCCAGGGAGGAACCGTCGGACTGATTGTCGATTGCCGGGGGCGGCCTCTGTCGCTCTCTTCCGAACCGGCCGAGAGAACCGGAGCCCTTAAAACCTGGATCGAGGAAGTCGGCGTCTATTCCCCGGAGGCGATCCCTCACTGAAGCCATGGCCCACGCTTATACTCCCGGTCTCAAGGTGACCGAATACGAGTTGCTCCGCCGGCGACGCATTCTGCCCATCCCAGGGGAGGTGGTGGTCGAGGAAGGAGCCCAGGTCCAGCCCCACCAGGTGGTGGCCCGCACCTTCCTTCCGGGCAAGGTCGAAATCGTCAATGTCGCCAACAAGATGGGCGTCGATCAGAGCGACGTGCCGGGGGCCATGCTCAAGAACGAGGGTGACCGGGTGGCCCGGGGAGAGGTCATTGCCGAAGCCAAGTCCCTCTTCGGCCTGTTCACCTCGCGAACGACAGCCACCCTGGAGGGAACCGTCGAAAGCGTTTCGGGTGTCACCGGACAGGTGGTGCTGCGGGGACCGCCCCAACCCATTGAAGTCGACGCCTACATCGAAGGCCGGGTGATGGAGGTGGTGCCCGACCAGGGGGTGGTGGTCGAAAGCAGCGGCACCCTGATCCAGGGAATCTTTGGCATCGGAGGCGAATCCACCGGTGAGATTGCGATGGTTGCCTCCTCGCCCCGGGAGGTCCTGGACGAAGATTCGCTCTCGGCAGACCTGCAGGGGCGGGTGGTGGTGGGAGGATCGCTGGTCACGGGAGCCGCCCTGGAAAAGGCGGTGCAGCTCGGCATCCACGGCGTGGTGGCGGGAGGATTCGATGACCAGGACCTGCGCCGATTCCTGGGCCATGACCTGGGTGTGGCCATTACCGGTCATGAAAATCTCGGAGTTACCTTGATCGTAACCGAGGGATTTGGAAGAATCGACATGGCGCCTCGCACCTTCGGGTTGCTGAAGCGCCACCAGGGACAGCGGGCCTCCATCAACGGAGCCACCCAGATTCGAGCCGGAGTCATTCGCCCGGAGGTGATCATCCCCCTTCAGGGCGCGGTTCCGCAGACGCCGGACCGGCCGGGGGAGCAGGGCATGGATGTCGGAAGCACCGTCCGCATTATCCGCAACCCCTGGTTCGGAAAGCTGGGCCGGGTGGCCTCCCTGCCCTCCGAGCCGGCCCGGCTGGACTCGGGGTCCAGGGCCAGGGTGGTTTCAGTGCGGTTGGAGGGCCTGGAAGAGCCGGTTTCCGTGCCCCGGGCCAACGTCGAGATTATCGAGGGTCGCGACTGATGAAACTGCTGTGCAGGCTGGCTCCATGGTTTGCCGCCCTGGCGCTCGCTCCGCTACTGGAGGCACAGGACGCTCCTTCGGAGGCACCGTCGCCTCCGACCCGGGTCCAAGCGCTGGATGTGCCCAACGATTCGGGGCATGCCATCGAGATCCGCTGGAAGGACTCTCCCGCCCCCGGCGTGCAGTCCTATGAAATCTTCCGGTCACGCCTGGCCGGCGAAGCAGCTCGGGGCGCCACGGAGGCGCCCTGGATGTCGCTGGGAACGGTGGGTCCGGGCGAGGAGACGTGGACCTTCTCCAGCGCCGAACGGGGAGTCCGCTATTCCTTCAAGGTGGTGGCTATAACGGCCGACTCCAGGGCCGATTCCGAAATCGTGACCGGAGAATCCAGAGCTCAGTGGTTCGACCGGGACAAATTTTGGATCCTCATCATCGGCGGCACCATCTGCCTCTTTGTCATCCTCTTTATCCAGCTCGCGACCCGAGGCCGCAAACTGTTCGTGCGCAAGATCGCCGGCCTGGAAGCCGTCGACGAAGCCGTGGGCCGCGCCACCGAGATGGGGCGGCCGGTCGTCTTCGTACCGGGAATCATGGACATGGACAACGTCCAGACCCTGGCCGGCCTCACCCTGCTGGGATACGTATCCCGCACCATCGCCGAGTACGACGCCAAGCTGGACGTTCCGGTCAGCCGTTCGCTGGTCATGACCACCGGCAGAGAGGTGGTGAAGCAGGCCTACCTGGAAGCCGGCCGCCCGGAGAGCTACAACGAGGACATGGTCCACTACCTCACCGACGAGCAGTTCGGCTACGTCGCCGGGGTCAACGGCATGTTGCTTCGGGACGAGCCGGCCACCTGCCTCTACATGGGAGCCTTTTTCGCCGAGTCCCTGCTGCTGGCCGAGACCGGCAACCGGATCGGCGCCATCCAGATCGCCGGCACCGCCATGCCTTCTCAGCTTCCATTCTTCGTGGCGGCCTGCGACTACACGCTGATGGGCGAGGAACTCTTCGCGGCCAGCGCTTATCTGAGCGGCGACCCCAAGCAACTGGGCAGTCTCAAGGGGCAGGATGTGGGCAAGCTGATCGTGATGGGCGCCATTGTTCTGGGGAGCCTGGCCGCCACCCTGGCGCTGTGGACGGGAAGCGAAAGCCTGCAGTCGGTGGTGGATTTTCTCAAGCTGGAAATGTTCGTCTAGGAAGCGCGCATGCGACGACAGATACCGCTGCTGATCACCTTTGTGGTGGGGGTCATCATGCTGTTCGAGGCCTTCATCCCCCACCCGCCCTTCGACCAGCTCAACGAGAGCCTGTCCATCACCTTCGACGTGCTGGCCGCCTTCGCCTTCGTGCTGGGCGGGGGCAACCTGGCCAAGATTCACCTGGCCAGGATCTCCCGTTCGGAGCCGGGTTGGGGGTACAGCGCGGTCACCATGGCGGGCTTTTTCGCCATGCTGGCCATCGGACTCTTCAAGCTGGGAGGACCGTCCGGAGTCAAGCACGCCCTTGAAGCCGAAGGGAGCTGGTTTCAAGCTGCCTACGACTACTGCTTCCTTCCCCTGTCGGCGACCACCTTTTCCCTGCTGGCCTTTTTTGTGGCTTCGGCTTCCTATCGGGCCTTTCGGGCCAAGAACCGGGAAGCCACCGTGTTGCTGATCGCGGCCCTGATCATACTGCTGGGCCGGACGCTGGTGGGCACGGCGCTCACCGAAACATTGCCGGGCTCTCTCGAGCTGCTGTTCAGCGCCCTGCTGGCCTACCTGGCATGGGTGCAATACCGCTCCAAGCGCTGGATCCCGCTTTCATTGATCGGCGCGGTTGCCGCCTTTGTGCTGGGTCGCACCCTCTATGGCTATCTGGTTCTGGCCGGAGGAGGAGATTTCTATCTCCTGACCGTTCCCGACCTGGTCAACTGGATCATGGTCGTGCCCCAGTTGGCGGGTCAGCGAGCCATCATGATCGGTATCTGCCTGGGCATCATTTCCATGTCGCTCCGACTCATCCTCGGAGTGGAACGCTCGTATCTGGGAAGCGACAACGACTAGGAAGTTCGCATGGCTCAAACGGAAACACCCTCGATGATGGAACGCCTGCAGGCGATTGACCGGCGCTGGATCTTCCTGTTCATCATGCTGGCGGTGGTGATCCCCCTGGCCTTCGACCTGACGATTGACGAAGTCGCCACCCCGGAGGTTCAGGCCATCTACGATCGTATCGAGGAGCTTCCCCCCGGCTCCAACGTTCTGCTGCCCTTCGACTACGGCCCCGAGAGCGAGCCGGAGCTCCAGCCCATGGCCGACAGCTACGTCCGCCACCTCGGTCGCCGGAAGCAGAAGCTGTTCTTCATGTGCCTGTGGCCCACCGGGCAGGCGCAGACGCTCAAGACGGTCGATCAGGTACTGAAGCAGGAGTTCTCCGACTACAGCTATGGCAGGGACTATGTCATGCTGGGCTTCAGGCCGGGCGGCCAGGGGGTCATCCAGGTGGTGGTGACGGACTTCCGCACGCTCTATCAGTCGGACGTGGAAGGCACGCCCATCGACGACATCCCCATGATGCGGAACGTCAAGGGCCTCAAGGACATGGATCTCATCCTCAACATCAGCGGGGGGTTCCCCGGACTCAAGGAGTGGATCCAGTTCGGGGGCGATCGCACCGGCGTGCCGGTCGCGGGAGGGGTTACCGCGGTCCAGGCGCCCTTGCTCTACCCCTACTACCCGAGACAGCTCAGCGGAATCATGGGCGGCCTCAAGGCGGCCGCCGAGTACGAGTCCCTTCTGATCCAGGGATACTCAGAGGCCTACGGGACGGATACGGAGAGGTTTGCGGCCATTCGACGCATGGGCCCCCAGACCCTGGCCCACCTGGTGATCATCCTGTTCCTGGTAGTCGGGAACATCGCCTACTTTGCCTCACGCGGTGGATCGTCGGGCGAACGGCTGAAGTCTCTGGAAAAGTAAGTCCATGAACGAGCAGACCAGGCGATTCTTGGTGGTGGGCGCGGTAGGGCTGGTGGTGCTGTTTGCCCTGGTCTGGAG
Organism: Acidobacteriota bacterium; assembly: GCA_009841055.1. Classification (GTDB taxonomy): domain Bacteria; phylum Acidobacteriota; class Terriglobia; order Versatilivoradales; family Versatilivoraceae; genus Versatilivorator. The sequence continues at coordinate 18,971 of VXMN01000244.1, forward strand.
CGCTCTGGGGCAGATGGAAGGCTTCTGGGTCAGCGGGGCCGGCCTGGGCACCTGGTTCGCGGCCTTTCTGACCCTCTCCATCCTGAGCTTCCTCTACGACGACAACCCCTTCTACCGCTTCGCCGAGTCGCTCTTCATCGGGGTGTCGGCCGCTTACTGGATGGTCCAGGGGATCTGGCAACAGCTCATTCCCAACATGCTGGGGAGGCTGGCTCCGTCTTTCGTGAATGAGCATCTGGCCCAGGTCCCGCTGGAAGTCGACCCCGTCGACCGGAGCATGGCCCTGGTGCAACTGGTTCTCGGTTGTCTGCTGCTGTGGCGGCTGGCGCCCAAGGGAACCTGGATCGCCCGCTGGCCGCTGGCGGTCATCGTGGGTTGGGCCGCCGGCACCAACCTCACCCGATACCTGGTCAGCGATTTCACCAAGCAGGTCTCACCCGCCCTGATTCCCCTGGTGGAGCCCAGCCAGACGGCCTTTCTGGGAATCGACTGGATTGGGACGCTGACAGCCCTGGTAACCGTGTTCGGGCTGCTGGCGGCCCTGATCTACTTCTTCTTCTCCGTTGAGCACAAGGGCTTCCTGGGCCAGGTGTCCCGTGGAGGGATCTGGATCCTCATGATCACCTTCGGGGCCGCCTTCGGCTACACCGTCATGGGCCGCATCGCCCTGCTGGTCGGCCGCATGGAGTTCCTCTTCGTGGACTGGCTGCAGTTGATCGGACCCTGAGCCGGGGAATGCCGGAACGTCACGCCGGGACTTCGACCCGGTGCTCCCGCACCCGATCCAGCCTGTCCGCCAGGCGGTCCTCTTCCTTTTCAAGATCGTACTGGTTCTGCAGCCCCATCCAGAACTCCGCAGAGTTTCCAAAGAAGCGCGAGAACAGCAGCGCAGTCTCCGCCGTAATCGACCTTTGCCCGTGAACGATGGCATGGTTCCGGCAAGCGTCCACGGCGATCGCCTGCGCCAGTCGGTACTGAGTGATCTTCATGGGCCGGAGGAATTCCATTTCGAGAATCTCACCGGGGTGAATTGGTGGCAGTTTCTTGGGGCCGGCCGCCATGGGTCTGCTCCTGTCTTGGGTTTCTTCCTGCTTTTGAGTTGCTGCCAACTCAATGATCGGAATGTATTGTTCTGATCTTTGGTGGGACGATGCCGGAAAAGTCTACGCAGGCTATACCCTCTTCCGAGTCAATCCGGCGAAGCGCTTCGCCGATCGCCCTCCGTAGGCCAACAACGTCCACGGAGAGGAACGTGTCCGGAAACAGCACCAGGCGTTCCTGGGCCCGGCGAATGTGGATGAGGAAGCCCCTATGGATCCTGCGCCGCAACTGGTGGTAGGCGGCCGCTAGCTGGATGAGCCCCTGGATGAAGAAGCGCCCGTCTTCGGGATGGCGCAGCCACACCGCCTCCCAGGCTTCATGGGCTTCCCAGAATCTGGCCTGGTTGAACAGCCGGATTCCCCTGTGAAAGTCCGTCCGGTCCTCAGCCGTCAGGACGAAGTGGGTGAGAGTCGACAGGTCCAGCTCGGACAGGGACTTCTTGCGAATGGGTCGGCCTGGTTGGGATCCATCCACCGGTCACAGCTTGCCGGCAATGATGGCGGCCAGGTCGGCGGTGCGGCAGGCATAGCCCCACTCGTTATCGTACCAGGCAACCACCTTGACCAGGTTGTCGATGACAATGGTGTCCACCGCACTGAAGACCGAGGAGTAGGTGCTGCCCTTCAGGTCGGTAGAAACCAGGGGCTCGTCGGTCACCTCCAGGATGCCCTTCATGGGACCCTCAGCGTATTCGAGCATGGCCTGGCGCAGCTCGTCCTTGCTAGCCGCCCGCTCCAGCACGGCAGTGAAATCGATGACCGAGACGGTGGGGGTCGGCACCCGGAAGGCCATGCCCCCGAACCTTCCCTGAAGCTCCGGGATGACCAGGCCCACCGCCTTGGCGGCTCCGGTGGCGGCCGGCACGATGTTCTGACCCGCCGAGCGGGCGTCCCTCATATCCTTGGCCGCCAGATCCTGCAGGCGCTGGCTGTTGGTGTAGGCGTGCACGGTGGTCAGCAGCCCCTTCTGAATGCCGAAGCGGTCATAAAGGACCTTGGCGACCGGAGCCAGCCCGTTGGTGGTGCAGGAAGCGTTGGAAACCACCCGATGGTTCTCGGGGTCGTATCGGTCCCCGTTGACCCCGAGCACGATGGTGATGTCCTCGTTCTTGGCCGGGGCCGAGATGATCACCTTCCTGGCTCCGCCCGATTCGATGTGGGCCTTGGCCTTGTTGGCGTCGGTGAAGACTCCGGTGGACTCGATCACCAGTTCCACCCCCAGATCGGCCCAGCCGATGGCTGCCGGATCCCTCTCGGCCAGGATCCTGATCCTGCGCCCGTCCACCACCAGGGAACCGTTTTCGGCCGCGACCGCCCCCGGAAAAGGTCCGTAGGTGGAATCGTATTTCAGCAGATGAGCATTGGTCTCGGCGGGAAACAGATCGTTGACGGCCGCCACCTCGATAGTATCCGGATGTCTCTCCAGAATCGCTCGGAGAACCTGCCGTCCGATCCTGCCAAATCCGTTGATGCCGATCTTTTTTGCCATGTTTGCAGTCTCCTCAAGAAGTATTTAAAAAGGCTCGCGAAAGCCACCCCATTCTAACAGCAGAACCCACCCACAACCTCCAGCTTTTCCCACTCATCGGTAGGGAAACGGTTCCGGGCACAGTTGACGAAAGAATCCTCCGGGAAGAACCACGAATTCCAGATTTGGGGATTATTTCCGGTTGGTTTTCACCTGCTGGCGGCACCGGCTATTCGCTGGCTTGAAGGCTTGCCTGGCAGGACAACCAGCATGTCGCTGATTGCTGCAAACGCCCGGTCCTTTGCGGATCTCGCTGCAGAGATATCCAGATTACCCTTAAATCTGTGAGGTTTACCGGTCCGGCTGTACTGTCTCTTCTGTCAGTACTCCCTATCGCCTTCGGAGAACATGAAACCTGAGCTTGAGTCGCACTTCGGCATCTCCCTGCATGGCGACCTTCCATAGTTGCTCGATGTCGTGGTTCCCCGACAATCCAGGTCGAACCCCAGCCAGCACCACCAGGGTAGCGAGGACAAGAATCAAGTTCCCACTGTAAGCGCTTCGGTTGGTCATGACCGTCCTTTGTTGGGAGTTGACACAAATACGAGCAATCAGAAGTTGCGG
>VXMN01000100.1 GCA_009841055.1 Acidobacteriota bacterium
CCAACCTGATGCCCGACGATTTTCACGTTCTTCCCACTCCTAAACTGAAGCAAGCTGCCAAAGACTGCCCCCTGCTTGAAGGTGACAGCGAAGCCTGGATTGTCTGCTGCACCAAGCGCTTCTTCCCCCTCGCCAGGCGGATTGCCGGTGACGACAGTCTGGCCCAGGACGCTCTTCAGATCAGTTGGATCAAGATATTGCAGAGTGTCCGCACCTGCCGAGGCGGTCCCAAGGCCTGTCCGTGGGTGAGCACCATTGTTTCCAACGCCGCCAGGGATATCCGTCGCAATTACCCCCAACGTGAAGTCGCTTTCTCCGAGGAGCAGAAAGATCCACACGAAAGTCCCGAGGCTCTGGCTCAAGAAGCGGAACTGCTTCGCCTACTGCGAGAAATGGTGGTTCTACTCCCCCCTATCTACCGCCAAGTCGTAGACCTGCGTGTTTATCACGGTCTTTCCAGCCGTAAGACAGCCGAGCGGCTGCACGTTTCTCCTTCGGATGTCGATACCCGTCTCAGTCGCGCCGTTGAAATGCTCAAACGTCGCCTGGATGCCCGCCTGAAGGGTCGTTAGGCCAGGCGGCACGTAGCTGGCCGCTGCATCGACCAGGTCTGATCTGTTTCGTCCACTCCGGCCCATTCTCAGGCAATCAATTTGGGCGCCCTCCTGCTCGCCATCCGCATATGGCATAGGGCTGCAATGCAAAAAAATGTGAGATTGGGCCTGTGGGGGCAGTCTATAGAGTAAAGCGGAAAAATCAGCTCTGGGCCATTACCCGAACAACCAGTAGATGGGGAGGTGCACCATGAGAATAACCACACTGACTCTTTGGCTCTTGACCTGTTCACTTGCCACCACGGATCTTCTGCTGGCTCAGCAGCAAGGCGATTTGTATTGCGCCGTGACTTACAAGGGACAGAATAGAAACCGCACGGTTGCCGGAGCCGTCAATGTGGAATGCGGGGACGGCGAAATACATAGTACGCCCTTTGGGAATTGGGGCGTCGTTTCGTTCTACGGCGGCAAATCTGACACCGACCAGTTTCGTGGATGGAAATGGCTCGATGGCCCGTCGACGAAGAAACAATGGAATTCCTGCACGACAGACTTGGCGCAGTATCATCCGCCAAACTGTGCCTACTACAACGACAAGGGCTGCACGACGCAGAGATCAAACGATGTAGTGACCCATGGCACAGTCACCTATCGTTCGAAAAACCAATGTCCCCAATACCTTGACCCCGACAATCCGAAGCCGCCCGGTTGTGCGAATCAGGCTAGTGCCACCGTCACAAAGAACAACATGTCCCTTTATGAGCTCGATGGTTGGCGGCTTGGTAGGCCTGGACCTAACGACGATGATTTCGTTGAAAACCTTTATTTCCCCAGCACGACCGTTACTTTCACTAACTGCAACTACGATGGGTGCTCGGAGAAGACCTCGGCCTGGAAGCAAATGACCGGTTCCAGTTCCTCTTCAGCAGACGTGAGGGCCGAAATACGCATGAGGGCCAAAGCCCAAGTTGTAGGGTACTGCGATACTGGCAACTCGGATTGGAACTGGGACTGAGGGAGCAGGGATAGCTCCCCCTCGAAAGGAGGCAATACCATGAAGAAGCTAAACTTTCATCGATTGGCACAATGTGTAGCGATCTTTTTCGGCCTCACAGGTGCCGCCCTGGCAGAACCAGTGGAGATCGTCGGCACGCTGCGGAGCGCCAATGGGGTTCCCTTGAGCGGACAGATCTCGATCTTTCAAGATGTTCCCCAGTTGATCGCCACTCACCACACGGTCGACAAGACCGGGAGCTTCAAGATTTCAAGCGACTCTCGGGGAGGGCTGGTGATCCACGGGTCGGCGACACGCTACGCCTCAATGGAAAAAGTGATCCCCTCTGGGTCCACTGGAGTTGTTCGCGTGGACCTTGCTCTGCCTCCGGCTCGGGACCTCCAGGGTCGCGTGATTGATTCCCTGGGCAGCGGGGTACCCGGTGCCGCAGTGCGGATCCGTTACCACGAACCGGACAAACCCGTGCGGCGTGTCTCCTTTGATGATGTTGAGGAACAACGCACTGATGGAGACGGTCGCTTCCTGCTTCGAGATGTGGGCATAGGTGTCCCACTAGTGGTGGATGTATTGGCACCTGATTACGTCCCCACATCCTCAAGGCAGATCAGGTTGGCAGCCAGAGAAGGGAAGGTCGATGAAATTGTTGTTTCGTTGGAGAAGCAGGGAGCCAGCGTGGTGGTTCAGGTATTGGACAAGGAGGATCAGGCTGTTGGGGATGCTGGGGTGACATTGCTGGCTGACCCGGCCGGTCTCGTGGCCAGTGATCGAGGATCGTGGCTGCATCCTCGGGCCTTTCGCCAACGTGGGGTAACGTCCCAGCTTGGAAACGTGCGGTTCCGGGGAGTGCCAACAGGACGCATCATCGTGCGTGTAAAGACTGCTGACAGCGTTGCCGAGCAGCGGGCGGTGGTGTCGGAAGGACAAGAACTTCGGGTCACTCTGAGGATACTGTGAGGAGGCTGGGATGAGAACAAGCTCAATCCACGGAAAGCTCTTCAAGAAGGCCATCGCCGCAGGAATGATGTTTCTTCTGGTTTCGTTGCACGGGTCGACGGCGGACGCGGACGCGTGGATCAGGCGGAACTGGTCCAAGGTACAGAAAATTGCTCCCGGAACCCGAACCAGGGTACTGCTTTACTCGGACCGGGCTCCTCAGGGGAAAACGGAGGTCAAGGGACGTTTTCACTCGGCCACGGCCGGATGCATCACTGTCACACTGAAACGCGGGCATACTCGCACTGTGCTGAAGCAGGACGTTACCAAGGTGCTGGTGTATCGCCCTGTCGCGAACCGGTACCAGGGATGGATCACTGCCGGGGCGGCCGGTGGGATTGTCGCAGGCGCAGCAGCCAGCGATAAGGGCCACTCGGAACCCTTGCCCGCAGGGGCAATGGCCCTGCTCGTCGGTGCGGCCATCGGCGCACCCACAGCCATAGCCTTTCTCGCGGCCCCGAAATGGGGCGGTGTTTACAACGTGCCGCTCAAGCTCCGGGATGATCCTGAGCCAAAGCCCCCACCACCAGTGACCAAGCAAAGCTCGACCACCTTACGCAGCGGCTTGCTCTTGCTCGAAGACAAGGTATTTGGACCGGAGTTGCGCTGGTCGCAAACCCGACGACCTCTGCTTCGTGAGAAGCTCCTGCTTGATTTGTCAATTCCCCCGAGCATCAATTCCGTGCCGTTGTGGCAAGATCTCTCGATTGCCGAGGAAAGGGCCAAGTTACGGAACAGGCCGAGAGGATACTCGGGAAACATGTAGTACCGGTGGAAGTATTCCAAGGAAGCTTCCTTGGGAAATTCTGAGAGAAACATGGTCCACAAACGATTTCTTGACCGGCCGGTTCTCCTTTCGGCGATGGCCTTGCTGCTGTTTGGTTGGGCGCCGCTTGGTGCGCAGCAGCGCGAACCTGCGGTGGAACTCTACGGATTGACCGGAGCCTACTATTTTGGAAACCGGGCGAACGTGTTGAAGGGTGGGGAATGGAACCCACTGGCCGGAGCGGGTCTTCTAATTCCCCTCGGATCCCGCTGGGCCGTTCTGACAGATGGAGTCACGAGCCGCCTGGAAGTCAATGAAGGGCTTCATGGTCCCTATGACGACCATCCCTATTCGGAGTTCTATCGGGTGAACCCCGATGTTCGCAATGAAGATGTCACGAACCAAAGACTGATTGCGGTGCTGCCTTCGATCATCCGGCTATGGAGACGGGACCGCTTCTCGATCTATCTTGGCGGCGGGCTCGGATGGGAGCATCAGCGCCAACTGATCCGATACCGGCCCGTTCGCGAGCCTACCGACGGCAGCGGTCGCCTGGTTCGTGCCGAAGGATTTGTGGATTCCAGGGACTCGGTATCGGCAGCCCCCCTGCTTTTTCGCGCGGGTATGCTGGTGAACCTGGCTCCCCGCATTGTTCTGCGCGCCGGGTACTCGCACATTCTCGGGTACCTGGATACTGCCTCCTCCCGATCTTTGGAAGTAGGGATCGGGTATCGTTTCTAACCTCTCTGTGGATTGCCCCTCCATGGTTTCACGCTACCCCGCCGCCTGCGGCCGGGACTGCCACCAGATGCGCTTGAGCCATGCGGCCAGGTCGTCGAAGAGCGTGTAGTAGGCGGGCAGGACCACCAGGGTGAGGAGGGTCGAGGAGATCAGGCCTCCCATGACGGTGCGGGCCAGCGGGAAATAGCGAAGCTCGAACATTCCGGTGGTGCCCAGCGCCAGCGGAATGAGGCCCACCACGGTGGTGGCGGCCGTCATGAGGATGGGGCGGAACCGCTCCCGGCACCCGGTCCGGATGGCCTCGGAGCGCGGCAACCCCTGGCGCCTGAGGTTGTTGATGTGGGCGATGAGCACGATGCCGTTGTTCACCACGATCCCCAGGAGAACCATGAGGCCGATCTGGGACATGATGTTGAAAGGGGTCCCGGTCAGGAAGAGGAACCAGGTGACGCCCACCAGGGCAAAGGGCAGCGAGAACATGATGGCGAAGGGGTGAGCCAGGGACTCGAACAGGGAAGCCATCACGAAGTAGACCATCAGGAAGGCCAGCAAGAGATTGAGAATGAAATCGACGTTGTCCTGATCCTGCCGCTGGGTCCAGAACCCGTAGGTCCATCCATAGCCGGCGGGGTAGTCCAGGCTGTCCATCACCTCGCTCATCAGTCGCTTCCCCTCCTCCTTCTTGCCGCCGGAATAGCTCACGCCGATCTCCGTAAAGGTCTGGCGGTCCTCCCGGCGGATGACGGAGGGCGTGTCGATGCGACGGAATTCGGCCACCTGGGAGAGCACGATCTCCTGCCCCCCCGGTCCGTTCCCCACCACCACCGACTTCAGGTCTTCCAGGTCTTCCCGGTCCCCGGGCTGCAGCCACAGCCAGATCTCCACTTCACCCTCGGGCGTGCGGTAGCCCCGGATCTCCCGGCCGCGGATGACGATGCCCAGCAGTCGGGCCACGGACTGGGGCGAGACCGCGTAGCGTGTGGCGAGGTCGCGCTTCAGGACGATCTGGAACTCCTCGCGGGCGCGTTCGTTCCCGGCCCGGATTTCGTTGAAGTCCCCCCGGTCCATCAGCCGGCGCCTGGCCTCCCGGGCCAGCGCCTGCAGCCGGACGTTGTCGTCCCCGTACATGTTGACGCTGATAAAGGTCTGAGACTCGGCCCCCGCCTGCCGCCCCAGCTCGATCTCCGCGCCCGGAATTACCGGCAGCCGTTCCCGGATCTCCCGGCGGATATCGACCAGCTCCTCCAGGGTCAACTTCTCGTTGTCGAAATAGACCTGGGTGGAGGCGCTGTTGTTGCTGAAGCTGCTGGAGATGTTCCTGATCTTGAAGGGTTCCCGGTGGGCCATCAGGAAGTCTTCGACAGGCCCCAGGAAGTCTCTCTCGATCTTGGCGTAGTGGTAGTTCTCGGTAAAGTCGTAGCGAATATCCAGGTTCTGCAGGTCCCGGGCCTCCGGCGAGCTGTCGGGGACCCAATGAATGAGAGCCATCAGCGAACCGCCGACCACCAGAGGCACGATAAGCAGACCCACCAGAAAGCGATGCCGCAGAGGCCAGCTCATCAGGCGCAGGTAATGTTCCACCACCGACTCGCCCCCCCCCGGCCCTGTCCTTCCCGAAACCGGCGACGGGTCGTCCTCTCCCCCGGACGATGGTTGGCCGCCCTCGTTGGCGGACGCGGCCGGGGCAGCCTGACCGGTGCTCCGGGGTACCCTCCCCTTGAACAACCTGGCGGCCCCCAGCGGAATGAGTGTCAGCGAGATAACCAGGGAACACAGCAGGGCGATCATGATCGAGGCCCCCACGTCAGCCAACCAGATCGAGTAGGCGCTGGTCTTGCCGAACACCAGGGGCACGAAGATGATGATGGAGGTCAGGGTGGCCGCCAGCACCGCCATGGCTACCGCCCGGGTGCCGCGGCTGGCTGCCGTCACCCGATCGTATCCCTTCTCCAGCCATTGGTAGATGGACTCCAGCACCACCACGGCGTTGTCCACCAGCATGCCGGCGGCCAACATCAGTCCCATCATGGAAAGAACATTGAGGGTCCGGCCGAAGAGGTAGAGGAATCCGATGGTGGCCACGATGGAAAAGGGAATGGCGAAGCCGATGGTCAGCGTCGCTCCCACCCGCCTCAGGAACAGGTAGAGAACCCCCATGGCCAGCAGGGCTCCCAGCGTGCCCGCGTTCAGCAGCCCCGTAAGCGCCCGGATGATTTCCTTTCCGGCGTCGTGCCAGACCTGGACCTCGATGCCTTCCAGGGCGGGGTCCCGGCGGAACTGCTCCAGCACGGCCATGACCCCGTTGACCGTTTCCACCGTGTTGGCCTCGGAGGTCTTGCGGATCTGCAGCTCCACCGCCGATTCCCCGTTCAGGTGCTTGCCCGAGTTGACGGGACGACTGCCGAAATAGATGTCGGCCACCTCTCGCAGCCGCAGCCCCCGCTGATTGACCGGAAAGTCGGCAATCTGCTCCAGGGAGGTCAGGGTGCCCCGGGCCATGGCCCCGTAGCGGGTGGCGCCGTCCTGCATTCGACCCAGGGAGAGGTTGATGTTGGCGCCGTCCATGCGCTGGAACATCTGGGCCACGTCGATCCGATAGCGCTTGATGTCGTCCAGCCGAAGATAGATGTTGACCTCCTGACGGCCGGCTCCGCTGATATCGGCTTCGGCCACTCCCGGGAGGCGCTCCAGCGGGGTTCGGATCCTGGCATCCAGGAAATCGAAGGAGCCGCGAAGGTCGCGCCCGGAGGAAATCTGGCCCCGGATGATGGGAAAGTCGGTGGTGCTGAAATTGTTCACCAGGACCCGTTCCACGTCGTCGGGAAGCTCGGACCGCGCCTGTTCCACCTTGTCCCGGACCTCCGACCGCAGCCAGTCCACGTTGCTGTCCCAACCGAAAAACATCTGGATCATGGCCTGGTTGGCGGAAGACCGGGACACCATGCGCTGAACGTCGGGAATGGTTGCCAGCACCTCCTCCAGGGGACGGGTGATCGACTCCTGCACCTGACCCGGAGTGGCGTTGGCGTAGGGGACATGCACGAAGACGCCGGGAAAGTCGATGTCGGGGGTCAGCACCAGCGGAATCCGGGTGAGGGAGATGCCCCCCAGAACCAGCAGGCAGAGGCACAGCATGAGGATGGTCACCGGGTAGCGAATGGAAAAATCCGCCAGTCCGAGTCCGGACCCGGAGGTCCCCCTTGTGGAACGGTCCGACCCTTCAGGCTCCTTGACGGCCATTCTTTATCTCCTCAGCCAAGCTCGGGCGCAACGGCGGCTCGGCTCCGAGCGTTCTCACCCCGTTTCATCCGCGACCGTTCCGGGGCCGAGGGCGCCGGCAGCTTCACCACGCAGCCTCCCTCGATCGACCAGCTCGTAGACCGCCGGAATGAAGAAAAGCGTCAGCAGCGCCGAGAACAGCAGTCCCCCCATCACCGCGATGGCCATGGGCGCCCGAATCTCCGCTCCCTCTCCCCAACCGAGAGCCATGGGGATCAGTCCCAGGACGGTGGTCAGCGTGGTCATCAGGATGGGCCGCAGCCTGACCTGGCCGGCCTGCAGCAGGGCGGCCCGCCTGGCCTGTCCGGCCCGGCGGAGCTTGTTGGCGTAGTCCACCAGGAGGATGGCGTTGTTGACCATGATCCCCGACAGGATGATCAAGCCCAGCAGCACAACCACGCTGAGCGTAGTGCCCGTCAGCGCCAGGGCCAGGACCACCCCGATCAGACCCAGAGGAACCGTGAACATGATGATGAGAGGATGAATGAAGGATTCGAACTGGGAGGCCATCACCAGGTAGACCAGAAAGACGGCCAGGGCCAGCGCCATGAACAAGCTCCGATAGGAGGTTTCCAGTTCCTGGTTCTGTCCGGCCAATGACAGGCTGACCGTTGCCGGAAGCTGCCCGCCAAGGACCTGCAACTCGGCCTGGATCGACCGGGAGGCCCGGCTGAGATCCATGCCGCTCAGGTTGGCCGACACCACCGCCGCCCGCTGGGAACCGATGCGCCTGACTTCCGCGGGCCCCCGGCCGATATCGATGTCCGCCACCGAGTTCAAGCGAATGGGCACGGTGGTAGCGGTCTCGGAGTTCGACCCGGCGTTTTGAGCGGTTGCCCCACCGGCGCCGGACCCGCCCCCGTCGGAGGCGCCATCGCCCGAAGCCGCCCCCGAGTTCGACTGGCCGCCCGCGCCCGAAAAGGCCCGGTTGCCCATGTTGATGACCAGTTCCCTCAGATCCTGGATGGCGTCACGGTCCGATTCGGCAGCCCGGACCAGAATGTCGATCTGCTTGTCCTCTTCGCGGTAGCGGGAGGCCACGTCCCCGCGAATCTTGTTTCTCAGGATGTCGGCAATCGAATTCTCGTCCAGATTGAGGCGGGCCAGCCGTTCCCGATCGAAACGCACCTGGATCTCCGGATTCCCCAGCCGGGTCGTGGTCTTGACATCCTTGAGCCCCGCGATCCCTTCCATGCGCGCGGCCACCTGGCCGGCGGCTGCCTGCAACTCGCCCAGGTCGTATCCGTAAATCTCCACTTCGATGGGGGTGGTGAAGCTGAACAGGGTGGGCCGCCGAAAGGCATAGGTCACTTCCGGGTATTGGCTCAGCCGGCCGCGGACACGCTCGATGACCTCGAACTCCGCCTGCCTGTCCCGCCGGTCCTCCATGACCACGTGAAGCTGGCCGACGTGTTCCTCCTCGAGCCGCCTGGCGAACTGGTTCCGGTTACTGCCCCCGGCGCTGGAAAAGACCGTTTCAACCCCCTCGAATTCCGCCACCTGACTTTCGACCTCGCTCAGGAGCCGGTCGGTCCGCGCCAGCGGCGCGCCTTCCGGCAAACGGATCTCGAAGGCGAACTCCCCCTGGGTCATGGGCGGAATCAATTCGGCTCCCAGACGGAACGAGGCGGCGATGGCCAGGGCGACCAGCAGACCGGTTGCCGCCATCAACCTTCCCTTGTGGTCGAGCACCGATTCGAGCCAAACGGGGTAACGCCCCCTCACCCTCTCCAGGACCGCCTCGAACCCGCTCAGAACCGGGGCCAGCAGGCGCAGCAGGCCTCGGCCCAGCCAGTGCAGACCGGCGCGGAGGTCGGCCAGCACCACCGTAAGGAGGTCCACGAACAGAAAGGCCATCGTCCGCTGCAGGGCTTTCCGGGAAAAGGCAAGGACGCGCCCGACAGGTCCCATGGGCCCGGGGGCGAGAGTCTTTGGCTCGTTATCCGGAAGGACCCTGCCGGAAGACGGGGGCGGCGGCTGGACCTGCAACGCCAGCACCGTGGGAATGACGGTCAGAGCCACCACCAGCGAGGCCGAAAGGGAAAAGATAATGGTCAGGGCCTGGTCCTTGAACAGTTGCCCCGCAATGCCCTCCAGGAAGACCAGGGGCAGGAAGACGGCCAGGGTGGTGAGCGTGGAAGCCGTGACCGCGGTTCCGACTTCGCGAGTCCCCCGGTATACGGCTTCCGGCAGGGTCGTTCGGGAGCGGTCCTGGCGGTGCACCGCCTCCAGAACCACGATGGAGTTGTCCACCAGCATGCCCACGCCCAGGGCGATCCCGCCCAGGGACATGATGTTCAGGGACACATCCATCTGGTACATCAGGGCGAAGGTGGCCAGGACGGATATGGGAATGGAAAAAGCCACCAGCAGGGTGCTTCTCAGGTGGCGCAGGAACAGGTAGAGGACCAGGGTGGCCAGCACCGCGCCCAGCACCGCCGACCAGAGCACGTTGTCCACGGCCTGCTCGATGAATCGGGCCTGGTTGAAAACGGTGCGCACCTGGAGGCTCCCCGACAAAACCCCGTCCTTGCGCAACTTCTCCAGCTTGGCCTCCACGGCCCGGGCCACCATCACCGTATTGGCGTCACCCTCCTTGTAGACCGCCAGCTCCACGCTCTCGCGGCCGTCGATGCGGGCAATCACCTCCCGGTCCTTGGAACCCCGCCAGACCTCGGCCACCTCGGCCAGAACCACCCTTCGGCCTTCCGAATCCCGCAGGATGATCCGTTCGATCTCTTCCACCGAGCGGAACTGGTTCAACATGCGAACCATGTAGTTGGCATCCAGGTCGTACAGGCTCCCGGAAGCCTGGTTCAGGTTCTCCCGGGTGAGCACCTGGGTCACTTCGGTAATGGGGATCCTCAGCTCGGCCAGCCGCTTCTCGTCGATTTCAATGCGAATCTGCTCCTCCAGGCCGCCCACCACCTTGATGGCCGCCACGCCTTCGGTGGACTCCAGGCTCTTCTTCAGCTCCTCGTCGGCCAGGTAGCGCAAGCGGCTGAGGCTGGCTTCGCCCCAGAACTGCAGGCGCATGACGGGGTCGTAGGAAGGATCGAAGCGCAACAGCACCGGCCGCTCCACGTCCCGCGGCAACTGCAGCAAGTCCAGCTTTTCCCGGACTTCTAGGGTGGCTACATCCATGTTGGTCCGCCAGGTGAACTCCAGAACGACTTCGGACTGACCTGAACGCGACACCGACTCCACCCGGGTCAGGCCTCCAACCACCCCGACCACTTCCTCGATGGGACGGGTGATCAGGTTCTCGATCTCCTCGGGAGCCGCATCCTCGTAGTCGGTCAGGATGGTGAGGGCGGGATAGGCGATTTCCGGCAGCAGATTGAGGGCCATCCGCTGCAGGGAGACCAGGCCGAAAAGGGCCACGGCCACCACAAACATGCAGACGGTCACGGGACGCCGGATGGCAAGCTGGATCATGGCTCGGAAGGCTAAGGGTTCATGACTGGGAATGGGACTGGGCGCGCGGGCATTCCGGCAGGTTGAGAGCCGGGATGTGGGGCCGAGGCAGGTCCAGGGGCGGGTTGCTTGTCATGCAGGTCGAACTTGCCGGGAGTAGCCGCAGCCGGGAACCGCCGCCGACCCCCTGGCGGGGTCCCGGGGCCGGTCCCGTGCGACCGTCTGCCGCCCGAGACGGCGCGGGTTTCAGGTGGTTCCTTCCGCCAGGCCGTTTGAGGATTCTTCCCCCACCTTCCTGATCTCGGATCCGTCCTCCAGAGCGCCCTGTCCGGCGACCACCACTCGATCCCCGGCGGAGATTCCCTGCAGGATCTCGATATTTCCATCCTCTTCATAGCCCAGTTGCACGGGAACCCGCCGGGCCACGCCATTGGCGGCCAGAAAGACGAAGGTCTTCCCGTCCCGTTCCAACACGGCCCGCTTGGGAACCAGGATGGCATCGGGCCGCACGTCGGTCTGAATGGCCACCCTGACAAACCCGCCCGGCATGAATCCCCCGGGTGCGGGGGTGAGTTCCACCGTAACCTTTACCGTGCCGCTGGAGGTGTCGACCACCGGACTGACACGCACCACGCGTCCCACTCCCTCAAGGGCCTCATCAGCACCCAGGCGCACCGAGGCCTTCTGCCCGGGGCGAACCCGCCGGGCCTCCCGCTCCGAAAGGAATACGTCGGCGTACAGAGGAGAGAAGGCTCCCAGCTTGAACAGCTTGTCGGTACTGCGAATACTCTTCCCCAACTCCATGGTGCGCTCGGTGATCCGCCCGCCGAAGGGAGCCGTGATGCGGGTATGCGAGATCTCGAGCTCGGATTTGCGGATCTCCGCCTCCAGCTCCTGGACGCGGTGAAAGAGCTCCCGGGTCTCCGAGGCCGAGACCCGCTCGTCGTGGCCCAACTCCTCCAGTTGATACCTCACCTGGTCATACTCCCGCTCGCTGATGAGCTGTTCCTCGTAGGCTTCCTGCAGGCGCTGGCGTTCGTTCTCGGTGTTGGCGATCTGAACCTTGGCCTTCTCCCGCCGGATGCGGGCTTTTTCCAACTGCAATTTGGCCTGGGCCAGCTTTTCCCGGCTCAACTCCAACTGGATCCGGAGAGAGCGGTCATCCAGGCGCCCCAGGAGTTGCCCCTGCCTGACGAGGTCCCCTTCTTCCACCAGCAGGCTCCGGACGATTCCCTCGGTTTGCGCCTTGACCTCGACTTCTCTCAGGGGCCTCAGATTGGAAGTGGAGGAAAGCTGGTGGGTGATCCGGTCCCGCCTGGCCTGTGCCAGCTCCACCGGGGCGACCGCGGCGCCGTTCTCCCCGCCGCCGGAGCCCGATGGGGACTCCTTGGCGGAAGCGGCCGGCGTTTCCGGCTTTGGCTTGAGAAAATAGCCTGCGCCCGCCAATACCACCAGCAGGATCAGGAACCCGTAGACTTTGGTCCGTTTGCTCATAGCAGACATGGCCTCGGGGCAGGACCGCCCGGGATGAACCGGGAGGCGTCGGGCGGACTGAAGAAGGGCGAGTCCCTAGGCCGTCCCCTTCTCCAACCTCCTCCGGCCCTTGTCTGGATCTCTCCGCCCCTATCAAGGCAAGATTAGCATGAAAAGCCGGTTCAGGTCGGAAAACGTGGGGAGGGCTGGGACCGACACTGAGGTCGGCCAAGGCGATCCACGAACAGCCACCCACGAACAGCCACGAAGAAGGACGAAGGGCCGCAAAGGGGTTGTAGACGGCTCAAGAGGGTTCCGCAGGTCGGGAAGGGCAATAGATGAATCCCCAAAGAGACTCCCGGGGGTTGGAAAGGACACGAAAGGGGTCCGTGAAGGGCCACGAAGAAAACCCAAGGGGGACTATAAACATTAGTTGACCAAGGCTGGACAAGGCTGATGTAACCGATTATTGTGCGCTGCATACTCAAGACCAACGGGAATTAAAGATGATGCAAGAAGCTGCTCTTCAGATTGAAGAAGTACTGCTTGTTTGTCCTGTTCGTGGCCCGTTGGGAATAAGTGCTCTTGCAAAAGATGGTTTGACATCGACGGAAGAAGCCCGTCGAGTGGATTTTCTTAGGTTTCTGATTGAGGAAAGGAATTATCCGCAGGACCATATTCGTGTAGAAGTCGTCACCGTTAAAAACTTAGGGGAAAGTGGTCGCAATCGGATGCAGGCCGACGTAATTGTTTATGACTGTCCTTGGCCTGAGATAGCCAACAGTCCAATG
Source organism: Acidobacteriota bacterium (assembly GCA_009841055.1). Taxonomy (GTDB): domain Bacteria; phylum Acidobacteriota; class Terriglobia; order Versatilivoradales; family Versatilivoraceae; genus Versatilivorator. Next base: position 13,030 of record VXMN01000100.1, read on the forward strand.
CCACAGACACTTTCTCATGCAATTTTGGTTGCTGAGATTAAGCGAGATTCTTCAAAAAAGCGAAAAGGTGTTTTATATCAACTTGAGCCTGCACTCCGATTGCTCCCTCGCCTGGATACGATAGGAGTCTATTGGGACGATGAGAATCGAACTCTGTTTACTAAGACCGTAAAAAGCAAAGGGGAACATCAAGAGATTACTGTCCGGAGTGATTCAATTGCCAATCTTCCAGACTATGGAATTGCTTACCATACGAAAGCGATTACTGTTAACACATTGACAAGGCCAGCGAATCTCGTGGCAACACTGCAGGGTATCGCTAACGTAATGCGTTCCCATGGCGTCAATGACGAGCAACAGCGGTACAAAGAAACAGTAAAACTACTTCTTGCCCGATATATCGATGAGAGAAAGGCCAAAGTATCGACTAGTAAACAGCTTAAATTGCAGGTATTGGATGGCCCCGATAGTGGCTTTATGTCTCGGGTTGAACGCATGTATACGGAAGCATCTGTTCGCTACGCTCGGGTTCAGACTCTGTTTTCTCCGATTGCGAGACCCGAATTAGATGAGGATACACTGCGTGATCTGGTGCGGGGTATACAAGGTTTCGATTTCTCTTCCGCATCAAGTGAGACAATGCAGCAGGTATTCATGACTTTTGTTCCGGTGGTTTTTAAAAAGAACCTGAGCCAATATTTCACTCCAGCGTCTCTGATCGACACAATGGTTAAGATGGTTGCACCAGGACCAACTGAGAAAATTGCGGACCCTGCAATGGGCACAGCCGATTTTCTTACTGCTGCTCTCAACTACTGTACTGAGCGCGGAGACGATGATGCTTTTGGAAGAATTTTTGGTATTGATTCTGACGCCAGCGCTTTTGATCTCGCTATCGTCAATATGATCCTGAATAAGGATGGTCAGGCTAACCTCAGAAGAGAAGATTCCATTGAGAATCATATGAGGTGGTCGGAGGAAATGGACGTTGTTCTATGCAATCCCCCATTCGGGTCAAACACAGTTGAGAAGCGTGTGAATGTTCTAGGTGAGTTTGATCTGGGTCATCAATGGGTTGCTGATGATGACACGCCTGGGCATTGGTTGAAGACAGAAAGAATCGCAGAAAGCCAACAACTGGGAATCCTTTTCATTGAACGGTGTTGGAAGATGCTGCGACCGGGAGGAAGGCTTGCAATAATACTGCCGGAAGGATATTTGTCAACTGCTAGCCATGGCTATGTTCGGCAATGGATTTTAGACAATTTGATCATCCGCTCACTTGTTGAACTGCCACGACGGATATTCGTCAAGTCCAATGCTGACCTTCGCTCAAACATTCTAGTTGCAGAAAAGAAAATGCCTGGAGTTAGTGGTCCAAGATACCCAATTCACGCATCTATGGTTCGCCGCGTTGGCTATAAATTGGGCGGTGATTTCTCGCCGCTCCCTTTGAAGGATAAAGCAACTGGTAATTCAATTCGAGATAGCCACAATCGCATTGTCCTAGATTCCGACTTTCGTAGGGTTCTCATAGAATACTCTGCGACTCCAAAAACGCTTGAAAGGAGTTGGGTTGATGCAACAGTGGCCGACATCGTTTGTCGAACGGATCTAGATATGAAGCCCAGGCGTCTCGCACCAAGGGCATTGCGCAATATTCGCAACTTAAGAGCGGGCGGAGCAATCCCACTACAACAAATTGCAGAGGTAATTGAAAGCAAAATAGACCTTCTCACTGATATTGGGCGGAGTGAGCTAAGGCGTGTAGTAGAAGGACAGGACATAAGAGCAGTTGAAGGCATTGTTGTCCCACATTTCCCTGAACGATGCTGGGAGATAGCCGAGAGAAAGCAGCGAAAAGTTTATCAACTCTGCCATCGGGATATAGTTGTTGGCTTGGTACGTCCGGAACGCAGAAACGTTGGTCTACTTCTAGTAGAGGGTGATGATATTGTGGGAAGCCCTGATGGCCTCGCTGTCGTTCGGGTATTGCCTGACAAGGAGCAGGATTATCCGACAGGGTGGCTATTTTCAGTATTGCGGTCAGAGCAAGTTAGACTCCAGTTTTGGACAGAATCTGGAGGAACCAGCTATGGGAAATTGGATTCTGAACGCATTGAAAATGTACTGATTCCTATTCCTCAGAAGCAGGAACGCATAAGGATCGCTCAGAGGGTAGAGGCTTGGGTTTCCAGTGCAAGTCAATACTCACTAGCATGGTGTCAAATTGGCACACAAGGTGACCGGAGACCGATTCTAAATTCACCTTTAACTGGACTGTTCGATGACGATAATACTTAACAGTCTGTACGACGGAGATCCCACAATTAAACCAGTTCTTGACCCGTTTTTTGGGCCCCCTGTTTCTCCCCGAATGATCCGCATGATCCGCACCGCAGGGCGGAAGCTAGACACCCCTCAGAGGGGAGTTACCCCACTGTTTACATTGGAACCGGGATGGAGTAGATTTTTTCCAGCTTCGGGTAGGAATAGGGTCATGAAGCCGTCGCGTGTGCAACTGTTGGGACTCTGCATCCTGGCGACGCTCCTGTTTGCCTACCTGGCCCTTCGTATCTGGCTCTGGTCTTGACGAATCCACCCCTAATCGCCGTCCTGGGACCCACCGCAAGCGGAAAATCCAACCTGGCGCTCCGGCTTGCCCGGCGATTCCGGGGCGAGATCGTCGGTTGCGATTCGGTGCAGGTCTACCGATTTCTGAACATCGGAACTTCCAAGGTGCTGAAGCGCGAGCAGGCCGGCATCCCTCACCATCTGATCGACTTTCTCAATCCCGACCAGGAATTCACTGCCGGACAGTACATGGCTCTGGGCCGCACGGTCCTGTCGGAAATCGGACAACGGGGAAATCTGCCTCTGGTGGCGGGGGGCACCGGGCTCTACCTGCGCGCCTTGCTCAACGGTCTATTCGACGGCCCCGCCCGCTGTGAATCGCTGAGAGGACGCCTGCAACAGCAGGCCCGGCGCAAGGGGGGCGCTCATCTCCATCGCTTGCTCGCGAGAGTGGACCCCAACTCGGCCCGGCGCATCTCCCCCAGGGATCGGCCCAAGATCATACGGGCGCTGGAAGTCTATTTCCTGACTGCCAAGCCCATCTCGCTTCATTTCCGGACCGCACCGGAGAAACTGCAGGGGTTCCGCCTGCTGAAGATCGGCCTCGACCCGGCGCGGGACCGGCTTTACCGGAGAATCGAAGAGCGCGTCGACCGCATGTTCGCCGGCGGACTGGTGGAGGAAGTCCGATCCATCCTGGCCAGGGGGTTTTCTCCCGACTGCAAGCCTCTCCAATCGCTCGGATACCTTCAGGTCGTGCGGTTTTTGCAGGGAGAGATACCCTTGCAGGCCGCCGCGGACGCTACCAAGCAGGCCACACGGAACTACGCCAAGCGACAGTTGACCTGGTTTCGAAAGGAAGAGGACGTGACCTGGTTTCCGGGATTCGGGGATGAAGATTCCCTCGGGTCCGACGTTGAAGCTTACGCGGCGGAATTCATCTGGACCGGGAAAGGGCAGCCTTCGGGGACGTCCATCCATCCGGTGCTCTTGTCCGCCCCCTAGGAGGCTCAGGGGCGGCATAGTGAAAAGTGGAGAGTGAAGAGTGAAGAGCTGTTTGATTGACACGTTAAGCACTTTAACCAGGATATGCTGTTTCACCCTGTATGATCCGCACGACAGGGCGGAGGCCGGTCTAACCACTCTCCACTCTTCACTCTCCACTTAGCCGCGGCCGCGCCCCGTCATGTGGGGCGGGGGCGCGGCTATTCAGGAGATTCAGGAAATCCATGGAAAAGCAACCGCACAATATTCAGGATGTATTCCTCAACCAGCTTCGCAGGGAGAAGCTGCCGGTCACCGTCTTCCTGATGAGCGGGGTCAAGCTGACCGGACGGATCAAGAGCTTCGACAAGTACGCGGTCATCCTGGAGTCCGGCCAACGGGACCAGCTCATCTTCAAACATGCCATCTCGACCGTTGTGACGACCAAGTCGGCCCCGGCCGCTTCGGCTCCACCCTCGTCGCCTTCCGAACCTCCCCGTACCGCAACAAAAGCCGCCGACCCGGAACCTTCGAACTGAGATGGACGTTGCCGCCCCGCACAGAGAAAACGTCATCCTGGTGGGATGCGAGCTGAAGCGACCCGTCAGTCCGGCCACCGGCAGGGGAGCCGGACTGAGTCTGGAGGAATCGCTGGATGAGCTGGCGGCCCTGGCTTCCGCCGCCCGCGCCAGGGTAGCCGCCCGCCTCCTGCAGCAACGGTCCCGCTACGATCCGGCCTACCTGATCGGCAAGGGCAAGGTGGAAGGGCTGAAGGGACTGCTGGATCGACACGGGGCCGGCACCGTGATCTTCGATGACAACCTCTCTCCGGCCCAGCAACGAAACATCGAGCGTGCACTCGACTGCAAGGTCGTCGACCGAACCCAGCTCATCCTGGACATCTTTGCCAGCCGTGCGCGAACCCGGGAAGGGAAGCTGCAGGTCGAACTGGCCCAGCTCGACTACTGGCTGCCTCGATTGGGGGGACGGGGAGTGGAGCTGTCCCGCCTGGGCGGAGGAATCGGGACGCGCGGGCCGGGTGAGACCAAGCTGGAGACGGATCAGCGCAAGATCCACCAGAGGATTCACAAGATCAAACGCGATCTCCAGCGGGTGAGGGCCCACCGGCAACTGCACCACTCCTTTCGCCAATCCGTTCCCGTGCCCACCGTCTCGCTGGTCGGATACACCAATGCGGGCAAATCCACCCTCTTCAATGCCCTGACCCGGTCCGACACCCTGGCCTCCCGCCAGCTCTTCGCCACCCTGGACCCACTGCTGCGCCGCATCCGGCTGCCCTCCAAGCGGGAGGTGATCCTGTCCGACACGGTCGGCTTCATCAGCAAGCTTCCCGCCACCCTGGTCTCGGCCTTTCGGGCCACCCTCGAGGAAATCGGGGAAGCGCAATTGCTGCTGCACGTGATCGATTGCTCCAGTCCCCGCGCCGAACACCAGCGATCTTCGGTGCTCAAGGTGCTGGAGGAGTTGGGGGATTCGGGCAAGCCGACCCTGGAGGTCTACAACAAGACCGACCTGCTGGAGCGACCGCCCCGGCTTCCCCCGGGGGACAACGTGCTGAAGGTATCGGCGCTGCGACGCCAGGGGATCTCCGGACTTATGGAGAGGATCGACGAGTCCATCTACGGGGATCCACTGGTGCGGGCGCGTTTCCGGGTAGAGGCCCGGCAGGGGGAACTGCTGGCGCAGATCCATGCCAGGGGCCGGCTGGTTCGCCGGGAGGTTCGGGACAGTCAGGTCCTGCTGGAAGTGGAAGCCCCGCGCTCGGTGGTGGATCAGCTCAGGAAGCTCGGTGGTCCGTCACGGGAGTCGAGCTAATCCGAAATCTCAGCGGTTCGAGCCCGATTCGCTACCCGTTCCCTCTCCAGCCACCCCGACTCCCGGGTCCCAAGGAGACCCGGATCATGGATAATCATGCTAAAATGCATGGGACCGGCAGGCGGGCTCCAGCGGCCCTCTATCCGGTCCAGCCCACCTCGAGGACGGGGCCCACCCTCACCGCCGATTGATGACAGCCCTTAAACTGGTCTTTGCAAACGTCCTTCACCGCCCGGTCCGGGCCTTCGTCAGCGTTCTGGCCATCAGCCTCGAAGTGGTGCTGATTCTGCTGGTGATGGGCATCGCCAACGGCATGATTGAAGACAACGCCGCCCGCCAGGAGAGTCTGGGCGCCGACGTCATCGTTCGGCCGGCCAATGCGCCCCCGCTCTTCTTCACCACCGGCAGCACCATCATTCCCGAGGCCGTGGCCGAGACCCTGACCCGGCTGGATTCGGTACGGGAGGTGACGCCCATTCTCTTCCTGGCCCAGTTACGGGGAGGCTGGAGGACCATCTACGGCATCGACCTGCCGAGCTTCGAAGCCGTGGCCGGCAGCCTGGAGTTCCTGGAGGGCCGCCGCTTCAGCGGGCCCGAAGCCCGGGAAGCCATCATCGACGACCGCCACGCCAGATCGAACGGCCTGGCCGTGGGGGATCGTTTCGATTTGCAAGGCCAGTCGTTCCAGGTGGTGGGCATCTACCGCAACGGCATCGGGGGCCGGGTCTACGTTCCCATCAGGAGCCTGCAAACCGTCACCGACAAGGCCGGCCAGGCTTCCACCTTTCTGGCCAAGCTTTACGATTCCGGGCAGTTGCAGGCAGCCATGGCCCAGATGCGGAACCTGGTTCCCAACATCAACGTGACCTCCATGCGGGAGTGGGTTACCCTGCTGAGAAACGGCCGGCCTCCCGCTTACCACACCTTCATCACCGGGGTCATGGGCCTGGCCATCTCCATCGGCTCTTTTGCCTGCTTCCTGTCCATGTATACCACCATCGCGGAACGAACCCGGGAAATCGGCATCCTGAAATCTCTGGGAGCCCGCAAAGGCTACATCGTCAACCTGGTGATGATGGAAATACTGGTGCTCTGCCTGGCCGGCCTTCTGGTCGGATTCCTGCTGACTTTCCTGGGCGTGCAGTTCCTCCGGTTCATCTATCCCGCTCAGATTCTCGCGATTCCACCTCTGTGGGTGGTGTACACGGTCCTCTTCGTTTCCGTCAGCGGGATCATCGGGGGGCTCTACCCGGCTCTCAAGGCGGCGGCCAGCGATCCCGTCAAGGCACTCTCCTACGAATAGGAATTCCGGTCGACAGGGCCTCGGGGAACCCCGTTTCCGATAGGGAGCAGTTGTCTCGAGGCGGATTCGACTACCGTCCAAATCGGCGCAACAGGCTTGATGCGCCCGTGGCTTGAGCCTATACTGCTAGCCTGGTTCCCAAGCCCACAAGAGATGGAGGACAACCATGCACGGCACAGCCACTCGCCGGCAAATACTTCAGGGGATGGGCGCTCTGGCTGTCGGACTGGCCTCCGGCGCCCCATTGCCGGCTCTCGCCGGCGCCCGCGTTCACTCCAAGCGGGTGATCAGCATGCAACCCCGCCTCTATCACGGCTGGCCCACCCTGGCCAGGCGCCGCGACGGCGAATTGCTGCTGGTGTGCTCGGGCGGCCGGGAATCCCATGTCTGCCCCTTCGGCCGGGTGGAGCTGATGCGTTCCCGCGACGAGGGACGCCACTGGAGTTTTCCGCGAGTGCTGATCGACGGTCCCATCGACGACCGGGATGCAGGCGTGGTGGAAACCGCCGAGGGATCGCTGCTGGTCACCACCTTCACCTCTATCGGATATGCCGACATCCTGGCCCGGGCCGAAGAGCTGGAATCCCAGGGGAAAGGCGTCTGGACCCGGGAGAAACTGGAGCGCTGGCAGGCCATTCACCGCCGCATCACGGCCGCGGAACGCGAAATCGAGCTGGGGAGCTGGATGATACGCTCCACCGACGGGGGTCGGAGCTGGTCGTCACCCTACCGCTGCCCGGTCAACAGCCCTCACGGCCCCATTCAGCTCTCCGACGGACGGCTGCTCTACCCCGGCAAGATCTTCTGGTACGGCCCCAGCGGACAATCCAAGGGGCGCATCGGGGTCTGCGAGTCCACCGACGACGGCCAGAGCTGGCGCTGGCTGGCCGAAATCCCGACCCGCAAGGGGGACGACCTGGACGGCTACCACGAGCTGCATGGCGTGGAAACCACTGAAGGAACCCTGGTCGCCCATATCCGCAACCACAACACCGCCAACGAGAGGGAGACGCTGCAGAGCCGGTCCACCGACGGAGGAAAGACCTGGTCGGTTCCCCGCGCCCTCGGGGTGTGGGGACTGCCATCCCACCTGCTGAGGCTGCGAGATGGGCGACTGGTGATGTCGTACGGCTATCGCCGGCCCCCTTATGGAAACCAGGCCCGCGTCAGCGAGGACCAGGGCCGCACCTGGTCCGGAGCCATCACCATCTCCGGAGACGGCATCTCCAGCGACCTGGGTTATCCCTCCACGGTCGAGCTGAACGACGGCTCTCTGCTGACGGCCTGGTATGAAGTGATGGACAACCCCGTGCCCAAGCCATCGCCCTCCAAGGAACGTGTCCAGCGGCACCTGGAGATGGCCTCCCGCCCGGACCTGGCCGTGCTGCGACAGGCCCGCTGGACCCTTGACTGAGGGGCTCAGAGACCGCCATCGGGATTTCTCCGTTAACCCAATGCCTGACCGTTTCCTGCCTGCCGTCACTCCTCCCGAGGACCTTCAGGCTCCTTCCTGGTGGTTCGCCTTCCGTGGAGAGATGCTCCTCGTCCAGGTCCGCGACGGCTCGGCCTCCATCCCCCTGCTTCACCATCCCCGGGACCTGAGCCTGCGGTGCCTGCGGAGCCAATATCTGGGCGTCCTGGACGGCAGACACTGTTTCTCGGCCGAATTGCAGCAGGAGAGCCGGCCCGCTTCCGGGATGGCCTTCGACAACCTGCGGGCCCTCTATCCCTCCCTGGGAGACCGGCTCTTCGCCCTGGCGGGCCGGGCCAAGCAGATCGTGGACTGGGACCGGAACCACCAATTCTGCGGACGGTGCGGATCGGCCACGGTTGCTCACGAGCGGGACCGCTCCCGGACCTGTCCGGGCTGCGGACTGGAGAGTTTCCCCCGCCTGTCTCCGGCTGTCATCGTGCTCATCGCTCGCGGGGAGGAGCTGCTGCTGAGCCGATCTCCTCACTTCCCCGACGGCGTCTACAGCATCCTGGCCGGCTTTGTCGAGCCGGGAGAAACCCTGGAGGAGGCGGTAGAACGGGAAATCCACGAAGAGGTGGGCCTTCGGGTCAGAAACATCCGTTACGTGGCCAGCCAGCCCTGGCCCTTCCCCAATTCGTTGATGCTGGGCTTTCGGGCGGAATACGCCGGAGGAGAGCTGAAGATGGACCCGGATGAGCTGGAGGACGCCTGCTGGTGCCGTCCACCCGACCTGCCCGGGCTCCCCTCCGCCGCCAGCATCGCCCGGCGCCTGATCGACGGGTTCCTGCGGGAACATGGTCACGCTTGCTGAGTTCCACCCCTGCCCTGCCGGGCAGACCCTTCGAGGAAGAGACTGCCGATGGTTGTTGAAGGCGAACCACGAATAGACACAAAGACCGATGGCCCTTATTC
>VXMN01000125.1 GCA_009841055.1 Acidobacteriota bacterium
CTTCAGCCTTGTGGAAGACCCTTTGAAGGATGCCGACGTCCGGGAAATCGAACTGACAGCAGTGTGAAGGTATTCATCCTGCAGTCCCCCTGGTTTTGGAAGTCTTGTCCGGCGATGGCCAATCCTGCTCAGTAAGTCAGTAGCGAACCAATGGAGGACGAACAGTTTATCGATGAGTTCAGTTCAGTTTTGAAGGCGGCGGAAGACTTGGATCGCGAGCCCGACCGAAAATTGGCGCACGGATTAGGTGTTCTCGACCAACTACAAGAGGATGAGCAATTACCGATAATCCATGACCATGATCGCTCACCGTAATCATCCGAGTTGGTCACCTACGATGCAAAAGGCATTGCGACGGCATGTTCGACGCGCCTTGGAACTCCAACACCCGCACCAGCCGCTGGTACTCCCCCAAGGGCCCCAGTGCCTCCTCCAGCCGGGGGAACAGCTCCCGTTGAAACGTGAACCAATGTCGTGATAGGGTTTGTTTAAGGGACAAGGTCCACCTCCGCTCATCATGTGGTTCAAGCACCTTCATGATACAACAGAGTGTGGTCTTGTCCCTCTACGCACCTGTCCTCTTATCCCTCACAACCTAAAAATCCCCCTACCTGGGGATTTTTGCAAAAGGCTCGTCACAAATTGTGTTTTTGTGCCTTTTGTGGCCATTCCGGTAAACGTCACGCTGCGGAATTTTGCAAAAGGCTCTTTACACTAACGAATCCCGACGCTCGGGGTGGCCGAACTTGGCACCCAGATCACTCCAAGCCGGAACAAGAAACAACCAGAACAACAGGATTGCATTTGGTTCCGTAATATCTTTCTGACAATAGACATTAGAATCAGGATTTCAGCGAAGTAAGTAAATGGAGTTCGCTAAAATCTCAGCAGATGGACAGATAACAATTCCCAAGGGCGTCCGAAAAGCGGCCAGTCTGGTCGAGGGAGATGTGATTGCTTTCGAGATCCGGGGCGTTCACTTGGTGATGTGCAAGGTGTGCAAGGTGACGCCGGGCCAGGATGACCACCTGCAAGGCCTCTCCGAAGTTCTGAGCGAATGGGTTTCGCCCGAAGACGAGGATGCGTGGCGTCACCTTTGAATCGCTCGACGTGATAGTTGTCCCCTTTCCGTTGAGTGCTCCTCCCTGTCGTTGCAAAGACAAAGACAAATCACGATCCTGAATGGATTGGTTGTCACTCGAGATACGCACCAACCCCGTTGCTAGCGGTGCGGACCGGCAACAGCTCTCCCCCATAGCTTGAATCAGCTCAACACCTCAAGGCCGGCATGGCAATCCGCTCGGCGCCGTCGCTGCTCGAGTCACTCGGAAGCCTGTTGCCATAATGCACACAATGTATAACAATTGACGCATGGACGGCGGCTTTGACTGGAGCGTAGAGAAGAACCAGCTACTCATCCAACAGCGGGGAATCTCATTCGAGATCGTCGTATCCGTCATGGAGCAGGGTGGCTTGGTGGACGTGGTGGAACATCCCAACCAGGACCGCTACCCGGGACAGTTGATCTACGTTGTGGAGATCGACGAGACCATCTACCTCGTGCCTTTCGTGATTCAGACCGACGGCACTCGCTTTCTGAGGACCATTATTCCCAGCCGGAAGGCGATGAGAAATTATCGAAGGAGGCAACCCAAGTGAAAGACCCAATGAGTGTGGAAGAACGTGACATTCTGAATCGGTTCGAAAGGGGAGAGTTGCGCTCCACTCCCGATGCTGAACGCGAAATTGAGATAGCCCGCCGGTCTGCTCGCAATACCTTCAACAAATCCAAGCGCGTGAATTTGCGCGTATCTGAGCGCGACTTCAATCTTGCTCACTCAAGGGCCAGGGAAGAAGGGATCCCCTATCAGACACTCTTGTCCAGCGTCATCCACAAGTACCTGTCCGGCCGGCTGACGGATAAGAGATAGGCCGGAATCCCGGCATGGGAGCTGCAGATTGACGCCGGAAAGAACCCTGGAGCAGGTCATCGTCCAGATTGGATTGTCTGTCATTGGTGCGGTAATATAACCGTGTATCGACGGGAAAGGACAGGGTGACCGCGGGTGGCTACCTGTCACCTGTCGAGATCAACCGGAGGGATTTGCAGTTCCGGAGATTGGAAATGGAGGTCCTTGCGCAGCCATGAACTCCGCCAATTCCGACAACGCCGTTGCCATCGTCGGATATGCCTACCGGATGCCGGGCGGAATCCGAACCGACGACGATTTCTGGCGTCTGCTGAGCGAGCGTGAAATCGTCCAGGAGCCCATTACCGACCGCTATGGGCGAGGATACCGGCCGATCGGCGGATTCTCCGGCCCGGGGCGGATTGCCAGTCCCTACGAGGGATTGATCCGCCAGGATGAGGAAAGGCTCTTCGATCGCAGCCTCTTCGGGATGTCGCATAACGAGATGATGGCAACCGATCCGCAGTTGCGGATGTTGTTGTCCTGCGCCTGGGAGAGCATCGAGCAGACTGGCTGGGATCTGCACTCATTGCGCAATAGCGCCACCGGCGTCTTCGTCGGCGGGCAGGTTCCGTCGGTGGCCAACTGGCGACCGATGCGCGGAGTCGATGAGTTTTCCGTCACCAGTATCAGTCTGGCCATGCTGGCCAACCGCATCTCCTACCACTTCAATTTGATGGGACCTTCCGCCACCTATTGCACCGCTTGTTCCGCCAGCATGACTGCCCTGCACTCGGCGCTCAACGCGCTTCGCTGCGGCGATTGTGAACAGGCTCTGGTCGGTTCGGTCAACTATCTGGGAGGAGCCCGGCTCAGCATTGCGTTCAACTCTCTGGGTGTCATCAGTCCGGACGGCAAGTGCCACTCCTTCGACGCCGAAGCCAACGGCTATATGCGCTCGGAAGGGGCGTTCGTCTTTGCCATCAAGCCCTTGACAGCAGCCGAGAGGGACGGCGACCACGTTTACGCCGTGTTGGAGGGGTCTGCTCTCAATGCGGCCGGCGGAGCTGACGGCAGTGACGGTTTGGCGCAAGGGCGCTATATCACCGCTCCCACCCGTCACGCACAGGTGGAATTGATGCGCGCGGCCTTTGCACGGGCAGGCCGGTCGATGGGGGAGGTGGACTATATCGAAGCCCATGCGACCGGCACGGTGGTGGGGGACCGTATCGAGGGGAACGCCATCACGGAAGCCTTCCGCGGATTCGATCGCGAGGTTCCGTTGCGAATCGCCAGCGTCAAGAGCAACGTGGGGCACATGGAAGCGGCGGCGTTCAGTTGCGCTCTGCTCAAGGTCATTCTGATGATGCAGCGTCGCTCCTTCGCGCCCAACTCCAAGAATTTCGTGGTGCCCAATCCGGAGATCGACTTCGACAGTTGCCCAATGCAGGTGCAGACCCACTGTGAGCCATTCCCGGAACGTCCGGTCGCGGTTGGAATCAACTCATTCGGATTCGGCGGCGCCAATGGTCATTGTGTCGTGCGTGAATACCGGCCGAAACAGTCGCGGAGTTGGTCGGTGGCGCTGGCTCCAAAGGCCGGCTTCATGATTCCACTCTCGGCGCGAACCTCGGGCGCACTGACCCGGAGCGCACAGCAGTTGCGGGAAGCGCTGCGCGAGCGAGAGGTGGACCTTTATACACTGGCCGGAAATCTCAGCCGCCGCCGCACCCATTTCGCCGCCCGCACGTCTTTCGCAGTTCGCAGCCGCAGCGAGCTGGTCGAGGCGCTGGACGTCTTTGAGAAAGAATCCCCGTCCGTTTCCATGGTCGACGAGGGGGAGCGCCGCATAGCCATGGTGTTCTCCGGGCAGGGAACTCAGTGGGCGGGTTGCGGGCGTGACCTCTACGCCGTCGATCCCGTTTTTCGCCGCGTCGTCGATGCGATCGAGGAACACTGGCGGGAGCACTCGGACATTTCGTTGCGCCAGGCCTGCTTCTCGGCCCCACAGGAGGCGCTCAACGAAGTCCAACTGGCTCAGCCCGTCATCTTCATGCTTCAGTGCGCGCTGGTGGAACTGCTCAAAACCTGGGGGATCTATCCGGATTGCGTGGTCGGCCACAGTTCCGGCGAGGTCGCCGCGGCCTACGCCTGCGGGGCGCTTTCGCTTAAGGATGCAACCCGCCTGGTCTACTATCGCGCCACGCTGCAGCAAGCAACGGCCGGCTCCGGCCGCATGCTGGCGGTGGGATTGGATCGGCCTGGCCTGGAAAGACTGCTCGATAGCTTGCGCGTTCCCTTTCGGCCTGAGGAAGGCCCTCCAACCCGGGTGGAGATCGCCTGCGAGAACGCTCCGGCCAGCACGGTCATTTGCGGCAGGGAAGATGCCCTGAGGCCCATCATGGAGGAACTGGACCACCGCCGCCTGCAGAACCGGCTGCTGCCGGGCAACATCGCCTTCCATTCCAACGCCATGAACCCGATCAAGGACGAAGCGTTGGCGGCCATGTCCTTCCTCAATCAGCGCGCCTTCGCGGCCGATGTTCCCTTCGTCTCTTCGGTGACGGGTGAGAGGGTGGACCGGTTGGACAATGCCTACTGGTGGTTGAATATTCGCCGGCGGGTTCTGTTTGCAGCGGCGATGGAAACCGTACAAAAGGAATACCGCCCCGACGTAGTCCTTGAAGTCGCGCCGCACAGTGCCCTGCAACCCACCATCGCACAGTGCACGGAAGGCACGATGCGGCCACCGGTCTGCATTCCCACGCTGATGCGGGACAGCGATGTCTGCCGGGGTTTCCTGGAGTCCTTGGGCGCCCTGTTCCAGGCCGGAGTCAGGTTGGACTTTGCTGCCCAGTATCCGCGGCCGGAACCCATGACTCACCTGCTTCCCGGTCATCCGAGAGAAGAGCAGACGGCGATGGATCTCATGTGTGACAACGAGATGTTCGTTCGGCAGGGTGAGTACTCCCACGGTCCATTGGTCGGACACCGGATTCCTTCCAACCACCTGCTCTTCGAAGCGCGGCTTTCGGAGAAGGACTTTCCCTGGCTGACGGACCATCGCGTTCATCACGCCCCCATCATGCCGGCAGCCGGTTACGTCGAACTGGTTCTGGAGGCGTTCTCGGGAGCCCCGGTTCACTTCGAAGAAATCGAATTTCTCCAGCCCTGCCCCATTCCCAAGACGGCCGTGCGGCTGCAAACGGCACTCCATCCCGTTGCCAATGCTCCCGACGAATTTACTTTCACCATCTCGTCACGGTCCTATGACGTCGAAGCCGAGAACGTGCTTCACTGTCGCGGCAGGGCGCGGCGAACCAGCGACACCACGGTGCCGGACGTGCCGGAGCGACTCGAGGATGTCGATACCTCGGGTTGTGACCTCGTTCACCTGATGAGTGGCTCCGGCTTTTACGAGCACGCTGAGGCGATCCTCGGCCACGCCTTCCACTACGGTCCTGCGTTTCAGACGATTCAGGGAATCGAGGCGGATATCGCCGCCAAGGTATTCCGGTTCGATGTGGCGGTCGATGACGAGCTGTGGGGCACCGGCCGTAATGAAGGGTTCGTCTTGTTCCCCGCCTTGATGGACGGCGGGTTGCAGATCTTCCTGCACTATCTCATGCGGAAATCGGATTTGTTCGCGATTCCGCAGCGAGCCCGGCATCTGACGTTCGTTCGTCCACCGACCTCCCCTCGGATTACCTGTCACGTCGGGGGAGGCATCGACGAGTTGTCGGGAACGGACGAACGGGGCCAGTTTACGATTCCCCTGGGAGAAATATCCCTTGGGAGCATCAGTTTCTACGATGGAGCAACAGGATTGCTATGCGCCCACATTGGCCAGTACTGCTCCTTCAACTCCAATCCCCGATGGAATGATCTGCCGCACAACAAGCACCTGCTCTCCTGGCAACCCAAGTTCATTCCCCCTGATCACTCGCTGCTGGATCGATTGCCCGACGAGGAGATAGAGCCGGCCAGGCTGATTGCTGCTCTCGAACAGCCACAATCGGATGAGCGCTACAATTGCCACCTGATCGAATTCGCGGGTCGTCGAGAGGCGGATCGGACGATCCTCCGTCAATGCGTTGGCTACCTTTCGGGTGACGAGGCGCAGAGCGAGTACTGGCTCGTCAGCGACAGTGAGGAGATCGCTCGGGCTCACTACGAGGCGTTTCACCACCATGACGCCCCGCTGCGCTTCGAGTGCCGGGATCCCGCCCAGGAGCCGGTTCCAGACAGGGGCCTGCTACGTCCGCATGGCGCCGAGATCCTTCTCCTGCACGGGAATGGCGACTCCCTGGGCCCTGAGGACTGGTCACTGGCGCGTCGTTTGGCTGTGGCCGGCGGCTTGGCGTTGGTCTCTCACGACGAGGGTGATGTCATTTCGCCTGGCGCCGGTTGGACCACCTTGCGCTCCGGCCGGCGCAATACCCTGCTGCAGGCGCCTCAGACCCACGACGATTTGCATGACACCAGCGAACTACCGAGTCCACGGTGGGTGGTGGGGGACCGGGAGGGCTGTGCCGCGGAATGGGCTTCGCTTCTGGGCTCGCCTCAGTCGATCCACCTGGTCCCGGATGATTCCCTTGCGGCGAGCAATCTCCATAGGCTCGATGGGTGGCCGCAGGCAGCAGACCTGCAGGCCATCGACTTCTTCTGTGTACCCGATTCGGAAGACGAGACGGGTGAGCAGGTCGTGTGGCGCCTTCTTGCATTCGTGCAAGCCCTGGTGTCGTACCGAATCGAACATGCGAGTTGCCTCTGTCGTATGACGGTCGTGACCCGCAAGGCCGTGGGGGACGTTGGAGATCCCCGGGGGAATGCACTGTGGGGAGCAGTGCGCAGCATGGCTGCCGAGGTTGGCGAGGAGGCAAATATCGACTTTCGTCTCGTCGATCTGGGTGATTCGGGTGACCTGGAGACTTTGGCCTGGCTGGCTCGGTCCGATTTGCGCGAGCGCGAGTTGGCGGTGCGGCAGCGCCGCCTGTGGGTTCCACGGATCGTCAGCATTCGTGAGCGTTACTCTCAACTGCCGGCCCAGGCCGAGGCCGCCTACCGGCTCACCCTGGACAATCCAGGCCAGATCAGCGGTCTGCAGATGAAGACGTACGAGTTGCCGCCGCCCGGCCCATCAGACGTGGAGATTGAGGTGGCGGCCACGGGACTCAACTTCCGCGACGTCATGGTGACGCTGGGCTTGTTGCCGGCCCTGGCCTATGAGCGTTCGGCGATGGGGCGTGAAGTCGGAATGGAGGGAAGCGGGATCGTCCGCCGCGTCGGATCGCAAGTGGGCAATTGCCACGCCGGCGATGAGGTGGCGTTCATACAGGGCGGGTGCGTAGCCAATCGCGTCATGGTCGATGAACACCACGTTTTCGCCAAGCCCGCCCGCTTGAGCATGGAGGAAGCCGCATCCACCTTGTCGGTGTACGTCACCGCCTACTATTCCCTGGTTCATCTGGCTCGCCTGAGGCGGGGTCAGCGCGTTCTCGTTCACTCGGCCATGGGGGGCGTAGGACAGGCTGCCATCGCCTTGGCCCGACACGTCGGGGCGGAAATCTACGCCACCGCCGGCAACCGGAGCAAGCGCGACCAATTGTTGGCGCTGGGCGTACGAGGGGCTTTTGACTCACACAGCTTTGACTGGTACGAAGACCTGATGGCGGCGACCGGCGGTGAGGGCGTCGACGTCGTGCTGAATTCCCTGGCTGGTCACCACATCGAATTGTGCCTGCAGGCCCTGCGCCCGGGTGGGTGGCATTGCGAGATCGGCAAGATCGATATCTATGCCGACAATGATCTCAGCCTGCGCGTTTTCCGCAAGAACCTGCGCTTCGCGGCCATCGACGTCGACCGCCTGATGATCGATGACCCGATTCTATCGCGCCGGCTCTCCCAGGCCTGCCTGGACCTGCTCGGTGAAGGAGCGTTGCCGCCGCTGCCGGTCACCGTCTTTCCTTACCAGGACTATGCCAAGGCTCTCCGTTTGATGACGACCGGCCAACACCAGGGAAAACTGGTCCTTCAGGCCCCGCAATCCTCGTCGGCACCCGAATTCCCGATTGCCGATGCACGGCCATTCCTTGACCCCGACGCAACCTACCTGGTGACTGGCGGTCTGGGCGGCTTCGGGCTGCGACTCCTGCCATACCTGGCGGCTTCGGGCGCCCGGCATCTCACCTTGATGGACCGGGATCCTGAGCGTCGCCGGAGCGTCGATTGGGTGCGCAGGTCAACGACGCTGGCCAACATGTCCGAACAGGTGGAAATCGACATCGTTTCAGGCGATGTGGCCGTGGAAGCGGACGTGCAGCGCTGTATCGGGCAACTGCAGAAACCCTTGAAGGGAGTCTTTCATCTGGCAGGAATGCTGGACGACCACCTGTTGGCCGACACCTCCCGTGAATCCGTGACGCGGGTATTCGGTCCCAAGGCTCGCGGGGCCCTTTATCTGCACCGTGCCACCGCGGGTTACCCGCTGGATCACTTCGTTCTGTTCTCGTCCATCTCCTCTACGTTCGGTAACTTCGGACAGATCAACTACAGCGCCGCCAATGCGTTCGTCGACGGATTGGTGGCCTGCAGGCGGCAGCAGGGACTGCCGGGTTTCTCCTACAGCCTGGCGGCCGTGGCCGAGGTCGGCATGGCGGCTCGCAATCTTCACCTGTTGCGCATGATGCGGGCCGTCGGTACGCCGCCGGTCAGCAGCGATTCGGCTATTGGCAACCTTGATTACGCCTTGCGTTCCATGGGAGGTCAGGACCACCTGATGACGATTTTGTTCACCCGGCCCCCGTGGACTGTCAACTCTCCGGACTATATGCGCACCGGGCGCCTGGTCAACAACCAGGATGCGTTCGAGGGGGAGTCGGGCGGTCAATTGACCGTCGAAGGCGTCGTGGCGCAAATCGCCGAAAAGGTCGCCGAGCTCTGCGGTCACGAAGAGGGCGGCGTGGAGGAACCATTGTCCAGCTTTGGGCTTACATCGATTTCCGTGGCGGAACTGGGGACGTTTATCCAGACGCAGTTCAACTACCAGGTGAGCGCGCTCGAGTTGATGACCACGGCCTCTTCGTTGTCTTTGGCTCAGGCTATCGTTTACGGAAAGAGCAGTGCCGAAGCAGACCAGGCTGAAACGGATTCGTTTGAAAAGGGGGAGACTTCTCTCGTTTCCCATCAGAGTGTCCGCCGAGCGCCGTCGGTTTTCGCAAGCGCGATCGAAGACCACTTTCCGCATCCGCGAGATGTAGCATCCGGTGCCGCGCGTGAATCCGCCGTCCCGTGACGGCCTTGGGCTGCCGGCGCGGCGATGGAGAAACGGAAGAAGCGTAGCCATGCCTAACGCTCTCTTGGTTTATCCCGAAACCCCCCCTTCCTATTGGGGTGCGAATTTTGCACTGGATCTGCTGGGTATCAAGGCAGCGTTCCCACCCTTGGGTCTGCTCACCGTGGCCGCGATGTTTCCGCCGGACTACGACCTCCGCGTCGTGAATATGAACGTGACCCCCCTGGAAGAGTCGGACCTCGAGTGGGCGGATCTGGTGTTTACCTCCACCATGATCGTTCAAGGCGAATCCCTGCAGACCGTCATCGGGCGGTGCAACCGGGCCGGCGTTCCGGTGGTGGCGGGAGGACCCTATCCCACTTCCTTTCACGATGAGATCCAGGGTGTCGACCACTTCGTGCTGGATGAGGTGGAGGAGACCTTTGGCGACTTTATGCGTGACTTGGAGAGCGGCAGGGCCAATGCGATTTATCGCGAGCCGCGAAAACCGGATGTGATGCGGACACCTGTCCCACGCTTCGACCTGATCGATATGAAGAACTACCATTCGATGTGCGTGCAGTTCTCCCGGGGCTGCCCGTTCGACTGTGAGTTCTGCGACATCACCAAGCTCTACGGTCGCGTGGCCCGGACCAAGTCGCCGGATCAGATGGTGGATGAGTTCGAGGCCTTGTATCGACTGGGTTGGCGAGGGCGACTTTTCCTGGTTGACGACAACTTCATCGGCAACAAGCGAGCGGCAATGAAGCTGCTGCGTGTCATTGCCGAATGGCAGCAGGCTCGTGGTTATCCGTTCTCCCTGTTCACCGAAGCGAGTATGAACCTGGCCCGCATGGATGAATTGATGGACGTCATGGTTGAGGCCGGATTCAATTCCGTGTTCGTGGGTATTGAAACGCCCAATCCCAAGGCCTTGCTGAAGATGAAGAAACCGCAGAACGTCGACAAGCGGGACAAGAACTACCTGCTCAATTCCGTCCGAACCATCCATCGGAAAGGGATGCAGGTTATGGGAGGGTTCATCCTGGGCCTGGACGAGGATGACGAGGACGTGTTCGACCTGCAAATCGAATTTATTCAGGAGGCCGGCATTCCGATGGCATTGATCGGATTGTTGAGCGCCCTGAAGGGAACCGACCTGTATCGGCGCCTGCAGTCGGAGAACCGGCTGTTGGAGGTCTCCATCGGCACGACCTCCACGGCCCTCAACTTCGTGCCGGAGATGGATCCCGAGGTATTGATCGAGGGATACCGGCGCGTGACCGCCAGCGTCTACGACCCGACTCTGGAGAACTATTTCGAGCGGTGCCTGACATTCTTCGAGCATCTCAAACCCGTGCCGCACTTGCACAAGCCGCAGAGCAAGATCGCGCTCTATGCGAACATGATGGGCTTGCGCAGGCAGCTTTCCGCCAAGCAAGTCCCTGCCTACATGAGGTTCATCACCCATGTCTCCAAGGACCATCCCCGCATGCTCCCGGAGGCGATTCGCCTGGCCGCCCTGGGCTACCATTTCGACAAGGTCACCCGCCAGCAGATGGCAATCCACGACTTCAAGGTATTCCTGGAGGCCGAGGCAGAGATTTTCAGAAAAAATTCTTCAAGTTCCGTTCAGGAAGTGGAGGAGCTCGGGGCTCGGAGGCAGCAGTTGTTCATGCGAGCTCAGGCGCGCAACCAGTTGATTCCGGAAGACTTTCGGTATCATGGAGATGGAATCGAGTCTGCGTTGGAGTCCTTTCGAAGCTCGGTGAATGCTCAGGCAGAACACTTCACCCGCTCGGCGGCAGTGTAGAAAAAGACTCTGTATTCTGCGCGACAGTAAAAAAGGCTTGCCGTGCCGAATGCGCTTCTGGTGTATCCCGAATACCCTCCTTCCTACTGGGGGGTGAATTTTGTGCTGGAGATTTTCCGCATCGAGGCTGCCTTTCCCCCCTTGGGTCTGCTGACCGTCGCCGCGTTGTTCCCGCCGAAATACAACCTGCGCGTCGTGGATATGAACGTGACCCCCTTGGAGGAAGCCGATCTGGAGTGGGCCGACCTGGTGTTTACCTCCACCATGATTGTCCAGCGGGAATCCCTGCAGACTGTTACGGAGCGATGCAACCGGGCCGGCGTCCCCGTGGTCGCCGGAGGTCCCTATCCCACCACCTATCATGACGAGATCAGCGGTGTAGACCATTTTGTGCTGGATGAGGTCGAGGAGACCTTTGAAGATTTTCTGCGAGACCTGGAAGACGGCACAGCCGGAGCCATCTATCGCGAGCCGCGAAAACCGGATGTGACCAGGACACCTGTTCCGCGCTTCGACCTCATCGACATCAAGGCCTACTACTCCATGTCCATTCAGTTCTCCCGTGGATGCCCGTTTGACTGTGAATTCTGCGATATCACCAAGCTCTATGGTCGGGTGCCCAGGACCAAGTCGCCGGATCAGGTGCTTGACGAATTCGAATTGCTCTATCGACTGGGGTGGCGAAGCCATGTCTTCCTGGTTGACGACAACTTCATCGGCAACATGCGAGAGGCGACGAAGTTGGTGCGTGCCATTGCCGAATGGCAGGACGACCGTGGCTATCCGTTTTCCCTGTTTACCGAAGCCAGTGTGAATCTGGCCCGTATGGATGAATTGATGGACGGCATGATTGAAGCGGGCTTCGATTCCGTGTTTCTGGGTATCGAAACGCCGAATCCCAAGGCCTTGCGCAAAATGAAAAAACCGCAGAATGTCAGCAGGCGGGAAGAGAATTATCTTTTCAACTGCGTTCGCAAGATCCAGCAGAAAGGGATGCGGGTCGATGGAGGATTCATCCTGGGTCTGGATGATGATGACGAGGGTGCCTTCGATGCCCAGATCGATTTCATTCAGGAAGTCGGCATTCCCATGGCCATGGTCGGGTTGTTGACCGCTCTGAAAGACACGAATCTGTATGATCGACTGAAGAGGGAGAATCGGTTGTTGGAAGAGTCCATCGGGACCGCCGAAGGCGTCCTGAACCTGACCAGTGTCAACGTCGCCCTCAACTTCAAACCGGAGATGGATGTCGAGACATTGATGGAGGGATACCGCCGCGTCATCACCACCCTCTATGATCCGACTCTGCAGAACTACTTCATGCGCTGCCTGACGTTGCTTGAACACCTCAGGCCCATTCCGCACCTGCTGAAGCCGATGAGCAAGAACGCGCTTTTCCTGGCCATCATGTCTGTTCGCCGACAACTATCCGCCAAGCAGGTCCCAGCCTATACGAAGTTTATCGCCAAGGTCTCCCGGGACCATCCCCGAATGCTCCCGGAGGCAATTCGCCTGGCCGCTCTGGGTTACCACTTTGAAAGAGTCACCCGCCAGCAGACGACAATCCATGACTGAAAGAACTACCGACGGCGTGACCGTAGCTTCGCTGGCCGGCGCGCTGCCACCGCTATGCCGGAGGGATCTCGATAGTCTGCGCCGATTCGTTCATTCAGCCACGAGCCAGGGGGCGCTGTCCGATCCTGTCTCGCCGGCTCACTTTCGAGAAGTCCTGCTGACCGGCGCCACGGGATTCATCGGCCGTTTCTTCCTGCGTGACCTGTTGCGTCAGAAATCCGATCTGGTAGTGCACTGCCTTATCCGGGCGGACAACGTCGAACATGGGCTCCAGCGCTTGCGGGAAGCCCTGCAGCAGGCTGAAATCTGGGACGAGTCTCTGGCGCCGCGCATCCGCGTGGTGATCGGTGACATGACGGAAGCACGATTCGGACTGAGCGAAGCGGGCTTCGATTCCCTGTGTCATCGGATCGACGCCGTCTACCATCTTGCCGCCGATCTGACCCTCGCTTCGCCCTACGCCGCCATCCGAAAGATCAATACTTTCAGCGTTCGCAACGTCCTGGAATTGTGCCTGCGCGCACGCACCAAGCACCTGTTCTACGCCTCGACCATGGGCGTGTTCCCTCAGTACTTCTGTGCCTTCGCAAATGAGTTCGCCGGTAGCCGCATCGAGCATCAGATTCAGCCGGACCTCGCCGTCATGAAAAGGATTTTCCCGTTGGGACTGCTGGGCTATCCATGGAGCAAGCTCGTGGCCGAGCAGAGCCTGCTCCATGCCCAGCGCGCAGGACTGCCGGTGGCGATTTTCCGGTTGCCGCGAACCGGTCAGGCGAGTACGGGATTTGCCCAGGCGGACGACATCACCGTGCGTATTTTTTCGTCAGTCGTCGACGTCGAAATGATGCCACCGGGATTCACGATTCAGCACAGCAACGAGGCCGTTGATACCCTGAGTGCAATCGTTACGGCCATTTCATTGAACCATCGGCGACGATTCACGATCTACCACTGCTGTAACCCCCAGTTGTCTCTCCACGAACTTGAGCCTGCAGACTTCGGATTGTATTGGCCGGAGGTCTCATACGGGTCGTTCAAGCGCGCCTGCCAGGGGCGCGGCGAGGACTCGCCGCTCCAGGGACACTGGGCCCTGGTCGATCACTTTGCGCCCTATTGGTTCAGTAACAGCAAGATGACAACGTCGCTGCCCGTCTGCGACCGTGCTCTGCGCGAGGACTGTCCAACACCTGTCAGATGGCCGGGACTGATCACCATGGCCAAGAGCTACAGCGTTTGGACCCGGCGTCACCGGCAGCAGTGGCCACATCCTGTGCCACAAAGCCGCCTGGACTTCGACTGCCTGGTCAGCCGGGCCGAGCACTACGCCGAGCGAGCGGGCGTGGCGTTTGAAGAAGCCCATCCCGAGTGGGTGCTGCGCGGTCTGCGCCAGATGGTCCAGGCGATAAAGGCGCCGGAATCGAGAGTGTTGGACGACAAGCTCGGCACCGTCATCTACGATATTTCCCGGTTGCTGCGCAGCAGAGCCGACTTGGCCCGCGAATGGTGTCAGTACCCGGAAATCGGACAGGAGCCGGTCACGTCTCCAGTCTTCATCGTCGGGATCAACCGCACCGGCACGACCTACCTGCATCGCCTCATGTCCCGCGACATGCGGTTTTGGGTGCTGCGACTCTATGAGTTGGGCGATCCGGTCCTGTCGGTGCCTGAATATGCCACCGTGGCGGGCACGCTCGACGACCCCCGCCGGGATCGGACCGAGGAAATGCTGCAGGCATCGGAGATCGTGCAGGCTTTCAAGGGAATTCACGACTTCAACATCGATGAGCCGGAAGAGGATTTTCCGATCTTCAGGATGGCTTTTGCTGCATGGGTCTCAACCGTTCGATTTCATGTGCCGGAATTGAGCCGTTGGTTGGCCGCCTGCGGATTTGGAAATGCCTACGCCTACCATCGTCGTGTCCTTCAGCACTTCTCCTGGCAGCGGCGCATACGTCAGCCCGAGTTCCGGGGGCAGTGGTTGCTCAAGATGCCCTTTCATCTTCTGGAGTTGGAGAGCCTGATCGAGACCTATCCGGATGCCTTGTTCATCCAGACCCATCGCGAACCCACGAGTTTCATGGGTTCCTGGAACAGCCTGGTGGCACGGGTGCGCTCCATTGACGCCGAGCCGGGCTCGGCCCATGAACTCGGCGCCGAGCAGTTGGCCTTCATGAGTGGCATGATGGACAAGGCTGTGCGTTTCCGGGAGTCTCATCCCGAACTCGAGCACCGTTGGATGGACGTGAACTACGTCGATCTGGTCGAGGATCCCATGGCGGTCGTCCACAGAATCTATGAGCGATTCAACTGGCCGCTCAAGCAATCGGCTATTCACGCGATGGACAATTGGTTGTTCCAGCAGGGGGAGCGGCGCCGCAAAGAGCGGCGGCATCGTTACGATCTAAAGGACTACGGGCTGACCCACGAGGACGTCAACGCTGCCTTTGCGCGTTATCGCGACTTTCTGACTCACAGGCACATTCGGAAATCCGGCCTGTAGTTCTGCTGCGCCCTGGGGTGGCCGCACGCCGCGCCCTGGCAACGCAGCGTCTGCCCCCCTCCGCATCAGCCTTCGCCATTCGGCTCGGCTTCTGCGACTCCCTCTCAAGGGGGGAGTGATTCTTGGGCCAGTATAAGGCTTCCAGTAGAGGGCTCCGCCCGCATTCGAACCGGTGGGGGGGACGGAATCGGCGAGATCGTTAGACAGGAGATTCAACCCGCAGTCGAGCCGGAGGGGGGCAACGCGGCGCCCCATGAGTGACTATCAGCGATTCCGGCAGCAGCCGCGCACTCGCCCCAAGAGTGCAACCCGTGGTGAGAAATGCGAGTTTTGATCTTGGCAGACCAACTTGCCGCAGCCGCTATGGCCGTCATTTATCCGCCTGCGCAACGACCTTTTCGAGTACCGTTTCGGCGGACTTGAACATTTCCGTCAGGAGCTGCTTGCGCCGGGTCTTCAAGCGCTCGATATACTGCCACAGGGCATTGGTGATTCCCGCAACCACGGCCTCCCGCTCCTTGAGCGTAAGAGTGCGGTCATTCTGATACTCGTATTTCTCAATGGTGAAGTTGGCGATGTGCTGGATGTTTTCTCCGACGATATCGAAATCCACGGAGGTGCGAATCGGAATCGTCTCGGACGCCTGGGCTCCTTCTTCAGTGCCGCTGCCGGCCTGCCCGGTGATGGCTTCGATGGCCGCGCCTTGGGAATCGTAAATCGACATGATCCCGTGAAAGCCGCTCACGGTGACAATTTCCCGGATCGAATCGGAGAGGTTGCAGATCCCGAAGGCCTTGCCGGCAGGGTTGAACTTCTTGGCAACGATCAGGCAAACGCGAAGACCGGCGCTGCTGATGTAGCCCAACTGCGAAAAGTCCAGGATCATGGCGCGTTCATCGGGATCGATCCCGGATTCCAGGGCATTCTGGACTTCGATGTAGTTGTTTCCGTCGATACGACCGATCGGCGCCGCAATCAGTATGCCCGTTCGACGGCTCCATTTGATTTGAGCTGCCATGGTGTTGCTCCTTTCGACTTCCAATCGTTTGAAGGTGGGGGTGTCATTGCCTGCCCAAACACTGATGGGCTTCAAGCGCCGGTCGGACGCCGGCGTCAAGCTTATTGAGTGATTCTTCCGGAAAAAAACCGGCTAATGATATCACGATGCGCAGCCGATGCGGTCATTGTGGGTTAGCGTACCCTGTTTGTCCCGCACTTTTCACCGGGCCGCCGGGTTGATCGCGAAGGGAGGAAGGTTCCGTTGAATCCGGAATCGAGACACAAGGCTGGAGCCGCCCCCGAACCGTCGGCAGCGGGAGGCTCCCTGCAACTCTCCGGGAAACAGCTCCTGTTGGCGATAACCGGGGTGATGCTGGCCATGTTTCTGGCTGCCGTGAGCCAGATCAACATCGCCACTGCGATGCCACGCATCGTTGTCGACCTGGGCGGTTTCGATCGCTACACCTGGGCTGCGACCGCATACCTGGTCGCCTCCGCCATAGCGATTCCCATCGCGGGCAGACTGGCCGACATTTTCGGACGCAGGATCTTTTTTGTCCTGGGCCTGGCGGTCTTCATGATCGGCTCGATTCCGGCGGGCCTGAGCCAGTCCATGAACCAGCTCATTGCTTCCCGGGCGGTCATGGGCGTGGGCGGCGGAATTCTCATGGCCAACAGTTTCGCGGCCGCCGCGGACCTGTTCCCCCCGGCGGAACGGGGGAGGTACATAGGGTTGATCGGGCTTGTTTACGGCATGTCTTCGGTGATCGGGCCGCCGCTGGCCGGCTTCATCACCGACAACATCTCCTGGAACTGGGTCTTTCTGATGAACGTTCCGGCCGGAATACCGGTGTTGTGGTTGCTCGCCAGGACATACCCCCAAATTTCTCCCAACGTTGAAAAGCGAAAGCTGGACTACCCGGGAATGGTGACCCTGACACTGGCGGTGGCGTCCCTGATGATCGCGCTATCCCGGGGAGGCCTGCACGACCAATGGGGTTCGCTTCAGGTCGGAGGACTCCTGGGTTTCGGGTTGGCAATGGCCTTGATATTCCTGGTAATCGAGTCGAAGTCAGATTCCCCCATCATGCCGCTGGAGATTTACGGAAACCGGGCGGTGGCGGTTTCCGTGACGGTCACCGTCCTGACCGGTTTCGGATTGCACAGTACGGCGCTCTTCACGCCGCTTTTCTTCCAGGGTGTGCTGGGTTCGACCGCGACCGGCAGCGGCGGTCTGCTCACCCCCATGATGCTTGGAATGGTGTTCGGCGCCATTGTGTCGGGCCGGCGACTCTCCCGAACCGGGGAGGGCTATCGCAGGCAGGCCCTGATGTCCTCGGGAGCCATGGCAGCGGGCATCTATCTCATCTCCACCATGAACGAGAATACGGGTATTGCCCGGGCGATGGCCTACGTCTCACTGACGGGCCTGGGCCTGGGCGGCGCCATGTCCGCCTGCAACCTGGCCGTCCAGAACTCGGTGCCGTTCCGGCTGGTCGGCAGCGCGACTTCGGCAATTCAGTTCTCCAGGTTGTTCAGCGGTACGCTGGGTCTGGCCGTGTTGGGGGTGGTGTTGACGGCGGGCTTCTCATCCAGGCTGGAAGAAACCGTCTCGGAGTCCGTCAGAGCCGCGCTTGCCCAGGGACAGTTCGAGGCCGTCAAGCAGAATCCGCGGGCGCTTGTCGATCCTTCCGCCATCGAGGCACTGAGGGCCGGCTTTGCCGAGAGGGGGCTCGACGGCGTTCAGATGGCCGACTCGTTTCTCGGGGCTCTCGGCTCTGCGCTGGTCGGAGGGTTGAGAGATGCCTTCACGCTGAGCGCGATAGTGGTGGGACTGTCGTTTGTAGCCGCACTGTTCCTTAGGGTTGAGAAGCGGAAAGGTTGACCGGCCTTTCCCCGTTAGGTGATCCCACCGCAAAAATCCTGTAAATCCTGTTCATCCATGTTGAAAGAAAATTAAAAAAACATGGATATACAGGATGCACAGGATAATCAGGACGGGAGGCTGCTGCAGGGGAAGCTGGCTCCGGCGATGATCCGTTGGATTCGCGGATGCCCGGGAATACAGGACAAGCGACCTCTAAGAAAAAATCCTGTGCATCCTGTGCATCGATGTCAATTATGAAAAAATCGATCCCTGACGCCGCGCTGCCAAGCTGCGACCCGTGGCCACGCCGGGTCCATTCAGTGCCGCTGTGAATTCCTGCAGGAGTGCGTCCGGCCAGTTACCGACCCTGAGCGCCTCAGTTCGACGACTCGAACTGAGCCGTGTGAAGGCGGATATAGGCCCTGGTGCCCTTGAGCGCCTCATTGGTCTGGGCCAGGTCCCAGGGCGTCTTGCCCTCCGCATCCCGAGCATTGGGGTCGGATCCGGCCTTGAGCAGGAGGTCGATCACCGCTGGAATCTTGCCGCTGGCGGCAGCTTGGTGTAAGGGCGTACGGCCCTTGTTGTCCTGAGCATTGGGGTTTGCCCCAGCCGCAAGCAGCACCCTTGTGACTGCTGGATTCCTGTTTGCCCGAGCCGCATCGTGCAGCGGCGTGTTGCCGGATTTGTTCCGTACGCTCGGATCGGCCCCGCCCTCAAGCAACGCTTCCAACACTTGCGGATTACCGTTCCCCCAAGCCGCCAGTATCAGAGCGGTATTGCCATTCTTGCTAAGAGCGTCCGGTTTTGCTCCCGCCTCCAGCAGTGTCTCGACCACCACCGGATTCTTGCTGTTCCAGGCCGCGAAGTGCAGCGGCGTACGGCCATTTTCCGTCTGCGCTCCGACGTCGCTGCCGGCTTCAAGACAGGAGGCTACGTCCTCGACGGTTGCTTTCAGGAAATACTCCCGCGTGTTCCAGTTTTCGCAGTCCGGGCCCGGCTGAGCCGCAAGATTGGAAGCAACCAGCATTAGCACAATCCAGCTTCCGGCATAAATGAACTTGAATGTCATGGCGTCACCCTTACTTGTAAGTTGCTCCGGTTCAGCAATGCATCGGCAGGTTCAAACTCCCCCGGCAGGGCAAAGGCTCGGGTTCCTGGCCCTTGGCCTCTTTCCGTCCAGGGATTGCTCCAGCGAGGGTCCTGCAGAGCCTGCCGGTCGGTCAGACTCTCCAGGAAGGCAATCAGATTGCGCCGATCGGCCTCGCTGAGTTTCAGAGGCTCGATGGATTTGCTCTGCTGAGGATTGGGGGCGCGGCCGCCGGCCACATAGTGGTCGAGCACTTCCTCGAGCGTTCGAATGCTGCCGTCGTGCATGTAGGGAGCGGTGACGGCAATGTTGCGCAGGGAGGGGATTCGGAACTTCCCGACGTCGGCAATCTCACCCGAGTGCTGGTGGAGGCCCGTGTTGTCGGCGGGATAGACGATCGGACCCGGGCGGTTGTAGAGACCGGTATTGTGGAACATGAAAACCGGCGGGGAATCCGGCGGGCTGGAGGAGGTCTTGGACCCGCCGTCCAGGTTAAGCCCCAAATCGATGGACACGTTGTGGCCCATGTGACAGCCGGCGCAACGGGTTCGGGTGGAGAAGAACAGATTCAACCCTCGATGGGCCGCCAACGACATGGCGGAGGCATCGCCGTCGAAGCGGTACCGGTCAAAGGGCGACCGGAACGAGACGATCGAGCGCAGAAACGCGGCCAGCGCCATCACGATATTGGATCTGTTGACGGGAGAGTCCTGCTCGGGAAACGACGACGCGAAGAGTCGCCGATAGACCGGGTCCCGTGCGAGGTCGGCGTAGACTCGGTCTTCCTGCCCGGCCAGGCCCAGCTCGACAGGCTCTGTTCCCAGCAGGGGCACGAGAATCTGTTCTTCGAAGGTCCTCAGCGACGGGTTGGCCCAGGTGAGGGCGTCGCGGTAGGCCGCATTGATGAGCGACATCGAACTCCGGGGATGGGTTTCTCCGGTGGAACCGACCGCCAGGGCCCGCCCGTCCGTAAAGGCCAGCTCCTGGCGGTGGCAGGTGGCGCAGGCCTGGGTCCCGTTGCCCGAGAGCCGCGTGTCGTAGAAGAGGTGGCGGCCCAGCTCCACCCGCTCCGGCGTCATCGGCGAGTCTGCCGGCACCCGAGGCGGCGGCACGCCCTTGGGCAGTTCCCACGGGAATGTTTGTTGTCCGGCAGCAGTCCAGGCGCCAAGCAACCCCAACAAGAGCAGCGCAAGTAGTTGGCCCCGCATCCTCGGAAAATTGGCGTACATGTACAATGGAGTCAGGCCCTGTGTTCGTTGGCAAGGAGGGGCTTGGGCTCACCCCGACGCCACGCCCCAGGTATGCGACATCGGCTGGGAAAACCCTGTAACATGCTGATGATAAGCAATTTGGACCATATGATCGGGACAACCGATGCTTACGCAGTCTACCACCAAACCGCTGGAGTTTGAAGGCATCCGGCAATCCTTTGAGAAATGTGGGACACGATGATCCTTAGTGGGTGCACGGCACCGCTGTGATGCGGTAGACTACGGGCATGAAAAAACCGCATTGTCATTCCATTTTTTTCCTCTTGCTTCTCTCCTTCGTCTCTCCGGCCCTGGCTACCGAGGATACCTGCGCGGACCGTTCCATCGTGGCCGGCGCCGTCCGGTCGTTGCAGGACGCCAAGACTCTGACCCAGTGCGCCTACGAGTTTGTCCATGAGGTGGGCTTCGAGGAGGCTCGCAGGGCCTTCAACGAGGACGAACGCTGGAAGAGCGGCCCGACCTATGTCTTCGTCTCCGAAGTCACGCCGTTGAGCGACCAGGCCCAACTGTTCGTCTTTCCCCCGGCCCGTGACAGGGAAGGGGGCTCGCTGGGACTGCTGATCGATGTCTACGGCAACGACTACTACAAGGAGCAGCACCGCATTGCGAGCGGATTCGGCGAGGGCTTCATCTACTACTCCTTCCTCAACCCGGCGACGGGCAGGGACGAGCCCAAGGCCACCTACATCAAGAGCATCGACTGGATGGGCAACCCGGCCGCCATTGGGGTAGGCGTGTACCGGCGTGATCTGCCCGGAACCTGCCGCATCGAGGAGGTCAACGCCGCCATGCTCGACTCCGATCCGTCGGAGGCGCAGTTGCAGGAGTTTGTCCGCTGCGCCGCCATGGATCTGGATTCGAGGGGCTATTTCGCCGCCACCAGCCTGGCCAACGGCCCCCGCTGGCGAAGCGGCTCCATCTACCTGTTCGGCCTGGACACCTACGGCTACACCTTCTTCAGCGGCTCTCCGGCCGATCCCCTGATCGGGTCCGAGTTGTCTTCCAACACCATCGGTGGCTTCGAGGGCCGGAATGTCCTGGGGGTTGCCGATGCCTTCGGTGAGTCCTTCCTCTACTACTGGAACCGGAATCCGGCCACCGGCCAGTGGCAACGCAAGGTGACCTTCGTCAAGAGGGTCACGTCCTTCGGGGTTCCGGTTCTGATCGGCGCGGGCTATTACCTGGAATCCAGCCAACCGGACGAAGTCGCGCAGGCTGCAGGGTCGCAGTAAGCGACCTGGCTGCCGGCCGTTCGCCCGGGTGAATCCGTGCGGTTCAAAAGCGGTACTTCAGTCCGAGCGTAACCCCCCAATACTGGAAGCTGTCCACCCTCACCGTTCCCGAGAACGGCGTGGTCCCGTCCGCCCGCACCGGTTGGTGGCTGCGGATGATGGACCACACCACATCCTGGGACAGCTGCCCGAAGCGGGACCAGTGGGCGTTGAGCCCGATGGAAGTGCGTTCGCCCAACGCGTAGTCCAGGCCGCCCAGAACCTGAAAGCCGGGGAGGGTGGCGCTGAGATCCGGCTGCAGCAGGCTGACCGTGCCGGCGGCCGCGGCCGGCCGGTCGGCCAGGGTGAGCGGGGGCTCCACGTCCTGTATCTTTTAAAAATCTCCGAGACCACGAGACAATCGCCAAAGTGGTGAGCCGGGGTG
>VXMN01000286.1 GCA_009841055.1 Acidobacteriota bacterium
ACATCCCTCAGACTGAATTCGAATTGCCGGTAGAAACTCTTCTTCGTGAATATCCAGGGAAGATCCTGTTCGAGCCACTTGAGAATTCGATCATTCGAAGTTGAAGGAAACAGGCGGGGAATCCAGGCATGCGGAAAGGGCGTTTCATGGTTGCGTGCCCATTCAAAGTCTGGAACGACATTCATGTGCAAACTGACAGAACCGTGTCGGCAATTCGACTTAACAGGTACTTCTGATCCTTGCAATAAACGGACGGATTATCGTACCCCTTGTCTGCGGACCACCGGTGCAGCATCATGCCGCCTCCACACGCAGGAAGAAGCTTGCATTCAAGGCACTCCCTGTGGCTGGTTCGTTGGAGTGCCATATAGTGCAGAAACTCCGCCGACGCTGTCACCTCCGCAAACGAATTACGGTGGACAGACCAGCTTCGACCAAACAGATCGGCACCGTCGAACGAGTTCTTTAGCGTATCGTTCTTCGTGATGGCGCCATCCGTTTCCACCACCAGGATACCGTAGCTGGCCACGCCCGAGCCTTCCTTCGTGCCTTCGACCCCAAACATGCCACGGACCATGTTATCGAGAAACTCGATGGGTGTCGGCTCCGGATCCGCAACATACAATTCCCACATACGAGCCATCCATCGGCCGTACTCGCGCGACTCGAAAGAACGCTTCCCGTCGGGAAGACGGTCGTGGTTCCCATCACGCAAGAGAAAATCTATGCTAGGGACCTTCAATGACTTGAAGAATTCGTAGACCGTCTCGGGGGCCGAGCGCGGGTCGATAACCGCCAAAACACCGCGAAAAATTTCGGCTCTCATCGGATGATCGCGAAGGCGCTCTATGGCGGCAACGGTGCTTGCAAAACTGGAGCGGCCACGACGGTCAACCCGAAACTTGTCATTGACATCGGAGGGGCCGTCAATGCTCACGCCGACAACCGTGCGGGTCTCGGCGAAAAGCTCGACCAGTTCTTGGTTGACCAGCGTTCCGTTCGTTTGGAGCGCAATGGTCGATTCCTGGCCGAGCGCCGATCTAAGTCCTTCCAACAAGCGACTCAGCTTGGCTGTGCCCAGAAGGAGAGGCTCGCCACCGTGCAGCACAATGGCAACTGGCCGCTGTTGATGCAGGCACAATTCGGTGAGCCGTGCGATGACGGCGTCGATGGTCTCCCAAGACATGCGGGGAGGCTGCCGGAGCCATCCCTGGTCGGGGGAGTGATAGAAGTAGCAATACTTGCAGTCGAGGTTGCAACGGCTGGCAACCTTTAGAAGTACCGTATCGATAGTCACCCGTGCTACCCGGAATCCAAGATGTTAACGCCCGCGATTGTGCCGATTGTGCATGCGGTTGTATGCGCTGGGCGCCGGTGTCTCTTCCTGAATGTCGTGAATCAGGCGTTGAAGGGCCGGACTCTTGACCTCGTCCGGATTGATGTCCTGGATTGCCACCCGCGCGAGTCGGTCTACAGCCGTGCTGTCCAAATTATCGTAATCGGACATACGTGTCCTCCTGTAAGAATCTCGTGCCCGCCAGCAAGTACTTGTCAGACGTTACATTTTACACTACCGGAAAATCTTTTAAAGACATAGGGTTAACGGGCTCATTTTAGCGATAAATTCTCAGCGGCTTAAACTGCTGTTTTAACGGGACATTTTTGATAGCAAAATCTCGAATATCGAACTTAGAAAGCGGCGCGTCGAGCCGCACGAGCCGCACGCTCCAGCCATTCCTGGGCATAGGTCGGCGACTCTCCTCCACCGATCACCAGACCCGCCCAGGCGTAGGCGAATTCGTCAGCCAAACCGGTGGCGAAGCAAACCGGGTCGTCGGCGCTTAGAGTAAGCACCAGCCCCCTGCTTTCTTTCCGATCAAAAGGATCGAGGCAAAAGAGCGGTTGCGCAAGGGGGTAGGGCAAGTCGCCGATGAGAAGATTGGAACTGGGGTTGATCTCTATGGGCGTGCGCCATTTCGACAACAGCTTCGCCAGTTCGTCACGGAGAATCGCTAGCAGGTCTTCGTCGCCCTCGGTTCGCACTGGCACCGTATCGTCACGCTTGCCCTGCCGAGACAGAATCTCCCTCAGTAACCTCCAGTATTTGCCCGTCGGGAGGCGATGCGGCCAGTGCGGTCCGTCCAAGAAGTTCCACAGCCACGGTTTGCCAATCTTACGAACGACTTCCACGAACTCCCGTACTCCGTAGTCTTTATTCCAACTCTGAAGGTGGCCGTGAAGTTCTCCGTCGGCTGAATGCAAGGCCGCGCCCGCAACTTGCTGCAAGCGCCTTGTTTGCACGAAGTCGAGCATCCAAGCCAGATCAAACATGCGTTCCAGCCGCGGCTGCACGACTTCCGGATGGCATGCGCACCATTCTTGCGGATCCCATCCCAATGCCAACGCGTGGCCGATGCGGTCGCCGCGGCGCATGAGCTCCCACCAGAATGGTTCGTGTATCGCACGCAACCCGGAAAGCAGGTGGCGGAAGTCTTCTCCAGCATGCACCGTAACTCTAAACGGTTCCAGGCACCTGGATCCCGCGCAGACGCCTACTGATTCCTCGCGCACAAATTGCAGTTGTGGCGCAACGGCCCAAAGAGGTCCCGACAACTCACGGCTTGCAACATCCAATCCGCGAATGGACTGCAACAACTCCGGCCGGAACCGAATCGCGGCTACCAGCTTTCTTGCGGTTACATGATGGCTCCTGATCTGTTCCTTTATTCCAGCCTTTCGACCGGAATCCCGAATGAAATGAAGTGTCCATGTGAGTCTGGGATCGGATCTTTGCCGGCAAGGGGCCCGAGGAAGAGCCTTGCGATTCATTCGCGGTCGTTTTCCTACTGCATCGCTGGACAGTTGTTTTGACAGGTGATGCATCCTCTTCAACTTGGAAATCCCGCCGGGCTTCTTTCGGAGTTCCAGTGACTCAATCGTGAGTCCCGACTCAGGCTCCGTTGCCGCCGCTACCTCTTCCCGGACGGAATCGGTCAAGACCATATACTCATTGAGTCTCTTGAATCGTCGGGCAAATTCGTCAAGTCCGGATCGCGCGGGATCGTGGACAAGATGCCGATAGAGCATC
The DNA here is from genome assembly GCA_009841055.1 of Acidobacteriota bacterium. Classification (GTDB taxonomy): domain Bacteria; phylum Acidobacteriota; class Terriglobia; order Versatilivoradales; family Versatilivoraceae; genus Versatilivorator. The sequence goes on from VXMN01000286.1 coordinate 3,089, forward strand.
ACCCGAATGCGCGTCATCTGCGCCCATATTTGCCGAAATATCCGTACGCACTCGAGGGAATTCTCGAACGTACCCTTGGTCGAAGCCAGGAAGCGCAGACACCTGCGATTGAAGTGGAGTTCTTCCCCCAAAATGTCTCGGCGTGGGTTGTCGCCAAGACCGTAGCGTTCATGTCCGAGGCCAAAATAAAATCTCGGCAAACGCAAGTACCCCGTCAGAGAAGACTCGACAAATTGTGAATATCCTCGTATCCGGCCGAACCTCATGTCACCTAGCGCATGGCTGATCTGCGGCCTGTCCCGAAGAATCCTCTCAAGCTTCTCGAATCCGTAACGCAACCAAAAGTCGAGCGCCCTTCGGGCAATGAGTGCCCGCCGTAGCCAAGCCCTCCATTCCCGCGAATTGGCAAAGCCTTCCGGTGGCTCCTTGATTTTGTCGAAAACAGCCCTTTCACCGAGCGCCGTCCAAATATGCGCGAACGGAATGGCGGCGGTTGCGTGAAAATGAAGATGGGCGGTGGATTCCAGGACACGAAGGCTGGGATCGAGGACTCGAACCCGCCTTGTGTTCCCATAATCGGCCGCCGCCAACATCAAGTCCACGGGAAGCGCGAGGCTCATCCACCTCCAGCGGAGAATTTCTTCTCCGGGGTGTCTATGGTTCGGCTTCAAGCCCGCAGTGTCCCCGTAAGGCTCAAGATACCTGCCCGCATGCCGGCGCAAAAATACGTCGATGTGCTCGCCCTGCTCTTCAGCCTGTTTTAGCTGAAGCTCGGCAGATTTCTGAATACCCAACTCTCTGAATCGCCAGTTCAAATAGGCAAGCGAGCAACGGCTCGACGGTTTTGTGCAACACGCCCGGAAAGACTCCAGGCTCGCAAGGGTCGATGCCACCGCCTCGGCCTCGTCCAGCCCGATACGCACTCCAGGGGATGCCATCTATCGAAAGCCTCCGTCTACATTTCCGCCACTTGTCGTCGATCTGGTCTCACATTTCTTTGGTTGGATCAAATTGTGTGCCACGTTCGGGCGCAAATGCGAGAAGGTATGGCGCAAACTCGGTCGTTATTTCTTCTCGTTTTCTCGTGTTTTTTCGCACCCAGTCGTCATAATCTCTCGCCGCTTCCTCCCCAGCCAGCACGTGTCGGACTCTTCGACTCAGGTCTGGATCGAGTCCAATATGATCGCTGCTAAAAACCTTAAAGTCGGGATTGTTCTTTATGGCTTTAAGTCCTAGATGGTACTCAAGTGACTCCTTTGCTTGGGGTTGCAAGCCTGAATTGAATGAGCACCAAGCCTTTAGTAGTTCTTCTTGCGTGGGATTGTCGGAGTCTTTCGAATACTTGGCTAAGCATGAGCTCCATTCGTTGCATCTATCAATCCATTGGGATGGAAAGTTGGGAATATTGATCATTGGCCACGGCATGACCGCTCTTTTTTCTTCATATTCCGTCCAAACCAAGCCAAGTGCACTCTTCACAAGCCTTGTGTTGTTTACAAATACAAACCTCGAGCGACACCAAGCCTCAAGGTCAAGTGCCAAAAGAAGTTGCGGGGATGCTGACTCAAATTTGGGATTTTCGCTGGGATCCTTATTTTCTTCTCTCCGCACAAAGTCCAATCTTTTAGCCCATTTGATTTGAGCCCCGGTGCGCCTGGTACGGATAATTCCGGGCGGGCGAGGCGAAGGTGCGACGTCACCCGGAGCCGAAGAAATCTCGATATACTTTTCCCCGCCCGGATGTGATCCCTCACCACCTTCTACACCAACGGTGTTCGCTTCTTCCATTGGGTTCTCAATGGCAATTTTCAAAAATTCCGCCACCCCTTCGTTGTCACCAGATTTGCCGTTCCAACGATCGACGAAATTCTGAAGCGCCCGAAAGGGCAGTTTGATCGTATCGTTGGTGCACCTTTCGCAAAGAAACTCGCTGAATTTCTGCGGATCTGTATCCCCGGTATCTACCCATAGGTCATCCAACACAGCATCCATGGTTTGGCCATCTTTGTGGGGGCTCCACTTCTTGACATCCTCAATATTGAGGCCGCCAATCTTGAAAATCTGTGATGACGGGATCGTTTTCTGCCGGAGTTTCGGTCCAAGATCTTGAGTGGACTTCTCAATCGTATCCAGAAATTCCCCACTGATTTTCATGGTCCCACCGGTAAACTCACGATGGAACGACGCAATAAGTGCAAGGTCCGTTCCTTTGGTGTCACCTGTGAGGATGTACGCGAGGCGATCATGCCTCAAGACGCGGATCGCAAGTAGCAACTCGCGGGTTCGTTCGGCCTGCAGATCAAGATCGTCGATCGGTAGCACAATGATCCCACCCCGTGGCAGTTTGTCGTTAGGATCGGTCGGAGACGCATCTTGGAGTTTTTGCAAGAGCTTGTCGAGGAATTGCTGCCACATGCTTTGCAATGCTTGCCAGTTCAGTTGTTGCTCGCGCTGCCACAGCAAGAAGTCATCTCCGTCTGTCTTGAGTTCTTGCCGCAGCATACCTGCCGTCCAACCGACTGCTGCCGCATGGTGCAAGGCTCGATACTTCCCACTCAAAGTATCGTCAATTTCCTCGTTTTCCGGGGGCTCCGTGAAAGCCAGTGCGCTTTCGCCTCCCACCATTTGTACGAGTGGATCGAATGCCTGAATGATCCAGTTGTAAATTGGCAAATCCGGTGGCAAGGGATCGAAGTCGATTGGCTTCAACGCGCGGACAATTCCCCTCATTTTTTCAAATTCTTTTTTTAACTCGATTAGATCTTCAGGATTGAAAAATTCCGGACGATTCCAACCCTTGAGCAACGTATTCAAAAGAGACGTCTTTCCGGCCCCTCGCACGCCGTCGATCATGATGACGTTGTTTCTTCGATCTTCTTCCGGATCAGCCCACACTGACTCCGCTCGTCTCCCACATCTGTTCGTAGATGAGTTAGAGCGTTTCCACACTTTCTCAATAAGATCATTGATCCCATGCAGGATTTCGATCTCCTCTTCCGTGAGTTTCTTGGGTGGCAACGCACCAGTATCGTAGGCAAGGGTGCGTTTCTCTTTGGGTACACCGCTCGTTTCACTAAGATCATTTGACATGGCTGTTACCTTTCTATCGCAATCCGCAATCCCTCAGAAAAATTTCGGGGCCGCACGCCTTCAATATAGAGCCGACACAGTGCCAAAGACAAACCGCCTTTCAGGCTCCATCCAGCATCCGGGCGAAAAGGGATGCCTGCTACCAATCCCGATGCCCATCGAAGATGCAACCGTGTTCAGGATTCAACTTGAGAGAATCAATGGTAGCGCACCCACAGCTCGACCTCGGTCAGCTCCAGCTTGGCCGTGACCATGGGATTGCGTTTTTTGAGGAAGAAACGCACTTCGTTGCTGCCGGGCTTGGGGTAGGGACCCGAGGTGAGGTCGATTTCGATCCAGCGCTCGCCGAAGGCCACCGGGTCGGCCTGGCAGCGATGCTGCCGGCGGGGAATGGGCGCTCCGTTCAGATGGACCTCCCACTCGTCGCTTTCGGGAGTGATGCGGGGAACCCCCAACTTCAGGCTGACCTCCTTGACCAGTCCGGAGGCCGCTGCCGCCGGAAGGTCATCGCCCACGATCAGGGAAACGGAATGGCCGGCGGCCCGGGTGTCCAGCTTCCTGGGAATCTGCCTGGGGATGTCGGCCAGGTCGTGCCTCCCGTTGGGCAGCAGGAAGTAGTGCTTGTCCCGCAGCCGGATCCCCTCGGGGTCGCCGATCTCCCGCAGGATTCTGCGGTCGTCCTGGCAGAGGGGGTGGGGTCGATGGTTGAAGAAGTTGTAGAGGTAGAGGCTGTCCACCCCGGCCTGCCAGTACCTGGAGGCCGCGGCCCGGAACTGCTCGTCGCTGACGTCCATTCTCTGCTCCAGGCAGGGCGCCACCGCAATGGAGGTCCCGGAGGTCAGCTCCAGGAACTCTTCCACCGCAACCTCCATGTTGAATCGGATGTAGTGCTTGGGCACGACCGAATCCACCAGGCCCTCCTCGATCCAGGCCCGCACGTCCAGCCCGATCTGCAGGGCCCCCTCCAGGGTCCTGGGCACCAGCACCTGGAGCTGCAGTTCCCTGCCCTTCTCGCGTGCGATTTCCTGCATGCGGCGGCGCACCTTCCTCACGAATTCCGTCATGACGGGGGCCTTGCCGCGGGCCTCCTCCGGCTTGAAATAAAAGGGGTGCCTCAGAAAGTCGAGCTCGAAGCCATCGATCTCATAGCGCCGGCAGGTCTCCTCGATGATGGCCAGGTGAAAGTCGTGGATTCGGCTGTGGGAGAAGTCGAAGAGGTGCCGGGAATAGTGCTTTGTATTGCCCCCGATCCGCAATTCCGGGTGCTGATGCCAGAAGGTTCCGGTCCAGAAATTCTTCTCCGGCCCCTCCCTGGAGTAGGCGAAATGGGCATCGTTCATGCGCTGGCTGACAAAATACTGAAGCCCCTTCCGGTGAGCGCGCTCCCCAAGCACCCGCACCGGGTCGTTCCCCTGCTCGACCAGGTGGCGGGCGTTCTCCGCCCTTCGAAAATCGTAGGCGCTGGAGTAGGTCCCCTTGGCCAGGTCCCAGGCCCTTTCGCCCACCTTGGTGTCGTGCAGGAAGACCCGCGGGAGCACCAGGCAGTAGACGTACCGGTCTACCGGGGTCCCCGAGAACTGATCCACCAGGTCGGTGAGCTCCTCCACCTTCATGGGGTAGCGGTGGGGGATGAACACCACGCTGTTGCCGTCGTCGTTATAGATCAGGCGCGGCTTGCCGGTATTGCTCCGAGTCTCGCGCCCGGCGCCAGACGTCGGGGCCGCCGCTGTGAGCAACCCGGCGGCTCCGGCGCCGACCTTGAGAAACTGTCGTCTGGTGGCCATGGGACAGCACCTTGCCATTCAGGGATGGGCGATCAAGGGCAGGTTGGGGACATCCCCCGTCGGTCTCTTCAGGGTGACATCCTCGAAAAGAAGCTGGGGCACGACCAGGGATACCACTGTGGACGAGGTGGGACCCGAACTCAGCAAGAACAATGCAGACAAGGCAAAGCCTCCCTGGGGTCGATAGGTTGTATGGTAGGCGGTCAGAGTTTCCGAGGCGGCCACGATTTCCCGGAAGCTGGACTCGCTGAGCCCCAACAGCTCGGCCGTTCGAATCAACTCCTCGCGCCCGTCCGGGAAGAGCTTGAAAGCCTGGGTCACCGGCTCCAGGTTCGATCTCCCTGACTCTCCCGGAAGCATGAACGCAAACCGCCGCTGCCGCGACAGTGTCATTTGCGGGTTCCCGAGACGGCGCACCACGATCCCGAAGTCGAGTCCTCTTTCCTCGACCAGGGCAAGCAGTTCCTCCCTCATTTCCTCCCGGCTCATTCCACCCCGTGGAACAAGGAAGAGATTGGAGGGAGCCGGACCGGCGCCTCTTCTGTTTCCGGTGCTGTTCAGCACCCCTGCGACCGGACTGCGGGTTGCCAGCAGGGTCTTCAGGATTCCCCGCTCCACGACCCGGGTCTCGCCGGCCGGCACGCCGTCGTTGTCCACCTTGTACCCGCCCAGCAGGGAAACCTGGTCATGGGTCTCCACGGTCGGATCGTCAATGACGCTGAGAAACCTCGGCAGAACCCGGGCACCCAACTTGTCCAGAAACGGGTTGTTTTGCCCGGCTCCGGGGCCGCCGAAGGAGAGAAACCGGGGACCGTCCGTCACCGGAGTCGGCAAGGCGAGCAATCTGGGCACCAGGATCTGGTTCACCAGTTCCGCTGCAGCCTGTCCCTCAAACAGCACCGGCCCGTTGTAGCGGTCGACGAATTCCGCATTGCGGCGTTGAACCAGGCGCTCGGCCATTCCCCGAATCTGTCCCGCCAGTTCCTCCCGGTCCGGCAGATCCTCCCATCTGCGACCATAGGCTGCGACGAAGTCCTCCAGTTCCGTCCCATCGACCGCCTGGGTGCCGGCGAGCGCACGAACGGAGACGGCAGGCGATCTCCGGGTAAATGACGATCCTTCACTGTTGACGTAGTAGGTTGTCCCGAGTCGGAGATTGGCCTGGACGTTGGAACAGAAGATGTCCGGCATCCCTTTGAAGGCGGCCGAGAGACCCTTCACCAGATCTTCCACGCCGCCCGCCACCGGCAGTTGTCCGGCCGCGCTTTCGTCGGTGAACCGATAGGGTTTCTCCACGCTGAAGTCCGGAACCTCCTCGACGCGGGTCTTGTTTTGGAGCACTGCGCGTTTCCTGGCGAATTGATCCAGAGCCTCCTTGTAGGCACTGTCGGTAGCGAGCCAGATCTGCCTTCGCAACTCCTTGTAATCGTCGGCGAGCGGCAAGCCGCGCATGGAACCGAACCCGGGTCTGAACCCGGTAGGATCAAAAAGTTTGGTGTTGTCGAGATCGTGATCCCCGACCCTCACCTCCACCGACAGGACGCGATTGGCAGAGCTCTCGCCACGGTTGAGCAATCCCCCGAGGCTGGCTGCAACCCCCAGGGTCCGCGTCTCTTGAACCCAGTAGGCGACGAAGTAGGGTTTCCGCATGCCCTCGAGCTGCAGCTTCTCCATGGTTCGCGTCAACTCATCCTTCAATGCCTTCATGAGGACGCTTTCCTGGGCCTCGATGGGAGATCCTGCCGCCAGCAGGATGAACGAGAGAATACAGACCGAGACGCCTTTCATGACATTGCTCCTCGAACGCCGGATACCCATGTTACGGCAGATCCCATGGAGCGGGAAGGATGGGCCCCCGCTCCTGGGATTTCATCTTTTTCTGGACCTCGATCTGCGAAACCAGGACCGCCGGTGAGACTCCGGCCACGGGGACGCCCCCGGACTCGGCGCCGCAGATGCCGTTAAAGGCTCCCAGGCGATCGTCGGCAGCGGTGATCTTGCTGAACGTGGTCAGGGGAGTGCCGATGAGGTCCACGCCACGCACCAGTTCCTTGCGGCCGTCGGCATGGATTCGATAGACCATGACCGGCAGGACGTTGAAGGCATTGGGCCTGGTCCTTCCCGTGGAGGTGAATCCCCCCTGGACGTCCTCGAAGTAGAGTCCAAAGGGCTTGCCGGCCTTTTGCACCAGGTCGATCAGGAGTCCCTCGAGCTCCTGGCTGGACCGCGGCTTGTTCACCTCGACGAACAGATTGGACTGGCGCGCCACCGGCGACAGTCCCGCCTGCTTGCGGCCGTGTCCGTTGGAGCGGGAAAACCCCTCGACCGGCGTCCGGGACATCAGGAAGTTCTTCAGGACGCCGTTCTCGATGACGGCAACCCTCTGCGCCTTCACGCCCTGGTTGTCAAAACGGTAGGAGCCGACCAGGTCCATCGACTCGATGCGCTTCACCGTAGGATCGAAGACGACCGAGAAGATCTCCGGCAGTACCTTCCGGTTCACCATCTTCTTGAAGGTCTGGGCGTCATCCTCCTCCTTCTGGCGGTGTCCTTCCACCCGGTGCCCGAGGATCTCGTGGAAAAACACGGCACTGGCGCGACCGGAAAGGATGGCGGGGCCGGTGTAGGGATCGACCACGGGAGCCACCCTGAGCGCTTCAAGGTCCTGAACCATCTCCTCAACCACCTTCAGGATGGAATCGTCGTCGGGAAGCCCCTCGGGGGTGAAGGCAAAGAACGACTCGTAACGCGGCAGCTCCATCCCGTCGTCGGCCTTGGTGAGAGCGGAAATGAACAGTCGATAGTAGGGTTGCGACGTCCGGATCTCGGTCCCCTCGCTGTTCACATACCATCGTGTCTCCACGTTGGCCGAAACCCTGGCATTCGCCGAATAGATGTGAGTGGATCGGGAAAAGGGCGCCGTGTATCTTTCCAGTTTTTCCTTCCACAATGCCTGGTCCATGGTGAGCGGAATCGACTCTTCGACCAGCTTCTCGGGTTCCTCGGCCGTAAAATCTCCCGCCTGATCCTCTTCTTCGACCTTGATCCTGACATCGGCCCGGACTTTTGCCAGACGCTCGACGGCTTCCTTGTACTTCTTGTCCGTCTGGCGCCAGAGGATGCTCCGCAGCGCCTGGACGTCGTCCACGGGCACCTCGACTCCCCCGCGGCCGAGGCGCTGGGAAAAGCGGCCGAAGCGTCCACGGATGGTATGGGTGTTGTCGAGATCGTAGCTGCCCACCCTCAGGTCGATGTCGGCCAGGCGTCGCCTCCCCTGGGAGCTCCCCGTAAAATGACCGAACGACGCCGCCAACGACACTCGAACGCTCTCGGTGATCTCGTAGCTGAGATAGTAGAGCGGCGTCGCCTGCTTCGAGAGCGTGTCGACGGAGCGTTGCAATTCCTGCTTCATGGCTTCCAGCACCGGCGTGGCGCCCTGTGCCGGATGGGCAGCCAGCGTGGCAACCGCCGCCAGCAGGGTTGGAAAGAAGAGACCTCGGCGGAGCAATCTCATTCCATACCTCTCATCAAGAACGAATCGAACCGGCTTGGGATTGATTAGCCTATTGAAACCATTGTAACCGCAAAATTGGCCACCGACCCAAATACCTCCGGCAGGAACACCAGCCGTCAGCGCGGCGGAGTCCAGTCGAGGTGCTTGCGCAGAAAGCGGAAGGTGCCTACTCCGTGGATCTCGTGTTCGCCTTCGAACCATTCGATCTCGGTGCGGCTGCCCAGGCCCAGTTCCGTGTAGAGACGCCGGACCTTGGCGTATTCGTGGGCCACCCACTCGTCCAGTCCCACCGCGTCCCGATGCCCGCGCTCCACCATGAAGGGTCGGGGGAAGATGAGGTAGGCCATCTCGGCGTAGTTGAAGCTCGCGCCCAGGCCGAACTCGGGCATTTCATACTCGCCGGTGAACATGTAGCTGTTGGGCCAATCCACGGTCACGTTCTTCCAGAGCCACTGGTTGAAATCCCCGGAGCAGATCGAGAGGGCGTAGTCCTCCAGAACCGCCGGAACTCGCATGGCGGTCTTGCCGCCGTAGCTGAGGCCGTAGAAGCCGATTCGCTCGCCGTCCACCCAGGGAAGGGTCTTCAACCAGTCCAGGATCCGGCGGTGCTGGCCCACGATGAAGGAATAGAGGGAGAGCTTGAGGGGATTGGCCTTGCGCTGCAACACCCGAAAGCGGTCTCCTCCCCGGTAGGGATTGTGGGGAGCGAAGACGATGAACCCCTCCTCGGCCAGGCGGGATGCGAAGGCCCGGTAGTAGCCGAAATCGGAAACGTCGGTCCGGATCACGTCCTGGGGCAGCCCTTCCAGACCGTGCTGAGCCACCACCACCGGACGGCGTTCTCCGGGTTCAAGATCCTTGGGGACCAGCAGGATGCCCCAGGCAAAGACATCGGGCCAAACGTCGAGCACTACCTCGTACCCCGTCCACTTCCCGGTCTCCCGCCAGCGGCGTGAACGAGGATTGGCGGCAACCATGGGGTCCTCGATCTTGCCCAGGATCTCCTTCCGGAAGGTGGAGCGCCAGCGTGCCGCCTCGCGGGTGAAGGCCTTGGCCGACTCCCGGCCGGGCCGCTTCAGATAGCGTTGGTCCCGGATGCGGCCCGAGACCCGCAGCAGGTCCTGAAGCGTCCCCTGAATGCCGCGGACCAGGCTCCGTTGCTGGTCGACCGCATCGGGTCCCTTCCCTGTACGCTTGGGCGCCACGCCCGGAGCCGCCGCAACCACCGCACTCTCAGCCAGGGGTTCCAGCAGTCCCTGCAAGGCCGTCCGCGACCCCACGGGGACCGTACCCGTTCGGGGGTCCGGGGGGACCAGCTTGACCCTGGCCCGCGGGGCGGCGGGAAGGGACGCTGCCCACTGCTCGAGCCGCTTGAACTCGGAGATCACGCGCTCGGCCGGGGGAGTTCCGATCCTGCCGGGAGCGGCCACCGACCTGCGGCCCTCGGCTGCGGGAGGGGGACCTTCCACCCGAGGGGCCCGGGAGTGCTCGATCACCAGGGTTCGTGGCAGCACCAGGCTCCCGATCTCGGCATCGCCGAACTCGGTCAGCAGGGCCCAGACGTTGCGGTAGACCGGTTCCTGCCAGACCCGCTCCCGAGCGGAAAAATAGCCGCTCACCAGGCAGGCATCGATTCTCGGGTCCGCGGCAGCGGCATGGAGAGCGATCAGTCCTCCCTCGCCGTGCCCGGCCAGGCCGATCCCGGCGCCCGGCGAGGATCTCGCCTCCAGCCAGTCCACCAGGGCCAGCACCTTCTGTACTTCGTATCCGATGGGGTGGCGCCCCAGCGGGTAGGCCATGCGGTAGAGCCATTCCCGGTGAGTCATGTTGGTCATGGCGCGGCCGGCCGGCTCGAGAGCCGGGTTGCCCGAAAACCGGCTGCCCCGGTCGACCAGGGCCGGCACGATCACCAGGCAGCCGGCTTCCGCCAGGCGGAGAGCGAATCTTTCCTCTGGCCGAACTCCCTGTTGCACTCCCACCAGTTGTTGCGGGGTAACGTCGGCATCGGGCAGTGCAATCACCCGGGCAATGGGGGTCCGGTTCCTGGGCTTGACCAGCAGGCCTTCGCCTTCGAGGCCCGGCAGGACGTCCCAACCGACCCGCCAGACTGTCACCGAGTCGCTTTGGGCCAGGGGCGCACCTCCCTCGGCCGAGAGAAACTCCAGCCGGGCCGGCGACCTTCGGTCCACCACTCCGATGATCTTGCGGAAACGCTCCCGGTTGGCCTCGACCGAGCGGGCGTAGCCGGCCTCGGAGGAGAAGTCCCTGTGCCAGAAGGCCGCTCGTCCTTCAGGGGCCGCCTGCAGGCGCCGCATCAGGAAACGGTCGATCCCGGCCACCATGCGAGCCGACAGATCTCCCTCCCAGGTCAGCTCGGCGGTGCCGGGAAGCTGTCCGGGTTGCCCGTACGAGACCGGGGACAGGAACAAAACCGGAAGAACCAGTCCGAAAAGAAAGATTCGCATCCGCGTAGTTCCAAACATGTCTGAAACAAAAGAAAAAGAGTGATCCACGAAGTGACACGAAGGACGACGAAGGGCCACCAAGCGTGACGGCTCTGCCGCATCGGCAGGGCTGCGGCCCGGCAGGCCGGCGCGTGCCCCCTCGAGGAGCAAGAAGGTTGGGAGGAGGCGCCCCCCGGGAGCGCGGGCGTCCCGCCCGCATGCTGCCACGTTGCGTTCCGCTCAGTTTCCCCGCGATTCGGCAGCCGCCTACCTTGCCGGCGGCAACGCCATCGGCAGACCCTTCCTCCAATGATCTGCCCGGCAGGCCAGGGGCCGCGCCTATTGGCGGCGGATGGAGACATTCCGGGCCAGGACGTCATGGTAGGGGTTGATGAGCACCTTTTCCGGCATCGAGGGAAGAGACACGTCCAGTTCCATGGAGGAAGCTCCCCACACACTCGCCTTGCCCAGGCGAATCAGTCGATTCTGGCTTTGCAAGTAAATCGGAACCATCATCTTGAAGGTCTCCGGCACCTCCGATTGGGTCAGGCGGCCCTTGAGCCGGGCCTTGCCGCCCCCGATGGGAGTCAACGTGTAAGTCAACTCGTAGCTCGGCATCTCGCTACCGTAAACCCACTGGTTGAAAAACCAGTCCATCGCGCCGTTCCGGTCAAGATCCATCTCCGGAGTCATGTGTTTTTCCACCACGGCCTTGAAGCTCTCCGTGGAAGCGTCCTGATTGTGATGGGTCTTGACGAAGTCCTGCATCATGGCCATGAACGGCCGGTCGCCCTTCCGGGGATCGTGCATGATCTGCCGCAGCATGTGCAGGACGAAACCGCCCTTGGAGTAGACCAGCCGCTGGTAGGCCGACTCGGTCCGGGGTGTATTCAGCCGGGAACCCATCCACAGGGGGCCGACATCGTTGGCGCTGTGACCGAATCGGTTCTTTTCCAGAATCGCCTCCCTCCACCGGCGCAGCAGATCGATAAACTTCTGCTGCTCTCCACTGGCCTGCAGGTAGAGCAGCGAGGAGAACTCGGCAAACCCCTCCGAAATCCACTGGTCATGGTATGTGGCCCAGCCCACCAGGTGCCCCCACCACTGGTGGGCGACCTCGTGAGGCGTGACCTCCTGCACGAAATTGGAGAAGTTGAAAGTGTTCCGGCCCAGAAGCGCCCACCGCTGCGTCTCGTCCATGAAAGCGCTGACCGGCAGATAGATCAGAGTCGGCCAGGACTGGCCGAATCCAAATTGGGGCTGCTGCGTGATCGCCACACGGCCGTATGGCAGCGGCCCAAACCAATGGGTAAACAGTCGTGCCGAGGCCTGACTCTGCTTTACGACCCTCTGCATTAAGCGCTTTGGCGACATTCTACCTCTCGGGGGGCCTCCAGCGATGCCTGTGCGGCCTCTGACGGTGCCGCGGGGCTGGGCATCCGACAATTCAGCCTGGCGAAGAAAGTCGGGAACGCGGTTGGTGGCGAAACCTTCCAGCACGGTCCCGGTCCCCTTGTCCTTGACCGTGATCCTGTTGAAGTCTCCATAGTTGAAACCGGCCACCTTGAGGGGCACCTTCGATTTCCACCTGGAGAACCCCAGCTTGCCGTCCTTCCCTTCCTCGATGCGATCGCCGACGCCGGCCAGCAGGTACCGCTTGGGATAGGTGAATCGGGTCTCGTAGGTGGCCCGGTCGCGGAAGGATCCGATGGAGGGATACCAACTGCTGCGGGCGCCCACGGCGAAATTGCCTCCGCCGGCGCTGTGAATGACATCGTCGCCCGCATAGCGAACGTTCACCCGGTACCGGCCATTCCGTTGGAGAGCCGTGGGAAAGATCAGGTAAAAGCCCGCATCCTCTCGCTTGCCGCTCTGAACGAAGTGAATCGGTTGTCCCTGGAAGGTGACTTCGGAAACCCGCAGGGTGGGCAGGAGCCCGAACTTGACGACCCTGGCGCCCTCGCGGAGCGCGCGAAAGTCAATCCCCACCTCGGCGCTCAACTCCCGGTTCGAGGCGATTCCGGCCTCGATGTCGTAGTGGGTGACATCGATGACTCGCTTGTCTTCCCGGGAGTTGGCGGTGCCGCTGTCATGCTTGCTCTTGAGATGGGTCAAGTACCAGATTCCGTCTCTCCGGCCTTCCGGGTCGAAGTTGATCAGAGCTACTTCTTCCGGCGACAGCATCTGCGGAACGCCGCCGAGGGGCCGCAGGTGAAAACGCAGGTCCCTGAAGCGCTCCCCCCGAAGGTAGGCGCTGAAGAATTTCGGCCGCTGGGGATTGAGAAGCCCGCTGAGCAGATCGGCCTCGATATTGTCCATGTCGGCGCCGGTGAATATGGCCTCGGTGAAGCTCCTGGGATTATCTCTGCGGCGGCGCATTCGCTTTCGGAATCGCTCCAGGACCTCGTCCCCGCGCCCGGGCGACGCGGCCTGTCCCGCCTCCCGGACCTCCAGGTCGGTGTCGTCGGTAAAGCAGAAGACCGCTTCCTCAAAGGATTCCCGGACTTCTCTTTGTTCGGTGTAGAGCTCGATGACACCAGCTTCCAGGGCGGTTGCGGGCTGCAACCGGAACTCGCCCTCTCCGCTGAACACGGCGACCACCGTCTCCCCCAGGACCGGTTTCAGAAAGGTCACGGTGCCTGAGCTCAAGTGGAAGACGCCCACATCCCGGGTCAGGGTCACGGCGTTTACGGAGAAAGACTGACCCAGCGTTGCGTTCCGAAGGGCCAGGTAATCGGGATGGCTGTTGGCCAGTGAGGATATCTTCGGTTGTTCGGAAGAGGCCGGAATCGGAACCAGGAGAACGACCCAACAGAGCAGATAGGAGAGAGGCCTGAGCATGGGAACAAGACTTTCAAGTTGTCGTTGATGACTGGCTCGCCAGTGGTGAGGGATCACCACTCGCAACTCCAGTTCCGCCAGAATAACCGGTCCCCGGCGCCAACTCAAGTTCGACAAAAAGGACAATGGCAGTAGAATCCGTGTAGCGGTCACCTACTCATGAATGTGGTGGAGGGGGAAGGAAATGAATGACGTCCGACGATCTGAGAAATCGGCCAATCGGTACCGGATGACATCTGTGGCTTGCATGGTCCTGGTTCTAGGTCTGGTCCTGACAGCGGTCGGGTGCTACGGACCAGCGCCCGCCGAATTGGAGGTCACCGCCTCCCAGCGGGTGCATCCGGTGCTGATCCGGAATAAGCACAATTCCCTGATGCGGCTGACGGTCGAATCCGGGGCACCCGGCCAACGCGTCCGATCCTTCGCTTTCAGGCTGAGCGGCACCGACGATCCCAACGACATCGAGTCGCTCGAGTTGTTCTATGCGGGAGACGGGGAGAATCTTCAGCCCGGAGACCGCTTCGGCGATCCCGCCGGCCCCGCCCCGGAACTGGTCTTTCGAGGCGACCGGGAGCTTCCGCCGGGGAAACACGTCTTCTGGCTCTCGGTTCGGCTGCAGCCCGACGCCGACCTGGGACACCGGGTGGACGCGGTCTGCACCGCCGTGGAAACCTCGGCGGGAACGGTGAAACCCGGGGACGAGACTCCCCAGGTCAGCAAACGCATCGGGGTGGCTCTGCGCAAGCACATGGAAGAAGGGGTGCACACCTACCGCATCCCCGCGCTGACCACCACACCCAAGGGGGCCCTGCTGTGCGTCTACGACATGCGCAGACGGCAGTCGCGCGACCTGCAGGAAGACATCGACGTCGGGCTGAGCCGCAGCACCGACGGCGGCCGCACCTGGGGGACCCAGCGGGTGATCATGGACATGGGCGAATGGGGTGGGCTTCCCCAGGAGGAAAACGGCATCGGCGATCCGGGCATCCTGGTCGATCCCAAGACCGGAGAGATCTTCGTCTGGGCCGTGTGGATGTGGGGCAAGCTCGGCAAGCACCAGTGGGTGGAGGACGGCTCCGAACCCGGATTCGACATCGCCAAGAGCGCCCAGGTCATGATGGCCCGCTCCAGGGACGACGGCTTGAGCTGGACCGAGCCCAGTAACCTCACCCGCAAGCTGAAGCAACCGGAGTGGTGGCTCTTCGCTCCGGCGCCCAACCAGGGGATCGCTCTTGCCGACGGCACCCTGGTGATGCCGACACAGGGGCGCGACCGGACGGGATACCCGTTCGCCAACATCACCTACAGCCGCGACCACGGCGCCACCTGGACCGTGAGCAACCACGCCTTCAGCGGCGGCAATGAATCCCAGGCGGTCCAGCTCGGCGACGGGTCCATCATGCTGAACATGCGCAACGACCGCAAGGAACCCTACCGGGCCGTCTACGTGACCCGGGACCTGGGGAAAACCTGGGAGCCGCATCCCACCAACCGCAAGGCCCTGGTGGAACCCAACTGCAACGGAAGCCTGTACCGGTTCGACTATCCGGAAGGGGGAGAGTCGAAGATACTCCTGCTTTTTGCCAATCCCAACTCGAAGGAAGGGCGGCACCATCACACCCTGAAGCTCAGCTTCGACCAGGGCATGACCTGGCCGGAGGAGCACCAGATCCTGCTGGACGAAGGCCGCGGACGGGGCTACCCCAGCATCAGCCGGGTGGACGACCGGCACATCGGAATCGTCTACGAGGGAAGCCAGGCCGACCTGGTCTTCGAGAAGTTTTCGCTTGAGGAACTGCTGAAGCGGTGACGGCGAGGGGATCTCGCCTGCTGCGCTGAAGGCCGGAGCGGCGGTTCAGGGCCAGCGAGCCGTCTCAGGGCTTGGCGGCCACCACCCGGTTCTTGAGGATCCCGACTCCATCGATTTCCACCGTGACCACGTCGCCCGGCTGCATTCCCTTGGTGGTTCCGGGGGTGCCGGTGAAGATGAGATCCCCGGGCTCCAGGGTCACGTACCTGCTGATAAAGCTGACCGTCTCGGATATCCCGTGAATCATGTCGGAGATGCCGGCCTGCTGGCGCACTTCCCCGTTCAGCTTGAGGACCATCTTGAGCCGGCTGTAGTCCACGCCCGAGAGGATGTAGGGACCGGTCGGGCTGAAGGTGTCGGCGCCCTTGGCCCGCCACCACTGCACGTCCCCCCTCTGCCAGGTCCGGGCGCTGATGTCGTTGCCGCAGGTAATCCCCAGCACATGGTCGAGAGCGGCCTCCTCGGAGACATTCCGGGCCCGCTTGCCGATGACGACCACCACCTCGGCTTCGTAGTGCACCGGGTCGGTGTCTGAAGGCTGGACGATCTCTCCACCCTGACGCAGCAGGGAGGAAGGCAGCTTGATAAACGGCTGCGGATGGGGGCTCGGCTCGGCGTCCTCGTCCAGGTGGGACTTGTAATTGCCCGCCAGCGCCAGCACCTTGGAGGGATTCCTGCTGGGCACCAGGATAGTGACGTCGGCCAGGGCGTGGGTGGTCTCGGTCTTTTCCCAGGTTCCGAACAGGTCGCCCTTGAGCTCCCGGACGCGGTCTCCCTCCAGGATGCCGTAAGCTTCATGGTCGCCCAGGCTGAATCGAAGATATCGAGTCCCTCCATCCTGTCGCGCCCCGGCCTGGCACGACTGCGCAAGCCCCATACCGGCCAGCAACAGGACAACCGCCATCCGCTGCCAAATCATACCGTCCCCCGTTTGTTCGCAGTTTTCGTGAAAGGGGCGCCAGCATATCCCGACCCTTCCGGCACTGTCAACGTGGGCGGGCTGTGTCGGACTAACCGGACGGTTTCAAGGCGCGGTTGCTGCCCGTGGCGCTTTCGCCTCCGTCGGCAATGAGGCAGGCGCCGGTGACGAAGGAAGCCTCGTCGGAAGCCAGGAACAGGGCGCAGGCGGCGATCTCCCGCGGCTCCCCTGGCCGCCCGAGCATGGTGGGCCGCCCGAATTCTTCCCGGAACTCCTCGAGAGTCTTGCCCGCCTCGGCGGCGCGCCGACGGTGAAAGGGGGTCATGGTGGGGCCCGGACACAGCGCGTTGACCCGGATGCCGTCCTCGGCATGGTCCCGGGCCATGGCCCGCGTCAGTCCGGTGACGGCCGCCTTGGTGGTATCGTACTGAACCGAGTGATAGCTGGCGATGAACGCGCTGTTGGAGGCGATGTTGACGATGCTCCCCTTGCCGGAAAGGCGAAGTTCCGGGATGGCGGCCCGGGCGCAGAAGGCGTATCCCTTGACGTTGACGCCCCAGATGGTGTCCCAGCTCTCCTCGCCGGCGTCTTCCACTGTGTGATAGAGGCGGATGGCGGCGTTGTTCACCAGAATGTCCAGCCGCCCGAAGCGCTCTACCGTGCGGCCGATGAAGGCTTCGGCCTCGGCCTGGCGCTCCATCCGGGTCTCCACGAAGAGGACGTTGCCTCCATCGCCCTGGATCTGTCGGGCAAGGTCGCTCCCGCGGGCGCCGTCCCGGTCGGCAAACCCAACCCGCGCCCCCTCCGCCACGAACAGCCGCACCGTGGCTTCACCGATGCCGGAGGCTCCGCCGGTGATCGCCGCCACCTTGCCGTCCAGTCTTCCCATTCGTTTCCACCTTGCAAACATCGGCGTTTCCGGGCGGGCAAGCCCGCTTGCAGCGCCGATCAGCCCGGCGCCTCCGCCGTGGGGAAATCCGCCGGCATGCAGATCTCGATCACTTCGAAGTCGTCGGAGAATTCCAGCACCTCGTGCTTGATCCTGGGAGGCTGGTACCAACTGTCGCCGGCTTCGAACCGGACCTCGCCGATGTCCTCGAACTCGACCCGGGTCCAGCCGCGCAGCACGTAGTTCATCTGGAACTCCAGGTCGTGGGTGTGACGGCCGCCGGGTCCGCTGCAGGATTCCGTGGCCCGGATGCAGTGGGCCAGAACCTTGCCCTTGGTGGCCGCAACGATGCCGAGGTCCCGATACTCGAAGTAGGAGCGGAGGCCGGGTTTCCACTCCGCCGACTTGCGAAACGCCATTGTGGTCATGGTGACTGACCCTCCCTGGGTTGGACGAGATTGATTAAGGACAGGCAGGCATTCTAATCCGAACCCGGCTTCCCCGCCCTACAAAATTGCACTGAGGCCAGGCGGGGAAAGAACCCACCGCCATAAAGACGATCCACGAAGGGACACGAAGGACAAAGAAGGGCCACCAAGCGTGACGTCTCTGCCGCATCGGCACGGGTGTGGCCCGGCACGCCGGCGCCTGCTCCCTTGAGAGGCAAGAGCGACGGGAGGAGGCACCCCACCCGGGAGCGCGGGCGTCCCGCCCGCATGCACTGCCGTTGCGTGCCGCTCAGTTTCCCCGCGATGGCGCACCCGGCCACCCCCCCGACAGGAACGGCAGGGGCCCGGCCGAAGCGCAGCCCTGGCAGCGCTGCCGATCGACCCGGGTGGAGTAGTTGGGCGAGGTTGCCCCAGGATTTGTGCGGGCGGGACGCCCGCGTTCCCGGCCGGGTCCTGCCTTGACTTGACTCCCCGGCGGGGACGTGAAATCCTTGCCACCCTCCAAGGCAATCGACCCGGGTGCAGCGCGCCCGGCGCCACCAGGAGGCGAATCGCATGATGGAACGCAGGCAGTTCCTGGCGCTGCTGGCCGCCGCCCCGGCGCTCGGCAAGATTCCCGTGCGTGAGGCCGGCCGCGTGGAGACCGTCTTCAAGAGCCCCGGGCCCTACCCCAACGGCCTGCAGGCCACCGGCGAGGGCCTGTGGATTATCGATGGGGAAGACGCCCGCGCCCACCTCGTCAGCTATCGCGACGGAACGGTGCTGCGGGGTTTCGATACCGAGGCCGTCCATCCCAGCGGGATTACCTTCGACGGGACGGCCATCTGGATAGCGTCGACCTACAGCCGGGAACTCATCCGCGCCGATGCCTCCAGCGGCAAGACCCTGGCCAAGCACTTCACACCTGGCGCCGGCGTGATCTACAGCATGCCCTCCGATCCCCCCGGCCGCCGAAGCCCGTTGGCCCC
>VXMN01000203.1 GCA_009841055.1 Acidobacteriota bacterium
GGGTGGTGTTCCTGAAGAAGGCCGTCAGGGCGTAGAAGTCCCTCTGGGTTATGGGATCGAACTTGTGGTCGTGACAGGTGGCGCACCCCACGGTGAGGCCGAGAAAGACCAGGCCGGTGGTATCGGCCCTGTCCTTGGCGTAGATGGCCTCGTACTCCTCGGGTATGACGCCGCCCTCGTTGGTGGTGATGCTGCAGCGATGAAAGCCGGTGGCCACCAGCCGCTCCAGGCCGGGCTCGGGCAGCAGGTCGCCCGCGATCTGTTCGACCGTGAACTCGTCGAAGGGCTTGTTCCGGTTGAAGGCCCGGATCACCCAGTCGCGGTAGGGCCACATCTCCCGAAAGTTGTCGATGTGTATCCCGTGGGTATCTCCGTAGCGGGCCGCATCCAGCCAGTAGCGGGCTCGATGCTCGCCCCAGTGCTTCGACTCCATGAGGCGGTCGACCAGGGCCTCGTAGGCGTCGTCGGAGTCGTTGGCCAGGAACGCAGCCAGGGTTCCCGGGTCGGGAGGCAGCCCCGTCAGATCCAGGGCCAGGCGGCGGGCCAGGGTGTGCTTGTCGGCTTCGGGAGCCGGCGCCAGGCCCTCGGCTTCCAGACGAGCCAGGACAAAGCGGTCCAGGGGGTTGCGCACCCAGGAAGAGTCTCTTACCGGAGGAGGTTCAGGCGTGCCGATGGGTTTGAAGGACCAGTGCTGGTCCCAGGCGGCTCCCTGCTCGATCCACTGCCGCAGCGTTGCGATCTGTTGGCTGTTCAACGGCCTTTTGGAGTGGGAGGGCGGCATCCGCAGGGCCGGCCGGGAATGGGAGATGCGCTGGTAGAGCAGGCTCGATTCGGGATCGCCCGGGACGATCAGGCTTCCGCCGGGCCTCTTCGAAAAGGCTCCCTCCCGGGTATCCAGCCGCAGATCCACCATCCGGGTGGCGGCGTCGGGACCGTGGCACTCGAAGCAGTGGTTGGAAAGGATGGGACGAACGTCCCGCTGGAAGTCGACGGTGGCTGCGCCCGGCGGAGGCGACTCGGCCGTGGACCGGTCCACACCCGGCAGCACCACAGCCGCTATGGCAACAACGGCACCCGCTACGACCCTCACCGGCTTGCCTCCTACAAAGACGTGGGTCCCGGTATTTTAGCCGATTCCCGGGGAAAATCTCCAGACCTGCTGTTGGGCCGGCCGTGGGTTAGTGGACCTTCTCCGGACTCATGATCTGCTCCAGGACGTCCATGCCCACCTGCCGGCTCCAGGCCGCGGTCAAGCGGTCGAACAGCGGCCCCGGCTTCCCGTCCCCAATGGTCAGCCCGTTCACCCTGGTGACCGGACCGATGCCATAGGGAGTGGTGGCCAGGAAGGCCTCGTCGGCATTCACCACGTCGTGAACCTGAAGATTCTTCTCGATGAAGGGAATCTGCAGCTCCTGGCACAGCTCGCTCACGTTGAGCAGGCTGACGCCGCCCAGGATGTTTCGGCTGGTGGGCGACAGCACCCTTCCGTTCTTGGCGATCAGGAAGTTGGCGCCGCTGGCCTCGCTGATGTTTCCGTCCAGGTCGAGCAGCACGGTTATGGCGTTGGGATCCACCAGGCGGGCTTCCTGCTCCGCCAGCCACCAGTGCAGCCGGCTGCGGTTCTTGACCTTGGGATCGAGGCATTCGGGGGGAACGTGCCGAATGGAGGGAATGACCACGTGGGCTCCCTCGCGAAACAGCGGCTGCCAGGTGGCGAACTGCATGGGATAGGTGTGGATGCAGAAGGTCGGCGCCTTGTGCACGGCCCCCTCGGGCAGTCCTCCGTAGACGGCATTCTCCCCGGGGGTGACGAAGTAGACGATGGCCAGGTCGTCCGATTGGCCGATTCCCTGCAGGTTGTGCTCCAGCAACTCCAGGGTGACCTCGCGGGTCTCCTCCTGAGTCAGGAGCGGCTGGATGCGGGCGTACTTGCAGGATGCGTAGAATCGGGTCAGATGGTCGTCCAGGCGAAAGGGCGCGTGGCCATAGGTCCGGACCAGGTCGGTCACGGTGGCCCCCATGATGATGCCCCAGTCGTAGTAGGCAACCCTGGCTTGAGAAGCCGGAACGATGGCGTCTCGAAAGTAGACGACGGGTTCGAAAGCCGGCATGGCGTCCTCACTTTCTCACTCAGCAGCGCTGATTGGTTAGTCGGATAGCTTCGACTATTGTCTCATATAAATGGGCAGGATGGATCCCCGGAACCCGGTCAGTAGCTGAGAAAACCGCCGTCCACGATCAGCGTGGTCCCTTGTACGAAGCTGGCGTCGTCGGAGGCCAGAAAAGCGGCGGCGCCCCCGATCTCCTCCGGCAGCCCGCGGCGAGCCAGCGGGGTTTTCCGAACATAGGTGCGGTCCACCCCCAGGTCCTCCAATTCCTGGCCGAGCTCCTGGTTCTTCTCGACTACGATGTCGCCCGGCGCGATTCCCACCACCCGGATGCCCCGGGAGGACAGATCCAGGGCCATGGCCTTGGTCAGTCCCTCCATCCCTCCCTTGCTGGCGCAGTAGGCAGCCGCCCAGCTCTGGGCCGCATAGGCCCCCACCGAGGAGATGTTGATGATGACTCCCTTCCCCCGGGAGGCCATGTGGCGGGCGGCGAGCTGGGAACAGAGAAAGGTCCCCTTCAGATTCACGTCCAGGATGTTGTCCCAGGCCTCCTCCGAACACTCCAGAAAGGGAGTGAGCGCGGGCAATCCGGTGACGGCGGCGTTGTTGACCAGGATATCGATCTGCCCGTAGTGGCGCAGCGTCTGCTCGAACAGCCGCTCCACCTGAGACCGGGACGAGACGTCACAGGACAGGGCCCGGCCGCCCAGCTCTGCCGCCGTTTTTTCGGCCACTTGCAGGCGGCGTTGAGCCAGCATCAGGCGAGCTCCCTCGCGGGCGAAGCACCTGGCGATCCCCTTGCCGATACCGGTGCCTCCACCGGTGATGATGGCCACTCTGCCCTTCAGTTTCATGGTTTTCCCTCCAGCCACCCTCGCCTGGGTCCCGGCGCGTGCGGTTGCATCTCCAATGACGGCTTCCCGATCCTCAGGCCTCGGAAGCCAGGGCCGCGATGTTCTCGCCCGGGTAGATGCGGGGCGTGGCTCGCATCAGCATCAGGACTCCCTCGGCGGGAGCCGTGATCTCCTCGACAATTCTACCGTCCAGGCTGCGGATGATGCCCAGCAGGTCTCCCCGGCGCACTCGCGCACCGATCTCCAGGGCGGCGAAAAACAAGCCTCCGTGCCGGCACTTGATGGCCACGTCCATGTCTCCGGATCCCCCCAGCAGCCAGGGTTTGTAGCCCGCGGGCAGGCCCGCGCCCTCCAATTCCGTCATGTCGAGAAATTTCAACAGGTTGGCCAGCCCCCGGGTGTAGCAGTCCACGTCCTCGGGCCGCACGTGGCCGGCTCCATAGGCCTCGGTATAGAGAGAGGGGATGCCGAGATCCAGGGTGGCCGATAGAGTCCTCCCTGCAGATGTGTTGGGATGGGCCCAGACCACCGGGGCTCCAAAGGCCAGGGCGGCTTCCCGGGCGACGGCGGCCTGCTCCCCCAGCATGGAGTAGCCGCAAAGGGTCAACATGTGATAGTTGCGCCCCGAGCTGTGAAGGTCGATGTAGAAGTCGGCATGGCGCAACACCCGCTGCAGCACGGCCTGGGCCAGCCGCTGGCTGAAGCTGCCGTCGGCGCTGCCCGGAAACACCCGCGCCATGTTGAGGGAGTCGACGGGATTGCAGCGGATGCCGAGCCAGAAAGCCGTCAGGGTGACGATGGGCACGGCCACGAAAGTCCCTGCCAGACTATCGGGATCCAGGGCTTCGTAGGTCCGGTAGATGGCTTCCATCCCTTCGTATTCGTCGCCATGAACCCCGGCCGTCACCACCAGCGTGGGACCGTCCTTGCGGCCCCTGGCCGTCAGGACGGGCGTCGACAATGTCTCGCCATCGAACTGCAGGGCCATCTCGGCGGCGATGCGGTCTTCCGGGCAAAAGCCGCTGGAGGCCAGAAAACTCTGCCGTGCCAGATCTCCCAGGCCCTCGGGCAGATCCACCGTAAAGGAACGGATCGCCTTGGACTCCTTGCCAACGGCATTGATGTCAAACTCGGGTGGTCGGCTCATACCTTGATCATCCCCTTCGTATCCCTTCCTGTCGTGGATATTCTTGTTTCGTGGATCCTCTTCGTATCGCTTCGTGTCTCTTCGTGGATATCTCTTTCGCCTACGTCTCGGTCTGAGGCAAAGCCTCGCAATCCTTCACTCCTCCAGGGTCACCGGGGCGCCCGTCCTCCAGGACCGGATGATGGCCTCGACAATGCGCATGGACTGAATGGCTTCCCGGGCCGGGCTCTCGGGCGGACGGCGGCCGTCCACCGCATCCAGGAAGGCCTGGTGCTCGTCGGCCATCAGGGGGTCCCTCTCCAGTTCGAAGGTGCGGACCGTTTCCGACTCGGGGTCGCGATTGCCCAGGCGCAGCAATCCCGAGCGCAGGTCGAACAGAGCCCAGCCCTTGTCCCCGATCACTTCGCAGGAGCCCTGATCGGGATGCTGGACGTAGTTCATATGAATGGTGGCGATCAGCGGCTCCTCGTACTCCAGGGTGACGGCCATCAGGTTGGGATTGGACTGCAGGGGCAGATCTCCTCCCCGGAATCCTGCGGCATAGACCCTGACCGGCAACTTCTCCAACCACCAGCAATAGAGGTCGGGTTGGTGGGCATAGTCCATGGCGATGGCGCCCTCCACCTCGGCCTGGTGGCGGGAGATGGAATTCATCAGGGTGAGATACGTCCCCACGTGGAAGTGCAGCGAGAGGATTCGCCCGAAGGCTCCTTCCCGGATGAGCTCCCTCAGGTGCCGCATCACCGGATGGAAGTGGTAGGTGAACCCCACGCTGAAGACCCTGGGGCTGGCCTCCGCCGCCTGGAGCATGCGCCGGGCCCCGGCCAGGCTGTCGCTCATGGGCTTTTCGCAGAGCACATGGCACCCGGCCTGGAGCGACCGGACCGCCATGTCGGCATGCAATCGGTGGGGGGTGGCGATCACAACCATTTCCGGAGGGGTGGCCAGCAGGCTCTCGAAGGAAGCATGGGTCGGAACCTCGCCCACTTCGCGCAAGGCCCGCCGCAGGTGGTCGGGATGGGATTCGCACAACTCCACGGCGAGCTCCGGCCGCGCCGTCAACACCCGGGCATGCCTGCGCCCGATGGACCCGCAGCCGACCACCGCGATGCGCCTCTTGGCCATTGCAAGATTACCCTTCGGATCAAATCTCGTCGACGTTGATGAGAGGCATGGAGGCGCCCTCCAGCATGGCGTCGATGGATTCCAGGTGCTTGAAGCCCCCCCCGGTAACCAGGCACACCACCTGTTCGGACGATTTCACCAGCCCCTGTCGCACCGCCAGCTCCAGACCGGCCAGCGCCGTCGCTCCCGCGGGCTCCGTATAGATGCCTTCCTCCCGGATGAGGCGGCGCTGACAGGAGTAGACGGCCTCATCGGACATCATCTGGCCCGAACCCCCGCTGTCCAGCACCGTGTCCAGGGCCACCTGGGCGTCCAGCACGGCGGCGACCTGGAGCCCGGAAATCCGGCTGGTGCAGGTGACCGCCTGGGCGCGGGTCTCGTTCCTGCTCAGCGGCCCGACCACGGTGGCGCAACCCTGGGGCTGGGACGCGTGCATCCTGGGGACGCGGTCGATGCGGCCCTGCTGGAACCACTCCCGGTACCCCTGGTAGCACTGGTAAAAGAGACCTCCCCCGCCAATGGGCCCGAAGACGTGATCGGGGGCGCCGCCGAGCTGCTCGCAGATTTCAAAGGAGATGGTCTTCACCCCGGCCATCTGCCGCGGACTGATGCAGGTGGCCGAGATCAACAACACCGCCTCGCTGGTGCGGGCTCGGGCCCTGAGCCGTTCCACCACCGAGTTGGTCCCCGACTCGGTGACCCCGAACTCCCGGACCCGGATCACCCGGGCGCCGTAGGCCTCGGCCTGCACCAGCTTGGCGCGTGCGGCCGTCTCCAGCACATACAGGTCCAGCTCGAAGCCGAAGCGGGCCGCATAGGCGGCCAGGGCCGAGCCGGTATTGCCGGAGGAGGTGGCCAGCATCCGGTCCCGGTTTTCCTCGATCATCAGGGAGGCGGCCATGCTGGCGAAACGGTCCTTGTAGGATCCCGAGGGGTTCTGGAACTCCAGCTTGAAATAGAGCTGGTCCAACCCCAGCGAGGGGCCGATTTGACGGCTGCGGACCAGGGCGGTGTCGCCCTCTCCCAGGGAGGCGATGTTGCTTCTGTCCTTCAGGGGAAGGTTGTCGAAATATTTCCACATCAGGTTTATCCGCGTGGGCCTGGGGGACCGGTTCCCGAGTCCCCGCCATCATAGATTCGAGGCCTGCCGCCATCAACAAAAAAGATTGGAGAGGGGGGACTTCGGATGGGTGGCGGGTACCGAACAGGGGCTGGGCCTCTTGGAAGGGCAGCGCGTCTCGGAAGGATGCTACTAAATCGCCGCCTACGCGGCTACGGTAGTGCCGGGTTCACACGACCCCGGGCTGCCGCCCGGGGCTACCCTGAGCCGCAGCTACGCTGCTCTAAAAGGATGGTCTGTAGGAACCGCTTTCGCGGCAACCCAGGTCAACCACGGTTTCACCGTTCTTTCCAGAGTCACGATCCTGCAGGAAGCAAGGACATTCTTTGAACAATTGGACTCCTGACACCGTTCGAGTCTTGATCCGCCCTCGCCCTGCCGTGCGGTTCATTCGAAGAAGAACGACCGATCGCAAATGAAAATGAACACCGACGGACAAGGATCAACACGAATCCAGAGGACCCTCCTTGTTGAAGAGCCAGCGGAATCCCGGGCCCTCAGCCAGAAACAATTATCAAAAAAATCCTGCACCCAGGCAGCATTGTTGGTTAGGAGGGAGCTGCGTAGCTGCGGTTGACGTGGGTCAATCGAGGAATCGTCTCTAAAAGGCCATCCTTATAGAGCTGCGAAGCTGCGGCTCAGGGTAGCCCCGGGCGGTAGCCCGGGGTCGTATGGGTTTCGCGCCAACCCAGCCGCGAATGCGGCGAATAGGAAGCACCCGTTCGGGAATGCATTGCTTCCCCATAGAAACGCTATACGAGACTCCCCCTAAAAGCGCGAGCGATTGGAAGCTTCCCACCCGTAAGCCCATGGGCACCCCTCCTTGCTCCCCCCAAGCCTTTGGCTTACTATCTCTGCAGAAGCCGGGAGCCCCCATGAATGCCGCTGTCTCCACATTGGACCGGGTCGAAGCCAACGGCGTCCGATTGGCCTATTCCCTGTGCGGCCAGGGAACCAGCGTCGTTTTCCTGCACGGCTGGATGTGCGACCGGACCTTCTGGCAACGGCAGTGCCGGGAGCTGGCGGGGCGAAACTTCCGCTGCCTGGCGGTCGACTTTCGCGGGCACGGTGACTCTGAAGCACCCGCCGCGGGCTATTCCATCGAGCAACTGGCCGCCGACCTGAGCGCCACGATGGCGAATCTGGGGATAGGACCCGCTGTCATCGTGGGCCACTCCATGGGGGGCATGGTGGCCCAGCATTTCTGCCTGGAACGGCCGGAACAGACCGCCGCTCTGGTGCTGGTGGCGACTATCGCCTCCGACGTGGAAGACCGGCTGATCTCGAAGAGAATCGCTGCCGATACCGGCGGGATGGGTTTCGCCCGTGCCTTCGACCTCCACTTCGACGCCTGGTTTGCGCCCGGCGCCCCGGAATCGGTTCGCGGCTGGGTCAAGAGGCGGATGCGATTCACTCCCGATGAGGTGGGGCTGAAACTGGTCGGCGCCTACAGTCGCTTCGACCTCACCGGCCGGCTGGGCGGGATTCAGCGGCCGACACTGGTGGTCGGCACCCGATCGGATGACTCGGCTCCCCCGGCACAGAGCCGCCGCCTGGCCGAGCTGATCCCGGATGCCCGACTGGCGCTGATCGAAGACTGCGGCCACTTCCCCATGCTGGAGAAGCCGGAGTCATTGAGCCGAGCTCTGCTGCCTTTCCTGGAAGCCCGGGCCGGCTCGGGAGAGGATTGACCATGTCGAGCGGTCGCTGGCGTGAGGAGCACGACTTCCTGGGTCCCGTCCAGGTCCCTCGGGAAGCTCTTTATGGAGCCCAGACCCAGCGCGCCCTGGATAACTTTCCCCTTTCGGGGGAGCGCTCCATCGGCGACTATCCGGTGCTGATCGAGGCGCTCCTCCGCATCAAGTGGGCGGCTGCCGAGGCCAACCGGATGGCGGGGTTGCTGGACGCCGAGGTCGCCGGCGCCATTGTCCAGGGGGCTCGGGAACTGATCGACGAAGGGGCTTGCCGCCATTTCCCCATCCATCGTCTCCACGGAGGCGGAGGCACTTCGGCCAACATGAACGCCAACGAGGTACTCGCCAACCGGGCCGAAGAAATCCTGGGGGGGCGCCGGGGCCAGTACCGTCGGGTCCATCCCAACGACCACGTCAACCTCCACCAGTCCACCAACGACGTCTACCCCACTGCTTGCCGCATGGCCGTGATTGCTGCCTGGCCCGCATTGGCCGAAGCCCTGGAACGGCTGGGGCGGGTCTTGCATTCCAGGGGCTTTCGGTTTCGAGACGAGCCCAGGGTGGCCAGGACCTGCCTTCAGGACGCCGTGGCCGTCACCTTCGAGAACCTGTTCGGGGGCTATCAAGCCGTCCTGGTCAGAGCCGAATACCGGATCGCCCGCGACGTGGACGAACTGCACGTCGTCAATCTGGGCGGCACCATCGTGGGCCGCCCCCAGGATGCTCCCAAGGGTTACCGCCGTCAGATCATTCCCAACCTTCGGAGGGTCAGCGGCGACCCCGACTACCGGCCGGATCCCAACCTCTTCGACGCCGCCCAGAACCCGGACGGACTGGTAGCCGTCTCCTCCGGCCTGGACCTGCTGGCGCGGACACTCGTCAAGATCGCCAAGGACCTGCGGCTGCTCGGTTCCGGCCCCGAGGCCGGCCTCGGAGAGATCCGGCTCCCCGCCGTCCAACCCGGCTCCTCCATCATGCCGGGCAAGGTGAATCCGGTCATTCCCGAGTTCGTCATTCAGTGCTGCTTCCAGGTCATCGGCAACCATGCGGCAAGCGCCGGCGCCCTGGATCACGGCGAACTGGACCTGAACATCTGGGAGAGCGTCCTGCTGTTCAATGTGCTGGATTCGATGGGCCTGCTGGCAAACGCCGTTCACACCCTGGCCGAGCGCTGCCTCAAGGAAGTGACGGTGGCGCCGGAACGTAATAGGCGGAACGCCGAATCCATCATCCCCCTGCTGACCGAGCTGGTGAAGGAACGGGGTTACTCGGCTGTCAGCCGAATTTGCCGGGACGCCGGAGGAGACGTGCAAAAGATCCGAGAATTGTTGAAGAAAGAAGGCTGGATCTAACCGGAGGGCCGCCGGCCGGAGTACGCGGCCGTCCGCTTTCGCCGCCTGGCGGCCCAACCAGGAGGATGTCCCATGAAATCCCAAGACCCATCCCCTTGCGATGCCATCCGAGCACCCGAGGAAGAATCAACGCCAATGGAAATCGTGACCGTGCGTCCCACCGAGGAGGTGATGTCCAAGCAGCGCCTCCCCTATTTCTTTGGAGTCTCGGAAGAGACTTCCGGGGCACGGGGAATCTCCATGAGCCTGGTGGTCATCCCGCCCGGCGGAGCGGCCGAGCCCCACTATCACCGCGGCTTCGAAACCGCGATCTACATGCTGGAAGGGAGTGTCGAGACCCGCTACGGGAAGGGGCTGCGCCAGAGGGTGACCCATCGCCCGGGAGACTTCCTTTTCATTCCGCCCGGCGTGCCGCACCAGCCGGTCAACCTCAGCGAGCGGGAGCCGGCCCGGGCCATCGTGGCCCGCAACAACCCCAGCACCAACGAAGAGGTGGTCTTTTACGATCCGGACTCCGAGAATCGTGCCTGAAACAAAAGAAAAAAGAGTTATCCACGAAGACACACGAAGAACGACGAAGGGCCACTAAGGGGTTGGAGGAGGCTTGAGAGGGATCGGCTAAAGGTCAGGAAGCGGAAAATGCTGTCCGCCGAGGTGCACAGCGGTGGGGCCTGATAGGCCATGACGGTTTGATGTTTCGCTCCCGTATAATCCGCAGGGCGGGGGCGGGACTCGCCTGAAACTCCCGGGAGCCTCAAGAGCGCGGGAACTCCTGCAGGACATCCTCGATCTCTCCAAGAATGGCAGGATCGTCGATGGTGGAAGGAATGGCGTAGTCCCGGCCGTCGGCCAGGTCGCGAAGAGTCCGGCGCAGGACCTTTCCGGAGCGGGTCTTGGGCAGGCGCTTGACCAGCAGGGCTTTCTTGAAACTGGCCACGGCTCCGATGTCCGACCGGACTTCCCGGATGATCTCGGCTTCGATGGCCCGCCACGGGCGCTCCACCCCGGCCTTCAGCACCACGAATCCCATGGGGATCTGCCCCTTCAGCTCGTCCCGGGCCCCGACCACAGCGCACTCGGCCACGTCGGGATGGCCGGAGACCACCTCCTCCATTCTGCCGGTCGAGAAGCGGTGGCCGGCCACGTTGATGACGTCATCCACCCGCCCCATGACGAAGAGGTAGCCCTCCTCGTCCTTGAAGCCGCCGTCGGCCGTAAAGTAGTAGCCGGGGAAACGACTGAGATAGGAATCCAGAAAACGCCGGTCGTCGTTCCACAGGGTCGGCAGACACCCGGGTGGCAGCGGGAGCTTGACGGCGATCAGACCCTCCTCTTCCGGACCCAAAACCCCTCCCTCGCCATCGAGCACCTGGATATCGTAGCCGGGAACGGGCTTGCTGGCCGAGCCGGCCTTGAGCGGATGGGGAGAGAGCCCCATGCAGTTGGCCGCCATCGGCCATCCGCTCTCGGTCTGCCACCAATGGTCGATGACCGG
The DNA here is from genome assembly GCA_009841055.1 of Acidobacteriota bacterium. Classification (GTDB taxonomy): domain Bacteria; phylum Acidobacteriota; class Terriglobia; order Versatilivoradales; family Versatilivoraceae; genus Versatilivorator. Next base: position 10,896 of record VXMN01000203.1, read on the forward strand.
GATCCCCAGCAGGCGTCCGGCCCAGTAAAAGGTGTCCGGGTCCAGGCGCTCACCGGCCAGGAAGAGATACCGCATGCAGGAGACATCGTGGTTTTTGAGGTGCTCCCCCTCCGGATCTTCCTTCTTGATGGCCCGGAACGCGGTCGGGGCCGTGAACAGGACATTCACCCCGTGCTGGGACACCACCCGCCAGAAGGCTCCCGCGTCCGGCGTCCCCACCGGCTTTCCCTCGTAGAGCACGCTGGTGCAGCCGTGCATCAGGGGACCGTACACCGTATAGGAATGGCCCACCGCCCAACCGATGTCGGAAGCTGCCCAGAAGACGTCCCCCGCATGCACGTCGTAAACGTTGTCCAGGCTCCACCTCAAGGCCACCGCGTGTCCCCCGTTGTCTCGAACCACGCCCTTGGGTTTCCCGGTAGTCCCTGACGTGTAAAGAATGTAGAGAGGGTCGGTCGCCTCCAGTGACTGGCAGTCCACCGGATCGGCCGCCGCCACCATTTCTTCCCAGTCCCAGTCTCGTCCCGGCTGGAGAGAGGCCCGTGCCTGCGGCCTCTGGTAGACCACGCAAACCGACGGCTTGTGCTCGGCAAGGTCTATAGCCTCGTCCAACAAGGGTTTGTAGGGAATCACCTGCTGCACCTCGATCCCGCAGGAAGCGGTCACGATGGCCTTGGGGCGGGCATCGTCAATCCGGATGGCCAGCTCCTGGGAAGCGAATCCGCCGAAGACGACCGAGTGCACCACGCCGATGCGGGCGCAGGCCAGCATGGCGACCACCGCCTCGGGGATCATGGGCATGTAGACGATCAGCCGGTCCCCTTTTTCCAGGCCGGCGGCACGCAGCGCTCCGGCGAAGCGGGAAACCTCCTGCTGAAGCTCACGGTAGGATATCCGGCGAACCACCCCCGTAACCGGGCTGTCGTAGATCAGGGCGGCCTGCTCAGCACGCCCTCCTTCCACGTGCCGGTCCACGGCGTTGTAGCAGGTGTTGAGCCTGCCGCCCCGGAACCAGCGGACGAACTGCCCTCGGGAGACATCCAGCACACGGTCCCACTTGCGGTCCCAATGCACGGCCTCGGCCGCCTCGGCCCAGAAGGACTCCGGCTCCTCCAGGGAACGGCGATAGACAGATTCGTAGGATTCATTCATGGCCTGGTGTCCTGGCTTGATTTCCTGGGTCGAAACGACGTTGATAGATGAGTCGAGTGTTGTGGATTGTCATTGAATTGGGAAATCTATTTGTCGATTGACGGTTTGAGGCCGCGCCTTCCCCAAACCGGGTCAAATCCAGATTTCGACCAGGGTTTTGCCCATCCACGCGCCGAAATAAGCGAGAACCAGCATGTAGGCGAATTGCAGCAGGGCCAGCCGCCAGCCACCGGTCTCCCGCCTGACCACGGCCACCGTGGACATGCACTGGAGGGCAAAGGCGAAAAAGATCAGCAGGGCAACCGCTGCTCCCGGGGTCAGATCCTGCTGCAGGGCCTGCTGCAAGCCCGGGGAGCCTTCGTCTGGTCCTTCCTCTCCCGCCTCGATACCGTAAATGGTCCCCAGCGTGCCCACGATCACTTCTCGCGCTGCCAGGGAGGTGATCAACCCGATGCCGATCTTCCAGTTGAATCCCAGGGGCTCGATGACCGGTTCAACCGCCCTGCCGACACTGCCGGCAAAGCTCTGGGAGATTTCGGGCGCCTCGCCGTCGGTGCGAGGCACACTGGCCAGAAACCAGAGCACCACCGCCGTCAACAGGATCACGGTGCCGGCGCGCTTGAGGAAGATGAGCGAACGGTCGGCCAGCCGCAGGCCGATCGACTGCAGGGTCGGCCAACGGTAGGGAGGGAGTTCCAGGGTGAAAGGCAGGGGGCTCCGGCGCTTCAGGAGGGTGGACTTCAGCAACCGGGCGGTAGCGACAGCGGCCAGGAATCCCAGTCCGTAGAGACCGATCATGGCCGCGGCCCGGGTGCCCAGAAACGGCCCCAGCAGAGGTGTCTCCGGCAGGAAGGCGGTAATGACAAGGGCATAGACCGGCAGCCTGGCCGAGCAGGTCATGAAGGGTGCGATCAGTATGGTGGCCAGACGTTCCCGGCGGCTCTCGATGGTTCGGGTGGCCATGATGGCCGGAATGGCGCAGGCGTAAGCCGACAGCAGGGGGATGAAGGCCTTGCCCTCCAGTCCGACCCGAGCCATGGTGCGGTCGGCAATCACGGCCGCCCGGGCCAGGTAGCCCGAATCCTCCATCACGCCGATCAGAACAAACAGGAAGAGGATCTGAGGGAGGAACACCAGGACGGAACCGACGCCGGCCCAGATTCCTTCCAGGAGCAGGTCGCGGAACCAGGAATCGGGCAGCAGCGATCCTATCCACAGGCCCGAGGCGGCGATCACGGCCTCGGTGCCATCCATCAGGGGCTGGGCCAGCGTGAAGATGCTTTGAAAGACAGCCGCCACCACCAGCAAAAAAATCAGCGGCCCCGCCAGCGGATGCAGAAACGCCGAGTCGAGGCGCCGGGTCCAGACGGCGGCAGCGGGTACCTGGTAGTCCGACCTGGCGGTTGCATGGACCGCCCAGCGGCGGCGGCTTCCGATATCCTGAAGCACCGGCAGTTCCAGCCGCTCGCGGACGGCAGGACGACCGGACAGGAAAGAGCGGATGGCCTCCAAGCCTTCACCCCTTGCTGCGCTGGCCTGGATCACCGGCACCCCCAGTTGCTCTGCCAGGCGGTCCCCATCCACCCGACCGCCCCGGCTGCGCAGGTCGTCGGACATGTTCAGGACGATCAGAGTGGGGATTCCCAGATCCAGGATGGGGGCTGCCAGACTCAGGTTGCGGTTCAGATTGGTGGAATCGACCACCAGCAGGACGGCGTCGGGCGGCGGCAGGCCCGGCATCTCGCCCAGCAGGACGCCTCGAGCCACGCGCTCGTCTTCCGATCGGGCCGTGAGGCTGTAGATGCCCGGCAGATCCACCAGGGTAATCTCCCGGCCGTCCTCCACCCTGACCTTGCCCAGGCGCTTTTCCACCGTGACCCCGGGATAGTTGGCCACCTTCTGGCGGAGCCCGGTGAGCCGGTTGAAGAGCGTGGATTTCCCGCAATTGGGAGCCCCAACCACGGCAACCAGGGAGATGAGGCTGGAGTTTTTCGGCCCGGTGGGCGGAACCTTGGCAGCCGACGTGGCCTGGAGATCAGACATAGTCCCCCGCTTCTCCTACCTGCTCGGAATCGCTCAGTATCAAGCGCCGGGCGGTGGCTCGTCTGATCGCGACCTCCGAGCCGTCCACCCGGAAGATCATGGGGTCTCCCCCCGGAGCCGGCCGCCCGGCGCTCACCCGAACGCCGGGAAGAAAACCCAGCTCCATCAGCCGCTCGGCCACATCCGCGACAACCTCGAGGCGATCCAGAACCCCTTCATCGCCCTGCCTCAAGTCGGAAAGTGTCCTGGCCGGCATTTCTTTCCGGAACCTCATTCGCAACAACTGGAATCCGCACCCGGCGCCGCCGGTCCCGGGAACAACCCGCCCCTGTCCGGCAAGCCAGCGCCATTCTACACCGAAAAACGATTCCCCCACGATGCACCGTGATTTTGCAGAGCATGGCCCTTGACGGGCTCGCGGCTGGTACGTGCCTGGCGTCAGTTTGTACAGGTAGCGCGTTTCGGGACGGGTGCTTCCTATTCGCCGCATTCGCGGCCGGGTTGGCGCAGAATCCATACGACCCCGGGTTGACACCTCCGCCGCCCAGAGGACGCCGCCTTCGCTGCCAAACGCGACTCCTCCCGGGAACCTCCTGGCTCGCCCCGCAGGCGACACGAGGCCGCTGCTTCGCAGCTCTATAAGGATGGCCCGTAGGTGGCGTCTCGTGGGGTTACCCACGTCAACCGCAGCATTCGCAGCTCTCACCTAACCCACAACACTGCAAGAGGAAACGTGCTTTTCCATTAAGAATATGCCCCGGGCCAGAGCCCGGGGGGAGCCATCGCAAAACGTCACATAGGAGAGTAGAGCCGCGAACGCGGCGGCACCAAACCGGCAAACCAAACCCAAGCGCAAATCCGTTACTCATCAGCAATAACGCCACATGAGCCAGCTTCCTCTACAGCCGCGAACGCGGCGACAACATGTAGCCGTGGGCGTCAGCCCATGGGACGTGAACGTCACATAGTCGAGAAGGTGGGTTGCAGCTACGGCCTGGGGGGCGGACCCAGTCCCATGGCGCGGCGCCAGGCCGATATCTGCCCCAGGTGGTTCATTTCGTGGGAGGTCATCATCATGGTCACCATGTCGCCCACCGTGGGAAAGAATTTGCGCCGTCGTTCGTCGGCGAGAGGGGTGGCGAACCAGCCCGGGTCGGCTTTGAGCACGGCGGCGGTGACGCGCTCATGCTGCGCGGTCAGAAAGGAAAGCAGTTCCTCCTTGGAGGGATAGAGGGACGGGTCTCCCGAGGGAACCCCACCGGTGGCGAAGATCTGCGCCCATCCCTCCGGGGCCTGCGACTCGAGGCCGAACATTCCTGCCAGGCGGTCGGCCGTCATGGCCAGGTGGCCGAGCGACCAGGCGGGATGGTTGACCACGCCGGCCGGCTGCTCGACCATCTGCCGCGGGGTCAGATCCCCGACCAGCCTGGCGGCGACGTTGAGATTGAATCGATAGAGGTAGGTCACATGCTGAATCATCGGGCCCTCCTGCAGCTTTGGAAGGTAGAACGGATGGGGCGGCCACCCACCTGATCGGGGACGCGGGACCCGGCGGGGGTTCGACACCGGGATACCCCCAAGGGCCGGTCGCGGAAGGGGTGCGGCCCTTTGCGCCGAAGGGCCGGCACAGCAGACAGCCTGAGGCAGGCGCCAAGAGGAAACGATCGGCGGCGCATCGGTTCGCAGGCTCGACCGGTCAAACCGCCTGCGCCGAGGGAGCGTTCGCCCCACCCCGGGCAAGCCTGACCTGGCCCAGAATCTTGGCCAGCCGCTCGACGTCGTCCTGCTCGGCAATGATCTGGTCTTCCAACAGATACGCCGTGGGCACGTGGTCACAGACGTCCCTGGCCAGGCTGTAGGCTTCCACGGCTTGGGTTTCAAGCTCCAGGTCCATCTCCAGCATCTCGGTCAGGTCGGTGGACTGGTGGATCTCGCCCAACTCGACGGTCGGGACACCGCCCAGATAGACGATCTTCTCCCCCCAGGTCTTGGCATGGGTGAGGGCTTCTTCCGCCTGCTTGGTGAACAGCTCTTCGAACACCTCCTTGTCCGGACCGGTCAGGAGCATGCTGTGCTGGTTGTATTGGACTATGGCCGTGTACTCCAGGGAAACGGCCTGGTTGAGGATTTCGATCAGTTTGTGGTGATTTGCCATGGGTCGGGTACCTCCCTTTGGAATTCCGGGCTGCCCGGCTGCAGTCGGGCCACCTTTTGCGCAGACGGCGGCGTGTCGATCGTGAGACCTGTAGCAGCGTTCCGGGGGTAACCGGCTCTGCCGCCAGTCAAGCTCACCTTATCCGGAAGGATAAGCGATGTCAACCTCTAAATTGTTGAAAACATTACATTTAAAAGAAATTGAATGTCAATTTCAATTTCGCCTGAAACGAAACCGGTCGCTCGCTGGAGGCTGAATGGACGTCAGGGCCGACCTTGCGCCGCAGACCAATTGAGAGTAGATTCACTGTCCCCGAAACAGCCGTCCCAAACCGCGGGCCGCAGGCGGTTGAAATGCCGTTGCCCGAAACCGGAGACTACTCATGTCCTTGACCAATCTGCTGCATGAACTCTGCGAATTCGACACCGCCCTGATCGCCAACACCATCGGCTATATCGATCCCACTCCGCCCCACGAGGTCTACATGGGCGGCTCCATCCAGTCGGTCACGCCCTCCCTGGGACCGACGGTGGGGGTTGCGGTGACCTGCGAGCTCGACAGCAGCACTCCCCACAACCAGGCGACGCCCGAGCCCTACCTGCGGCAACTGGACCAGATCTGCCAAATTGCCGAGCCGGTGATCTGGGTGGTAAAGACGGTGGGCACGCGACCCGACCACGAATGCGTGCTGGGAGACGGGATGGCCAAGACGCTGGCCGCCGCCGGCTGCATCGGGGCGGTCACCGACGGCGGCGTGAGGGACGTGGCCGGACTGCTGAGCATCCCCTTCGCCGCCTATTGCAAGGGCAGGACCATCCACCACTGCGCGCTCAACTACGGCCGGATCAACCAGCCGATAGAGGTCGGAGGCATCACCATCCGCACCGGCGACGTCCTCCACGCCAACGACGAGGGTGTGATTCGAATCCCCTCCGCCTGCCTGGAGCAGCTTCCCGCCATGGCCATCAGGATGCGTTCTTTCGAGCAGGATGCCCACCGCTTCATGCGCCAGACCGACCTCAGCCCTCGGGCCAAGCGCGACAAGGTGAGCGAGTTGCTGGTGGAATACGGGTTCGGTCCGCGGTGACCCCGGCTACATTTCGGCCAGGGCTTTCATCATGGTGACCCGATCCTGCTTGAGGAAGGCGTGGGTGGCGCGATCGGTATCCAGTTCCGCCACCAGCAGCATTTCCCGGCCCAGCTCCGAGGCCTGGATTACCAGTCCGTCGGGTCCGATGATGAAGGAGCGGCAGTTGTTGTTGGCATGGCACATGTTGGCGGAAACGAAGTAGATTGTGTTCTCCCCCGCCCGGGCCATCAGCAGGGCCTCCTGAATGGGTCGCTTCCAGGCCATGTCGCTATAGAGGTGGTTGAACTGGGGGTGAAAGACAATGGTGGCGCCGGCCTTGGCCAGTTCCCGAACGTTCTCGGGGAACCGGAAACCCTCGAAGCAGATGACGATCCCCATGCAGATGCCGTCAAAATAGAACAGGGTGGGTCCGGTCCCCGGGGAGTAGCCTTCAGCGTCCTTGGGAGTGAGCCGGCTCTTGTGATGGACCGCCACCGTCTTCCCCTCCCGGTCCAGGATCACAGCGCTATTGAAGGGCTTGGCAGACCCGTTGGGCGTCTCGGTGCCCACGATGGCGCCCATGTTCAGTCGGCGGCAATACCCGGCAATCGCCTCCAGCGCCGCTTCCAGGGCCGGGGCGGGACAGGCGGCTTCGGAAGCCAGAAGGCCCACCCGGTAGCCGGAGAGGTGGGTCTCGGGGAAACAGAGCAGGTCCACCCCTTCCCGGGCAGCCTTCTCCATGGTCTCAAGCACCTTGGCCGTATTGACCGCCACGTCGGTGGTCTGGGGAATCTGGGCCGCCCCCACTTTGATCTTGCTCACTGCTTTCCTCCCGCTCCGCCTGCAGCCCGATCAGGGATAGATGGTATGACCGGCGACGCTGAGGTCGATCCGGAACAGCGCCTTTCCGGCCGTTATGTAGGCGGTCCGCTTGCCGGGGCCGCCAAAGGTGAGGTTGGTGATGACGTCTTCGGGAACGTCGATGAAACCCAGCAGCTCGCCCGTCGGGCTCACCACGTAGATACCCGGCGGATTCAGGCCGGTTTCTCCCTCTCCCCTGGGCATCTTGATCCCGGCCGCGGCCCAGAGATTCCCCCGGGCATCCACGCGAACCCCGTCCGCGCCCCGGCCCGGAGAGAAGTCGTAAACCACCCTCTGATTGGCCAGCTCATCGTCTTCCTGGATGTCGAAGGCCCAGATCTTCCGGTTGCCGCCAGGCTGGGGGTTGCTGTCCACCACGTAGAGCGTCCGGTCGTCTGGTGAGAGGGTGATGCCGTTGGGACGCTGTATGGCCGGTTGTTGCAACACCCGGACCACCGTGCCGTCGGGATCGATCCGATAGACGGCTTCTTCCTGCATCTCCATGATCGACCGGTCGCCGTAGCAGGGGTCGGTAAAGTAGATCCGTCCCTGGCGGTCAATGACGAGGTCGTTGGGACTGTTGTATCGCCGGCCCTCGAAGCGGTCGGACAGCACCTCGATCTCGCCGCTTTCCATGTCCGTCCGCACCAGCCGCCGCCGTCCTCCCGGGCCCGATTCACTTCCTTCGCAGCTCACCAGGCGGCCCTGCCGGTCAAACATGTTTCCGTTGGTTCGGCCGCTGTCCTCCCGGAAGACCGAGAGGACCCCGGCGGCGGAAAGCTTCATGATGCGGTTGTTGGCGATATCGCTGAAGAAGACGTTGCCCTCGGCGTCCGCGGCCGGACCCTCGGTGAACGCAATGACGGCCGCCGAAGTCAAACCGGAGCTGGCCGCAACCCAATCCGAGTCCCGGGAACGGCGAGAAGGGTTTTCAGACATGAGACCTCCTGAATTCATACCGGCATTCAACCGAATCCGGGCTGATCCGACGGCCGCGGCGATCTTGCCGGCAGCCGGAGCCAAAGGCCCCAATTATGGGACGCCGCCGAGGCAATGGCAATCCTAACTTCTCCCCAGACACCAGGCTATCGGTAGAGCCTCGGAACCCTTGGACCGATCCGGCAGAGCGCCTCGTAGGGAATGGTGGAGCAGGTGGCGGCGAACTCCCCGACTGTGATCTCCTCGCTTCCCTGCCGGCCGATCAGGCAGACCTCGTCTCCCACTCCGGCCTCCGGAGCCGACCCGATATCCACGGCGGTCAGGTCCATGCTGATCCTTCCGGCAAAGGGGATACGGCGCCCGCGCAGGAGAACGTTGCCGCCGGAGGCCAGCAGCCGGTTGACCCCATCCGCATAGCCCACCGGCAGGATGGCGATCCGGGTGCTTCTCGAAGCCACGTAGTCGCCGCCGTATCCGACCCCGGTCCCGGCCCCTATCGTCTTGACCTGCACGATCGAGGTCTTGAAGCTCAGCACCGGACTCAGGGTCAGTGGAGCCGGCCGGCTCAATGGATTGACCCCATAGAGCATCAGCCCGGGACGGACCGCATCGCACCAGGCCTCGCGAAATCCGAGAATGGCGGCGCTGTTTGCCATGTGGTTGTGGAATCCCGCCGCTTTCCCGGAGGGCAGGTCGGCCAGCACCTGCCTGAACCGGCCGATCTGCCGGCGGGTGGCAGGATGGCCGGGCTCGTCGGCCGAACTGAAATGGGTGTAGAGACCCTGGCAGCGGACCCACTCCGTAGCCAGGCAGCGGCGGACCACCTCGCCGGCCTGCTCGAAGGGAATTCCCAGGCGGGTCATCCCGGTATCGATCTTGACGGCGTAGCGGGCCGGGGCCTTCAGGCGGCCGGCCTCACCAGCCAACCGGAGCACCATGTCTTCGGCATACACCGCCGGCGTCAAGTCCCGGCGAATGATCTCGGCCTCCTCGCCCGGCCAGAACCCGTTGAGGAGGAGGATGGGCAATCCGATGCCCGCCCGCCTCAACTCCAGGGCTTCCTCCAGAATGGCCACGGCCAGGGCGTCGGCACCCGCTTCTTCCAGGCAGCGCGCCACCGGCACCGCCCCGTGGCCGTAGGCGCCGGCCTTCACCACGGCAATGACGCCAACGCCCTCTCCAAGAAAGGCTCTCAGGGCCCTGAGGTTGGCCCGGACGGCCGCCAGGTCGACCTCTACCCAGGTGGGTCTGCCCGTTCGATTCATGGCTTGGCTTGGATTGGCCATTGAGCCGGGTCGTTGGACTAGTGGAGAGTGGAGAGTTTTTGGATCGACACGGCGAGCATCGTTCCTGGAACACACTGCTTTATTCCGTATGACCCGTCCCGCCGTCGGGGACGGGGGCAGGGCTAATCACTCTCCACTATTCACTCTCCACTTTCCACTTGAATCCGTCCTACTCCTCCCAGAGGTTCTCGAAGCGAGTGTATTCTTGAAGAAAGGCCAGCTTCACCCTGCCCGTTGGACCGTTCCGTTGCTTGCCGATGATCAGATCGGCAACGCCCTTATTCTGATCGGTCTGTTTGTACATTTCCTCGCGGAAAATGAAGGTCACCAGGTCGGCATCCTGCTCGATGGAGCCCGACTCTCTCAAGTCCGAGAGCCTCGGTTCGTGGCTCTCGGTTCGCTGCTCCGGGGCGCGGCTGAGCTGGGAGAGGGCGATCACCGGGATGTCGAGTTCCTTGGCCAGCGCCTTCAGTCCCCGAGAAATGTTCGAGATCTCCTGCTGACGATTGTCATTTCGCCCTCCGCCTCCCGAAACCAACTGCAGGTAGTCCACGATCAGCAGGTCCAGCCCGCTCTCGGACTTGAGACGCCGCGCCTTGGCCCCCATCTCCAGCAGGCCGATGCTCGGAGTGTCATCGATGAAGATGCGGGCAGAGGACATGTCTCCCAGAGTACCGGCAAGCTTGTTCCAGTCTTCCTTGGCCAAATATCCGGTGCGCAGCTTGTGGGCGTCGACTCGGGCTTCCGAGCAGAGAATTCGCAACAGCAGTTGATCGGCCGCCATCTCCAGACTGAATATCCCGACGCTCTTCTCGGATTTCAGGGCAGCGTGGCTGGCAACGTTGAGGGCCAGAGAGGTCTTGCCCATGGCGGGCCTGGCAGCCAACACCACCAGGTCGGAGGACTGGAACCCGGAGGTCAATTCGTCGAACCGGGAGAACCCCGAGGCAATTCCGGTCACCATCTGGCGTTGACCGGCCGCCGCTTCGATCTTCTTGAAGCTGGTCTTGGCCAATTGGCCGAGACTGACAAAACCGGTGCGAATCTTGGATTCGGCGATTTCGAAGATCGCCCTCTCGGCGCTGTCGAGCACATTCTCCACCTCGTCCTGTTGCTCGTAGCAGGAGGAGATGATCTGGTTGGACCGCTTGATC
>VXMN01000115.1 GCA_009841055.1 Acidobacteriota bacterium
GGCCTCCTGGGTGGGGTCCAGGGGAGTTTCCTGGCCCTACATCGAAGACCTGCAGGCCATCCGTCCGGGCAGCAGCTATCAGCCCTTCGACCCGTCCAAGTTCGCCAACGTCCATGCCCTGCAACTGGGAGGCAACTCCAAGTACAACGCCCTGCAACTGGAGTTGACCCGGCAGTTCTCCAGCGGGATCTACTTCCGAGGCTGGTTCAACTGGTCCAAGAGCCTGAACGATGTCCAGGGCGGCCTGTTCGGCTCCTCTTCCGGCTTCTTCCAGTCCAGCGCCGGTCAGCGCCACAACGACTACGGGTGGCAGGCTGGCGTCCCCGACCTTACCTCTCGCTGGTTGGCGGTGGTGCCGATGCCGTTTGGAAAGGGCCAGCAGTTCGCTTCCGGCGCGTCGACCTGGCTCCATCACCTGATCGGCGACTGGACGCTTGTCCCTCAATTCACAACCGGTGGACGCGGGAGGTTTATTCCGGTCTTCAGCGGCGGAAACCATCCCGCCCTCAAGCTCCGCGGGGACGGCGCCCGGCCCGACCTGGTGGGAGGCTGCAATCCCAACGACACCGGTTTCGAGGGGAGAGGGCAGCTCTGGAATCGGGGATGCTTTGCGCTGCCGCCCGAGAGCCGCTACGGGACAGCTCCCCGGGGCGCCCTCAGGCATCCCAACCGATGGGGCCTCAACCTCAACATCTTCAAGGAGTGGAAACTCGTTCCCGCCCTGGAGCAGAGCCCCTACTTCAAGCTCGAAGCCTACATCAGCAACCTGTTGAACCACGCCAATTCCGGCGGGGCCAGCACCAATGTCGCCGATCCGAACTTTGGCATCGTTCGTAGTGGAGGCGGGAACCGCGGGATCACGCTTCGCGCCCGGATCGGCTTCTAGATCCCAGCCGTTTTCGAAGAATCCAAGGCAATCAGGGCCAAGGCTCTGACTGCCTTTTTTTGTGCCGGGCGCGGGGCTGACACCGGTTGGGGGTATCAGGGACCGTGGATGGTCAGGAGGGTATGCCGCCGGGGATCGATATCTTGATTCATGAACATGGATGCACAGGATGCACAGGATAAGCAGGACGAGAGCTTCCTGCACCGGAAGCCGGCTAGGGCGATGATCCAGTGCGGATTCGCGGATGCCCGGGATTACAAGCCAGCCGTTTCCTGAAAAAATCCTGAATAATCCTGTGTATCCTGTGCATCGATGTTATTTATTCATTTAGTGGCTGTGCGTGCCGTTAAAGCAAATCCGTCTCGCTTCGCGGCCCTTGGTCGTCCTTCGTGTGTCTTAGTGGATAACTCTTTTCCCCTTGTGGTTTTGCAGCGCAGCCGCCTTTCCCGGTTCCAACCCGACCCTTCTCACTTGACCCGCCGGAGATGCCGATAGAGAATAGCGCTCACTCCGGGGCGTCATGCCTCAGGACCAGCGATCACAGCCAACAGCGGCCCCGCTCGCCAACATTCTCGGGTGGCTGGGGCCGAGAGACGAAAGGATCCCGCCATGCCGGCCATTCCCCGGTTCTCCCCGTCTGCTTCCTCTTTCAGGGATCGCCGAGATTTTCTGAAGGCCTGTGGAACCGCTGCCGGAGGGGTGCTGCTGGGCAATCTCTCCGGGTGCGGGCCGGCGCCGACCGAAGAGCCGGCGGTTGAGCGGCCCTCCCACCTGGTGAGGTTCGGGCACACCGATCTCTACGTGTCCAAGCTGTGCCAGGGCACCGCCTTTCGCAAGGTGAGCCGCAAGGGCGACGACCCGGAGGGGCTGAGCATCCTGCGTCACTGCATCGACATCGGCGTCAACTTCTTCGACTCCTCGGAGGCCTACGGCTGGGGCGGTTCGGAAACGGTTCTGGGCAAGGCCATGGCCGGAAGGCGGGACCAGGTGGTCGTCTGCACCAAGGCGGCGCCCGTGGACGGCCCCGAATCGGAGCGATCGGCCTTTACCCGCGATTCCCTGTTCCGCAAGGCGGAAGGGAGCCTCAAGCGCCTGGGGACGGACTATATCGATCTCTACCTGCTGCACTCTCCCGATATCCGGACCCCGAGGGCGGATGACGACAATCCGGCGGCCGACGTTCCCACACGGGAGCACATGGAGCAGCTCGCCGACAGCCTGGACGACCTGGTCAAGGCCGGCAAGATCCGCTACTGGGGGGTTTCCAACCACTTGGCCCGTCAGGTCGGAGAGTTGGTGGAGTTGGGGAAGCGGGAAGGCAGGAGCCCCATCGCCGGGCTGGAAGACTATTACAACCTGGTGGCCGCCGATCGAAAGGACTTCATGGTTGACGAGCTGTTTCCTCTGATCCGTCAGGGAAACCTTGGCCTGCTGGCCTTCAGCCCCCTCGGGGAGGGACGCTTGGCGCCGGGCCGCGAAGTACCGGAGGGATCCCCGTTGAAGGGTCCCATAGAGGCGCTGGATGCGGTCGCCAGCGAATTGGGAGTGACCCGGCCCCAGGTGTGCGTGGCCTGGGTCCTGAGCCATCCGGAGGTCACCAGCGTGCTGGCCGGAGCCGAGAAGCCGGAGCACGTTTCCGACAACTTCGCGGGAACCCGGATCACCCTGCCCGGGGAAGCCCTGCAGCGGTTGAACGCCGCCGCTGCCGCCTACACCGAGGCCGTGTCGACAACGGAAAAGAAGACTTAGACTGCCTTACCGCGGACCGATCCGACCGGTGGTGAGCATTTTGCAAAATTCAGCAGGCAACGGTTTTATGGGGAGCGAGAGGGGACAGAGAATTCGAGGGACATGTCCGCTCTGTGACTGAATGGCCACAAGAGGCACAAAAACACCCATAGACAAGTCTCGAATCTCATTTTGTGCCTTTTGTGCTTTTTGTGGTTGTGTCTTTTGCAAAAGGCTCCGGTTTCAGCCCTTGGCCTTGGGGTTTCGGTAGAGACAGCCCATCCATACTCACGAGGTAACAATGAAGGAAATCACCCGCAGAGAATTGCTGGCCTCAGGGGCCGGCCTGGGATTGCTGGCGGCCGCGGGGCCGGCGCCCCTGGCTGCCGCTCCAGGCAAACGGACCGATATCGTGGATGCCCACGTGCACGTGTGGACTCCCGATACCGAAAAATATCCGCTGGCGCCGGGGTTCAGCAAGAAGGACTTCTGGTTCCCCAGCTTTACTCCCGAGGATCTGGCCCGTCACAGCAAGCCCCAGGGGGTCCGCCGCACCAACCTGATCCAGATGACCTGGTACGGCCTCGACCACAGCTATATTGCGGACATCATCGCCGCCCGGCCCGACAACTACGTGGGAACGGGAATCGTCCCGGCGGTGACCGACGTCAGCCTGGCCCGCCCCGACAGGACCATGGTGGACCTGGCCCGGCAAGGCATCCTGGCCTTCCGCATTCGGGGCAAGAGCACCCGGCCGCGGCTGGGCGACGGGCCCCGCTGGCTCGACCACGAGGGGTACGAGAGGATGTTCCAGGCCGCCGCCGACCACCGGCTGGCCCTCAGCTTCCTGATGTCGCCGCCCGACCTGCCCGAGCTGGACCGCATGTGCCGGCGCCATCCCCAGACCCCGGTCATCATCGATCACCTCTGCCTGATCGGAAGACTGGGAACCTTTCCCGAAGAGCAGATCGCGGCCCTGTGCGCCATGGCCGGGCACCCCGCCGTGATGGTCAAGATCGGGGCGTTCTATGCGCTGGGGACCAAGAAGCCGCCCTACCTGGAACAGCTTCCGCTCATCCGCCGGGTGGTGGAGGCCTTCGGTCCCGAACGCTGCATGTGGGAAAGCGACTGTCCCCTTCAGGCTCTCGAGCCTCCCAACACCTTCGAGGCCGCCGTAGCCTTGATTCAGGATCACGCCGACTTCCTGAGCGAAAGCGACAAGGACCAGATCCTGGTGAAGACGGCCGAGAATTTCTTCTTCAAGCGCTGAGTAGGAAACCCCGATGATTCTCTTGTCCAACGGAAGTGTGGTGGATGGCAGCGGCAGCCCGGCCAGTGTGGCCTCGGTCCTGATCCATGACGGTCGAATCCGGGAGGTAGGTGCGGTTGCCGCCGGGCCGGAGATGGAGGTGGTGGACTGCTCCGGGCTCACGATCACGCCCGGTTTCATCGACGTGCACAGCCACAGCGACCTGGAGGTGCTGGAACACCGCCCCGAGAAGGTCCTGCAAGGGGTCGCCACCGAAGTCGTCGGCAACTGCGGGTTCTCCCTCTTTCCCAAGTTGCCGTCGGAGAAGCTGGTCCCGAGCTTCGATCTGTTCGAGAGGCGGGGCTCGCGGGCCTGGACCGACGCGGCGGCCTACTTCGATGACCTCCGGGAGGTCGGCAGCCGCACCAACGTGGCGGCCCTCACCGGCCACGCCACCCTCAGGGCCAACGTCTGCGGGATCAAGGCCGCCCCGCTCGATTCGGCGGAGTGGGGCCGGATGGAGCGGAGGTTGTCCTCCTGCCTGGAGCAGGGATCGATCGGGTTCTCCACCGGATTGAACGAAGCCCCCAGCAGCTACGGGGACTTTGCCGAGCTGGCCCGGCTCTGCCGGATTGTGCACGAACACGGCGCCTACTACACCACCCACCTGAGGGACTACAAGTTTCACATCCTGGAGGCCGTGGAGGAAGCCCTCGACCTGGGCCGGGAGACGGGGGTTTCTGTTCAGCTTTCCCACCTGCAGACGGTAGGCCGCATGAACTGGGAAAAGATGGACGCGGTGTTGGACCTGGTGGACCAGGCTGAGCGGGACGGGGTGGACGTGGGGATCGACGCCTACCCATACTTGGCGGGATCGTGTCATCTGACTCAGGTTCTGCCGAGCTGGGCCCTGGAGGGGGGAACCGAGCGGCTGCTGGAGCGGTTGTCCGACAAGGACACTCGGGCCAGGATCGCGGAAGAGACCTTGGCCAACCTGGGCAACGGCTGGGAGAACCTGTTGATCGCATCGGTTCGGGAGGGCGGCCACCAATGGCTGGCATCGGCACGGGCGATGAGCCACCAGGCCCTGGTCGGCAGGACCATTCAACAGGTGGCCGAGGAACGCCTCCGTTCCGGTGTGGAAACCGCCCTGGATCTGCTGCGGGAGACCCGGGCCTCCCTGATGATCGTTTCCTTCAACCAGTCGGAAGAAAATCTACGCAAGGTATTGAGCCACCCGCTGACCTCCATCATCACCGACGGGGTCTACACCGAGGGGATTCCCCATCCTCGGACCTTTGGAACCTACCCGACCCTGTTTGGAGAATTCGTTCGAGAGAAGGGCTGGTTCACGGTCGAAGAGGCGGTGCGCAAGTCGACGGCGCTGCCGGCCCGCCGATTCAAGCTGGAACGGCGAGGGTTGCTGGCCCCGGGATATTGGGCCGACGTGACGGTGTTCGATGCGGAGCGGATCGGCACCCGGGCCGACTACATGGATCCCCGGCATGCCCCGCGGGGTATTCACCACCTTCTGGTCAACGGCGAGTGGGCTTTGCGGGAGGGGAAGCTGCTGGACGGGTTTCACGGTCGTCCCCTGAAGCACCGGGGATGAGTTCGGGGCGGGCGGCACTCCCGGGGCCGGCCGTCATCGACGCCAACCATTCTTCAAGACAGGAAAGGTAAAGACCCATGGTCGAGAAATCCGATTCAAGGGATCAATCGCCGCCGGATGGCAACCGCTGGCGATTGGCTCTCTCCCTGGACAAGCAGCGCCGGCCGGTGGGGGGCAGCGAAAAGGCCCTGGCCGACGCCGTCCGCCGGGGCGCCGATCTCAGAATCTATACGGAGTTCCGGCACAACGAGCACGTGGACCGGGACTCCGACAATCCCGAGCTGGTTCAGGAGGTCTCCGACTTTCGGGTGACCTATCTGCTGGAAGATCGCTGGACGGCCGGAATCATGAATCTCAGGCAGCCGGTGGGACTGGTGGCGGACGGATTTGGACCCCGGGCCTCCATGTCCTTCTTCATGTACAACCAGAACGGCCTGCAGGCCATAGCCCGTCCCTACCTGGACGGCAAGCCGGACGAAGGCCTCCCGGGGACCTCACCCCCGTACGATCAGGGGTCCGATCCCAACACACACCGATTCGACGACTGGGATGCAGGCACCAACGCCCCCAGCCACAACTTTGTCTATGACTTCGAGTCCTACGGTTTCCACGTGCTGGACGTCTGGGAAGAGGTCCTCTCTCACACCGAGGACGGCACGGTGGTGTCGGGGTCGGTAGAGGACCTGGCCGGGGAATGCGCCCGCGGCCGGGACGTCAAGGTGGCGCTACGGGGTCTGTGCGCCGACCTGGCCGATGACCCGGCAAAGGCTATGGACCACGAGGTCTTCGTTCACGTGGGCCCCAACTACTACTACACCGAGCAGAAGCGGCTGTGGGGAGCAGCCCAACCCGTGGTTCGGGTCGAGCCCTCCATTCCGATCCGATACCGGAGCCAGGGCTGGGATTTCGGCTGGGTGCTGGCCCGCACCGACGGCTACCTGGCCCGCTGGCTGGTCGATCCCTACACCCTCGAGTTCCAAAAGAGCCAAGTCCGCTGCGCAGCCCGCTGGTTCGTGCGCTGAAGAAGAGCCGGAAGCCGCTACCCGGTGGGAAGTGCGGGCTCGAGGCAGGAACTTTCCATCCAATCTCTCCAATGGACGATTCCTCGACGTTCCTGAACAAGCGAGACTACCGCAAGACACCCTTCAAGACAGGCGTGGCCCTGGGGGAGAGCACCACGGCCGGGGGGACGGCAACCCGCCGCGAACTCACCTGGGTCCACCGGCTGGGCCGACTGATCGACGAGGCGCAACTGGAGCCGATCAGGCTGATCAACAGTGGATTGGGAGCCAACCTGGTTTCCCCGAGAAGTCCCGCCTATGATTCTTCGGGGAAGCCCAGCGCCATGGAGCGTTACGACAAGCACGTGCTGGCGCATCGGCCGGACCTGGTCTTGATCTCCTATGGACTGAATGACGCCCGAGGAGGAACGCCTCTTGAGTCTTTTCTTGAGGACCTCGGGCATATCGTGCTGGACATCAAGGAGCGCAGCGGCGCCTTGATGGTGTTGATCAACGCCTACTACATGACGGCCTTCGATCAATACCCGCCATTCGATCGAGGCAGCCTGGAGTCGTTCATGGGGTTCAATGCCGCCATGCGGCACTTGGCGCTGGAGTGTGACGTGCTCTATGCCGACGTCTTCGAAGCCCAGGGAATGGCTCCCTGGATGGTTGACCCCGACGGTGTGCATGCCAACAACCTGGGGCACCGGGTGATCGCCAACCGGGTCTTCGAGGTCTTGGCCCGGAACTGCAGCGCCCTCGCCCAAAGTGCCGTCGAGTCGAGGAAAACCTTCGAACCGTGGCGAGACGAATCGGTGCTGCGCCGGCGGTGAGTCAACTCATTCCGAATCCAGGACCCCATCCAGGTCCCTGCGGCATTGGTCCAGAACCCTCACCAGGAAATAGTCGCCACCCCAGGGCATCACCTGGCCTCCCATGCTGCGGTATTTTGCCAAGGCCTCCAGAGAGGGCACCGTGACCCCCCAGGCCTTGCCGGCCCGGCCGGCGGCGTCGGCTACCCGCTGGACGGCGTCATCCAGTACGAACGGCTCGTTCCCGGGCAGACTGGACATGCGACGGGTGAGATCGGCGGGGCCCACAAAGAGACAGTCGATTCCCTCCACGGCAGCGATTTCGTCCACGTTTTCCAGCGCCTCCGGGCTCTCGATCTGGGCCAGGATGAAGGTCTCGCGGTTGGCTTCCCCACAGTAGTCGCTCCCCGGCGTCCAGGCAGCCAGGGTGTAATCCGAATCCAGTCCCGCCCCGTCGACCCCACGGTTGCCGATAGGTGGAAACTTGACCGCCTGCACCAATTGCCTGGCGATTCGGGCGTTGTTGACGAAGGGAAACATGAAGCCGGCGGCTCCCTCTTCCAGGTACCGGTACAGGCGAGCAGGCTCGCGGGTGGAGGGACGGATCATGCAATCGATATCGTGGAGGTGACACAGGGCCAGAATGGACTGCACTTCTCTGTCGTCCATGGTCCGGTGTTCCAGGTCGAACCAGATCCCGTCGTATCGAGAGTGGGCGGCGTGGCGGATGAAGAAGGGAAGGAAGTGTCCCATTCCGCAGATCCGGGCGAACTCTCCGCTGCGGAATTTTTTCAAGACTTTGCTCTTTCTCACTGGCCTGGCTCCCGGGGTTCGTTTGGATTTGAGCAGCTGGAATCGATGGTGGAACCGATCGTCGTCGGACGCCGTCGGCTCCTACCATATCACCTTTATTAATCCACCCGTTTACTCTATGATCCCAGATTGGTCCGGGGAGTGTGTCAGTGAGCCCGGACCGTTTTGATGAACTCATGCAATTCGGTTTGAGAAGGCAGTTCGACGAGGAGGGCTATGTCATCCTGCGGGGGCTGGTGGAACCGCAAGTGGTGGCCGAAGCCCGGGCCGATCTCGACGGGCTGGTCGACCAACTGGCTGCCGGGTTGATTCGGGAGGGAAGCGTCCAGTCCTCCTTTGTGGATGAGCCCTTCGACACCCGCATCTACCGGCTTTTCCGGGACTGCCTGGACCAAGCGCCCCAAAGCTTCCGCCGGGAACTGCATTTGCCCGGCATCTTCGGCTATTTTTTTCATCCGGAGCTGCTTGACCTGGTCGAGTCGGTCCTGGGCAGCGAGATCCGGCTCTATCCCAACTACACCGTGCGCCCCAAGCTCCCCGACTGGGAAGGCACTCGCATCTGGTGGCACCAGGACGGGGGGTACACTCACTTCGTGCACACCGATGACAGTGTGCGGCACGATGACGTCGAGGAGCTGCGAATGCTCAACGTCTGGTCGCCGCTGGTTCCGGCGCGGGAGGAGAACGGCTGCATGCAGTTCGTCCCCGGCAGCCACAAGCTGGGAGTGGTGCCCCACATCAGCCGCCGCTACTACCTGGAGATCGTGGACCCCAGGTATACGCCCCTCTTCGAGAGAGCCGTCTCCATCGAGCTGGACCCGGGGGATGTGGTGCTGTTCAGCAATCTGCTGTTTCACCAGGGCTTGCCCAATCGAAGCCGGACGGTTCGCTGGAACCTTGACTGGCGCTATCAGGATGCCCGCCAGCCGACCCTGCGCGAAGACCAGGGACACATCGCCCGCAGCCGCAGCCGGCCGGCCAGCGCCGTACAGAGCGCCGAGGAGTGGGCACGGCTGCAATTCCGCTAGGTTTTTGACCGGCTTGCCCCGGATGGCATGGAGCCCGGAGGGTACTGCTTCTGTCTCCGGTCCAATCAAACAAATGGAGGAAACCGATGCCGACGCGCTACCTGAGGATCCCGCTCTTGGGGTGGTTTTTGCTGGTCTTCACCCTGTTGCCCTGTCTGGCCACACAACGGGTCTTTATCCTCAAGAACGAGGGGGAGATCGTTCAGTACAAGATCAGAGACAAGCAGGAAGAGGTCAAGCAGGTCGCTTCCTACAGCGACCAGGATTTCCCCGGCATCTTCCCGGCTGCTTCGATTGCCATGAAGCGGGGCAATATCCTCTCGGTCTACGACCGCCAGCGGCATCTGACCGGCCGCCTGGTCTACGACCCGGACGCCGACCGGCTCAAGCTCTACGACGGCAATCCGGGGGATCGCGCCGGACTGAGCGGACGGCTCCTGGAAGAGCCGAACCTTGACGAGATCTTCCGCCAGCGGAGTCACATGTACTTCAAGGACTGGAACAGCGCGCCCCGTCGAGATCCCTTGAAGGACAAGATCGGGAAGATGACCGGGAGCACCTACCGGGATGTCTTCGTGTTGCAGGGCCGGGTCTTCGGGATTTCCGGAGACCACGTGTACCAGCTCACCAACAAGTCGGGAGAGTCCTTGGAGGGCGGTCCCCGAACCGCCCTGGTGCTGCCGGGAGCCGATCTGACGGGCGCCGCCGAAAGCCCCTGGGGCGAGGCTTTCATTGCCGATGCCGCTTCCGATCAGCTCCACCGTGTTTTTCTGAGGGAGGGGGAACTGGTGGCGGAGAACCCCGTAAAGAATTCGACTCTGAAATCTCCCGGCGGTCTCGATTTCACGGCTTCCGGGGAACTGTTCGTCGCCAACGGCAAGGCCAACCCTCACGCCGTGTCCCGACTCAGGTTCAATCTGAGCGGCTTCACCCGTTGGTGGCCGCGGGCCGGGAAGGGATTGGATCTCGACGGGAGCGGAGCCCTGGATGTGGCGGTGGCGGAGCCGGTGGGCTACGTGATCTCCGAGAAGACCCATCCGATCCAGCAACTCAGTGCTGAAGCGGCCGGAGGGCACTTCGGAATTTCACAGGTACTCTTTCTCGCACCGCAAATCAACTCGGAATCGGCGATCATCGCCCTGGTTCAGTACGGCCCCGGGGGCAACACTCCGGTCCACTACCATCCGAAAATGGAGCAGATCGAAATCGTGCTGGAGGGAAGAGCCCTGTGGGAGGTGGGCGAGTTCGAGCGCGAAGTCGGCCCCGGGGACGTCATCTTCACGCCGCGCTTCGTCAAGCACGGATACAAGGTGCTGGGGGACAAGCCCTTCAAGTTCCTGCAGTTGGAGTGGAGGAATATCGAGGACTAGCTGAATAGTGGCTAGTGGCTAGTGGATAGTTATTTTATCGACACGTTAAGCAACTGAAACAAGCCTGGTTCACTCTCGTATGGTCCGCTCGGCGGGGCTAAGCCACGACCGGCAGTTCCGGGTAGCTGGGGCCCTGAACGATTTCTCCCACGGCCACACCTTCCACCGAGGCCATGCGGTCGTTCCAGTCCTCGCCACCACGGCGGATATGTCCCGGCATCAGGTGCATGACGTAGCTTCGCCGCGGGTTGTCGGTCTTGTTGCCGTAGGAGCCGTGAAAGGTCCTGCAGTGGTGAAAGTGGCAGTGGCCGGCCGGCACCTCGCACGCTACCGGTTCTACCTGGTCAGGTAGATCGGAGCGCTTCAGGAGCCACTCCGGGTCTGTCACGTCAACGTCCTCGCGGGAGTAGTCCAGATCCCAGCGGTGGCTTCCCGGAACCACGTACATGCAGCCGTTGTCCACGGTGGCATCGTCGATGGCGATCCAGCAGGTGGCCAGGTCCGCGGGATAGACGTGGTCCCAGTAGGTGTAGTCCTGGTGCCAACCCAGCGTGGTCTTTTGGTCGAAGGCCGGCTTGTAGATCATCTGGTCTTCCCACAGCCGCACCGGGCCTTCCATGAGTTCGTTGGCCAGCGTGCTGACGGCCTCGTTGCCAAGGACCTTGCGAAACACCGAATCGTGTCGGGAAAGGTTGACGACCTTCACCGAGGGCAACTGCCCCTTGGCGTCCGACCGTTCCACCGTTTCTCCCTTGTAGAGCTTGGGAAAGGAGACGCTGCCGTCCAGGATGCCCTGGATGCGCTGCTTCAGCTCCGCGATGGTGGCGTCCGACAGCACTCGGGGCCCCAGCAGATATCCGTTGGCGTGGAAGAAGTCGATTTGTTCCTGGGTGAAGTGCACGGTTTCTCCTTGAATTGCGAAACTATGGCCGGCCGGCATCTGGGATCGAGGCTGGCTCACGAACTGCAGAGGATCCTCCGAACCGCCGGAATCGACCTGACATTCTAGTCTCATTGAGCACTGGGCGGCAAGGGGGTCTTTGGCTTACGATTGATTGACGGAGGAGGAAAACGAGAATGTATTTTGTCAAGTATCAGCCACTCAAACAGAAGCTAAAGGAAAGGACTCTCAGTGATCGGGAGGCAGTCGTCTACTTGGTCGTTTACAGTGTTCTCATTGGACTGGCTTTCGCAATTCAAACAGGGACCACCGACGAATGCAGCGACGCAGACTTGGCGGCTTGGGACGATGAGGTGTTTTCCCTTGTGTTTGCCTGCATTCCCATTGCAGGTATCTATTACGTCTATGTTGCGAACGGAGGAAAGACTGGCTTCGACTTGATTCAGAAAACCTTTGTTCTAGGTTGGGTCGTAAGCATTCGATTTCTGGTAGTTTTTCTCCCCCTATCGGTGGCAACTATCCTTGTGAGCGCTCACGTTTTAGGCAACGGTTGCGAGGACAGAATCCAGTATTACCCCCAATATGTCCTTTCCACTCTCGGGGAGGTCGTCTACTTTCAACGCCTCGGCAGGCATATTCGAGATACGAGAAACACCGCCATCGAATCGGCAATGCAAGAAGGATGATGTTCCCCTCAACCGTTCTTGCAATTACACCCAACTACCGATTTTCGCACCACAACTAGCCGCCGAACTCGTTCAAGAAGGCCCGGTGGGCCTCCTCGGGGCCACCTTCCAGAACGGCGATCCGGCCCCTCCTGCAAACGGATTCGCCCGATGCCATATCCCCGAAGAAGGGATTGGAGTGGACGCATCCGTAGGCCGGGGTGGTGTTGCTCTGGAGGAACTGGCTGTCGTCCCATCCCATCCAGAGCGTCCGGTTGAAACCGGCGGCGCTTACCCACAGGAACCCGTCGTCGGGGCGATCGACGGTGTGGCTCCACTTGGCTCCGGGTCGGGTGGGGTCCCCGTGCAGCTTCTGGGGGGTGTGGTCCCGGACGAAAGCAAACAGGTATACGGGGCGCCCTCCGATGGTCTTCATTTCGGCGAAGGAGCGCACCCGTCCGCCGCACACGCAGCCCGTCCGTTCCCGGGTCAGGTCCAGAAAGGAGGCTGCCGGCGTCAGTTGCAGGCAAACGGCCGAAATCACCTGCTTCCAGTCCCGCGGACTCGCGTTGGTGAGCTCGAGGCTGAGATCGAATCCGAGCGGGTCTGACCGGATGCCGGCGTCAATGGCGAGACTCCCCGGGATCTCGACCGTGTAGCCCAGGGTCGAGTCGTCCCGGGGTTGCCAGACGGGGCAGGGGGATGGACCGTCAAAGAATACCGGTCGCTCCGAGGTGGCCCCGATCTCGACCAACTCCGGAAACCAGAGGGCAGCCCGGTCCCGGCCCTCGGCATCCAGAGACAGAATGGTTTGGGTGGTGCGTATTTCCACCGGCGGCATGGCCATTTTCTCGTCGTTCTTCGTGTCCCTTCGTGGATGTCTTTTTTGTCGGCTGTTCGGTGTGAGGCACGGCCTCGCTAGCGTCCGGTCAACCCGGCCCGTCTGAGAAGGGCAAGGGCAGGCGGATAGTCGGCGGCGGCTGAACGCCGTATCAGGGCCCAGCCCTCGGCGGTCTTGAACCGTCGCACCAGGGTGGTCCCCAGGTTGTAGAACAACTGTGGCGAGCGGTTGCCTTTCTCCAGGGACTGGCGGAACGCCGCCTCGGCCCGGTCGTAGCGGTCCAGGTGGAGGTAGCAGACCCCCAACTGGAAGTGGATCGGGGCGGTCCTGGAGAGGGCGGGAAGTCGTTCCCACTGTTCGACCGCCTCCCGGAAGCGGGAGAGCCGGTAGAGCGTCGAGGCCAGGTTCAGTCGTGCCCAATGCGCCCGCGGGTGGGACTGCAGCCCGCTGGCGTAGGCCCGGGCCGCCTGGCGCAGCCGGCCCAGTTGCTGATGGCAATAGGCGAGGTGGAGCTGATAGGAGGCCCGGCGCTCGCCGTTCTCAGTGTCCTCGGCCAGATCGCGGAAGGCCGCCAGCGCCGCCTCCCAGTTCTTGGCCTCCACGTGGCGGAAGGCCGTCTCGCGGCGGCCTTCCATCTCGATCTCCCCGACTCTCCTTTGGACACCCGCGTCTTCGGGTCGAAGGTCGGCTACCTTCCTCAGAACCCTCAAGGCTTCCTCTTTCTGACCCTGGGTGTAGAGACAGTAGCTGATCCATTGCAGCAGGCCCGGATTCAAGGGATTTCTGCTTTCCACCCGGCGAAACCGCTCCAGGGCGGCGGCCGGTTGCTGCTGATCCTGCTTCCAGTAGGCCTCGATCAGCGACTGGTTGAGATGGGCCTGGGGAACCTCGGCCAGGATGCGCAGCGCCGAGCCGAAGTCGGACCGGCCGGCCAGGATCCAGGTGGCTTCCTGCATGGCCTTGGTATTGGAGGGATCCCTTTCCAGGGTTTGGAGATAGAGCTGCAGGGCCGGTTGGGGCCGTTTCAGCCGCTGATAGGCGTCTGCCAGCAGGAGCCTGCCGCTGGTGAATTCCGGGTGGCGTTGCACGGCCGGCTCCAGAAGAGGCAGGGCCTGGAGAGTCTTCCCCCGGCCCATCAGGCTCAGGGCTTCGATGTAGTCCTCGAACGCCTGGTAGAGCTGCCCGGCCTTGCGGGCGGATTCGGCTGCCTCCCGATCCTGCCCCAGTTGGCCGTAGAGTTGGGCCAGCTCGGAGTGATAGAGGGGGTTCTCGGGGTCTGTCCTGGAGGCCTGCTTCAGCGATTCCAGGGCGTCGGCGGTGCGACCGGCGGCGCGCTCCTTTTCACTCAGCCGGAAGAGGATGGAGGCATCGTCGGGGGCCAACCGTCGGGCGATGCCGAGTTGCTCATAGGAGTCTCTGTCGCGTCCCTGGATCCCCAACAGCATGGAATAGAGAAGGCGAAATCGGGGCTCGCCCGGGTCGATCTCGATGGCGCGACGGGTGTGCTCCACAGCTTTGTCCAGTCGCTCCTGGATCAGAAAAAGGAAGGCCAGGCGATAGTGGACCCTCTCGTCGGCGTTCCGGAGCCGGTTGGATTGTTGAAAATGACGGATTGCCCGGGGAAGCCGTCCCTGCTGCAGGTAGGCCTCCCCCAGGCTGCGATGGGCTTCAGGATCCAGTGGCTGCAAAGACAAGACCCGCTGAAGATGCTCCTCGGCTTCGTCCGCCTTTCCGTATTCGACCAGGAGCAGGCTCAGGGGAAGGAGAAGCCGGGGCTCGCCCGGGTGCCTCTCCAGACCGGCCTGGAGCAACTCGATGGCCTCATCGGCCCGGTGGTCCCGGCGCAATTGCTGCGCCTGCTGCTCGTATTCCGGGATGGTCTGGGCCGGCAACGAGACTCCGCCCAGAGCCAGAACGAGTCCGGCAACGGCAGGGAACAAGAGGTGACAGTGATTCCTCATGAGAGGTCGGCCTTGAGCACGGGTCGGTGGTTCCAGTGACCGCTAGTACAAGTATAGCGCTCCTCGTGGAATTCTTTATATCCGGACCACGGCGTCGAACACCTCTCCCCACAGGGATCAACCCGCAATGGGGCAGCGGATCGATACTGTTTTTATTAACATCGATGCACAGGATTTACAGGATGAACAGGACGTGAGGTTCCCGCACCAGGAGCCGGCTGGGGCGATGATCCGGTTCGGGTTCGCGGATGCCCAGGATTACAATCTGGCCGTTTCCCGAAAAATCCTGTGCATCCTGTGCATCCATGTTAATCATTCATTCAAATGACCCCAGGACTAAAGGACACCAGATTTCTGAGACCAAATCCTGTAAATCCTGTGCATCGATGTTACTCATCCATTTCGTGGCTGCGCGCGCCGTTAAAGCGGATCCGTATCGCTTCGTGGCCCTTCGTGGTTCTTCGTGTGTCTTCGTGGATAACTCTTTTTCGGACTACCTGTCATGCAGCGACGTAGTCGGCGGCCAAGCCGCCCTCAGCCTCGATGCTCACCCAGGAAGCGATCGACCCGGCTGCGGGAGGGAATGGAGGCTTGGGCACCCGCCCGGGTCACCGAAAGGGCGGCGGCGTTGGCGAATTCGATGGCCCGGGGCAGGGAGCCTCCCTCGGCCAGGCGGACGGCCAGGGCGCCGTTGAAGGTGTCTCCGGCGGCGGTGGTGTCGGCCGCCTTGACCGGATAGGCCGGAAAATGGCGGCTCAATTGGCGGTTGACCACCCAGGCGCCCTTGTCTCCCAGCTTAAGGACCACCGTGTCCGGTCCCAGCTCCAGCAGGCGGCGGCCCAGGGCCGGGGCTTCGTCCAGGCCAATCTCTCCAGGTGGCTCTCCCAGCAACTGCTGTGCCTCGGTTTCATTGGGAGTCAGGAAATCCAGGTTGCTCAACAGGGTTTGGGGCAGGGCGGCTGCCGGGGCGGGATCCAGAATGGTCGTCGCCTCGTGCCCGCGGGCCAGGCGGACGGCAGCCTCCACCGTCTGCAGGGGCGACTCCAGCTGCAGCAGGACGAGTCCCTGGCTGAAGTCCTGGAAGGCCGGTTCCAGATCGGCGGGTTCCAACCGGTCGTTGGCGCCGGCGGCAATGGTGATCTGGTTCTGTCCCTCGCGCTCTACCAGAATCAGGGCCACCCCGGTGGCCACGCCGGAAGTGGGCGACACCCGGCCGGCGTCGACCCCGGCGGAGGAGAGTCCCTCGGTCAGGGTGCGTCCGAATCCATCCTGTCCCACCCGGCCCGCCATGCGGACGCGGCCGCCCAGCCTGGCGGCAGCCACGGCCTGGTTGGCCCCCTTGCCGCCGGGGATCGTGCTGAAATCCCTTCCCTTGACAGTTTCTCCGGGCAGGGGAAGCTTGTCGGTTTGCACCACGAAGTCCATGTTCAGACTTCCGATCACCAGGATGGGCTTCATGGGGTTCTCACGTCAGAGCGGAGGCCGGCGGGTTTTCAGGGAAGCGGTTGATTCCAGGGCGGCCGCAGCCCTCAGCAGGGTCCCTTCCTCGAAATGGCGGGCCACCAGTTGAACCCCGATGGGGAGGCCGTCCGGGCTCAGTCCGAAGGGTACCGAGATTGCGGGTGAGCCGGTCATCCCGAAGGCAGGGGTCACCGAGGCCGCGTGCACGGCCGGGACCGTCTGGCCGTCCACATCCAGGCAGACGGCGTCGTGGGGATGGGCCGTGACCGGAGCCGCTGGCAGCAGCAACAGGTCGTGGGCGGAGAAGTGCCGCATCAGGTCGACCCGAAGCTGCTCGCAACCGGCCAGGGCCGCTACGTATTCGGCGATTGCGGGCGGGGGTGTATCCAGCAGCCGTTGTACCGAGGGCGCCAACCGGTCCTTCCGGCCGGCCACAATCGGCTCGAAGTAGTGAGGCGCCTCGGCCACCAGAAGTTTCATCACCATCTCGATGGGCTTGGACCGCTTCCAGCCCTCCAGGGCCACGGGCTGAACCCGGCAACCCATTTCCGCCAGGCCGGCGGCGGCCCGGGAGACGGTCTCTTGAATGGCCTTGGCCACCGGTGCGAAAGGGCCCTCGGCAAAGAATCCGATCTTCAGCGGCGGCAGCGGCGCATCCCACGGCACCCGGTCGGGCGCCGGAACCGGAACGGCGTAGGGGTCCCGGCCGTCGGGTCCCACCAGCAGCGACAGCGCCAGGGCGGCATCCCGAACGGAGCGGGTCAGCGGTCCTACGTGCAGGTGGCGGGCCATCACCCCCGGGAACTGGCCGGTGATGGGAATGCGGCCCTGAGTGGGCTTGAAGCCCACGACACCGCAGTAGTGGGAGGGCAGCCGGTTGGAGCCTCCCAGGTCGGTGCCGATGCCGAGCGGCGACAATCCGGCGGCGACCGCGGCCGCCTCTCCGCCACTGGAGCCTCCGGCAGTCCGTTTCGCATTCCACGGATTCACGGTCTGGCCGAACACTTCGTTGGAGGTCTCGGACCACAGGGCGAACTCGGGGAGGTTGGTCTTGCCCAACAGAATGCCTCCGGCCTGCTTGAGCCGGGCAACCGCCGTGGCGTCCCGGGAGGGGATGCGGTTCTCGAACAGTCTGGATCCGCGGGTGGTTCGGACTCCGGCAGTGTCGAAACAGTCCTTGGCAGTAAAGGGGACTCCATGCAGGGGGCCCCAGGACTCGCCCCTCATGAGGGCGGCCTCGGCCTGGCGGGCGCGCTCCCGGCTTCCGTCCGCCAGGGTGACGACCGCTTTCAGCGAGGGGTTGATGGATTGGACGCGTTGCAGGTGCGCCTCCAGGATCTCAACCGGCGATAGCACTTTGGTGCGGATCCACTCCGCCTGTTGCCTCAGGCTGGCGTAACCGATGTCGGCCGGAGTCATGGTTCCTCCCGACCGGTCGAAAGCAACACCGGATCGAAGACAAAGACGTTGGGGTTGGCTTCCTGAAACGTCGCCCGCACCCAGTGGACATCGGGAACCCCGAAGGATTCCACCCGGGTGAGGTGGACGATACGGCGCCGGGTCTCGGAGTTCCGCAGGGGTTTGTCGATCCTGAAGTAGTGGGTGTCTCCATGCACCAGGACCACCGGCTTGGAAAAGGCCAGCATGGCGGCCTCCAGGGAGCCGAGAAAATCCTCGAAGCCGGAGCGCCCGGAATCTCCCGGGGTCAGCTCGAAGCGGGGGTTGCCGTGGATGACCAGCACCAGGGCCCGATAGCGGTCTCCGGCGGCCAGGCGGAAAGCGGCTTCCATCCAGGCCCGGTTGGCCGCCCCGCGCTGGGAATGCTCCCGGTCTCCCTCCGGCCAGCGGCCGAATCCGTCATTGCTTCCCACCACGTGAATGGTGGCGAAGAGGACGCCTGACCGGCTCCAGCGGCTGTTCTCCCTGAATAGGGCGAAGGCGGGCGAACTGCTTTGACGTTCCAGCTCGAAGGTGGTTTGCCCAAGGGTCCGGTTGGTGGGATAGAGGACCTTGCGGAGGAAGGCCAGGCGCTCCAGGGGATCCGAAGGCGTTTCCGGCTTGTGGCAGTCGGTCCATTCGTTGTCGCCGGGCACGAAGATGAAGGGATGGCTGAAGCGGTTGAACTGCTCCAGGCGCTGCCGGTAGATGTCGTCCGCGCAAGGGTCGTTCTGGCCCTTGAAGTCGCCCACGTGGATCACGAAGGCCAAGTCCTCCCGGTTCATGGCGTCGATGAGGTTTTCGAACTGCGGTTCCTCCATCGGCGCATAGGGCAGGTCTCCGATGATGCCGAAGGACCATTCGGAAGGAGGCTGCGGGCTTCGGCAGGCGGCGGCTCCCACCAGGAGCAGGCAGGCGGAGAGAACGAGCAGTAATCGAGATCCCATGTCGTATTCCTTTCGGGGCGGACGGAGAGTAAGGCCGTTCTTCCAACCGACACCGGTTCTTAATCGGCCTGTCGCCAGGGACGGATAGTTTACCGCCTTGATCCAAGGGGCTCAACCGGCAACTGGATCAACCGGAAACCGCGCCATGGCTCCGCTTCGGCCGGGCCGATGCAGTTTCGGCCGGCAGGGTGGTTGGCTGCCGCATCGCAGGGAAACTGAGCGGCACGCAACGGGAGAGGATGCGGGCGGGACGCCCGCGCTCCCGGGGGGTACCGTCCCGATGGTGCGGTGGAGGGTATGCTGCGGGCGACTTCTCTGAAAGCGGAACTGCATCCTTTGGGGAAACTCCCGTTCGCTTGCGTGGGATGCCCCTGTCCTCCCATGACGGGGCAGACCCTTCTCGATTGAAACAAGGGGAGTTTATGTTCTATCCGACCTTGTATATGATGGGAGGATGCGTATCACGCTCACCATCGACGATGACCTCGCCGAGCAGATCCGGGAGCTGCTGCAGAGCCATGGCCACTCGCAGAAACGCGTCATCAACGACCTCTTGCGGGAGGGGCTGCAAAGCCGCCAGAGGGGGGCACGGGGGAAGACGTACCGCAACAAGTCCTACAAGCTGAGCCTGCGGCCTGGATTCAACCCGGAAAAGCTCAACCAATTGGCTGACCAGCTTGAGGATGAAGAGTGGCAGAAGCGGTAAGGGCGGACTGTGCCAATGATGCTTGCCGCTGTCGATCTACTGGTTCTTGGGACGGAAACGACCCTATCGGGTCTCGCCAGGGAGACGGGGCCTGCCCCGTTCCCCCGGCAGCCGGCTTCAATCGCAATCTAAGCAATCTAAGCAGTGCAGGGAGCCGGGGGATTAGATTATACTTCCCGAAGGCCGGCGGCGGGAACCGCCCGCCAACACGGGGGTTGAGGCATTGATACCAGTGACAGATCTTGGGGGACCGTTTGGGGATAGAGGATGAATAGACGAGAGCTCATCAAGTCGTTGGCGGCGGTGCCGGTGATGGCCGGAGGCGCCGCAAGTCCGCGGTCGTCCTGGAGCAAGGGGGAGGGCGAGGGGGCCGATGCCGGACAGCATCGCTGCTATACCGACGAATGGAAGCGCACCAGGCCTGACCATGTGCTCTACCTGCCTCCGGAGCCGCTCGGAGACGACGGGGACAACGAGCACCTCATCGTGGTGGAGACTCCCAAGGGAGATCTGCTGGCGACCTGGAGCCAGGGAGCCTACGAGATGTCTCGCGACTACCGTACCGTGGCCTCGCGGAGCCGGGACGGCGGGGTGACCTGGACGCCTCCGGAGACCATTGTCGGGCCCACCGACCACCCGGGATTCACGGCGGCCTTTGCCGTTCCGCTGGTGAGCCGCAGCGGCCGCATCTACCTGTTGTTCAACAAGCACACCGGCGTCACCGACATGTCCTACACCGTCACCTCGCTGCAGCGCTGCATCTACTCTGACGATGACGGCCACACCTGGAAGGAGGGGACGGATCTGGAGGTCCGGCGGCGTCCCAGGTACGACCACCCCGATCCCGAGATGCAGAAGAACCTGATCTTCTGGCAGCAATCCATTCGGGATTCCAAGGACCGCATGCTGCTCGGGTTTACCCGCTGGAGCAGCTTGAGCCGCTTTCCCATGGCCAACGGCCCCGCCGGATGGTACCCGGACTCGCGTTCGGAGTTCGTTCGATTCGACAACCTGGACGACGGTCCCCACCCCAAAGACCTCAAGCTCACCTGGCTCCCGGAGGGGGATTCCGTCTCAGTGCCTTGCCCCTTCGAGCCCCACAGGAGCCGTGGCTACAGCCTGGGCGAAGAGCCGGCGGTGGTGCTTCTGCCCGACGGGCGACTGTTTGCCGCCATGCGGACCATCACCGGCAACGTCTGGTATTCCGTGTCGGAAGATCCCGACGGCCGGGTCTGGAGGAAGTCGGAAGCGCTGCGCATCCGCGACCACGGCCGCTTCATGCACCATCCCAAGAACACGGCCCCGCTCTACCGGCTCCTGGACGGCCGGTATATCCTCTTCTTTCAGAACCATGACGGGACCGGCTACGGCGCCAAGGGGCCGGGCGACATGGGGGCCAGGCGGGCTCCCATGTTCTATGCCGTCGGAGAGTTCCAGCCCAAGGCCCATCAGCCCATCTGGTTCAGCCAGCCCAAGGTATTTTGCGATGCCGAAAACGTCGCGGTGGGTCCTGGAAACGGGGGGCTCGAGGGCGGCAGAACCTGGCTGTCCTTTTATGGAGCCATGAGTTACGCCGGAGGCAAGCAGATCCTGTGGTATCCCGACCGCAAGCATTTCCTGCTGGGAAAGGAAATCACGCCGCAGATGCTGGGATAACCGTGCCCGTCGGATTCTTGGGAGATCGTCAGTCGGACGGTATTCTCTGGGAGTGTCCTGAAGTCAACATCGACCAGGCCCTCGTAACCTTGGTTTCCCGTCGCGGTCAGCGGCAACCCCTTAGTGGTCCTTCGTGAATCTTCGTGTGTCTTCGTGGATAACTCTTTTTTCTTTTGTTTCAAATGAGCTTCCCGGTCAGCCCAATCCGGGCACTTGACCGGTTGCTGAATCCCTCGGATAATAGGGCTTCAGACGACAACGAATTCGCGAGTTGCACCATGCGTTCATGGCTGTGGCCGGCGGTCGCTCTGCTGTTGATTCCCGGGGTGGCGCCGGCACAATCCGTCCCTCAGTTCGAATCGGAAGTCCTGCCGATCCTCTCGCGTT
>VXMN01000364.1 GCA_009841055.1 Acidobacteriota bacterium
GCCACCGCCCTCCGTGCCTATTCCACCCGAAATCAAGAGGAGAATGCCAAGCCATGGAAAATGCCAACAAGCTGAAGCGGAAGCTGGAGCAGGGTCAGTTCTGCCTGGGGGCGGGGATCAGCTTCAACGACGGGGCAATCACCGAAGCCCTCTGCCAGGTTTACGACTTTGCCTGGATCGACACCGAGCACAACGGCATGACCCTGGAAAGGGTCGAGGGCCACATCGTGGCGACCCGGGTCACCGGAGCCACGGCACTGGTGCGGGTCCCCTGGAACGATCCGGTGCTGGTCAAGCCGGTCCTGGACCTGGGGGCCGACGGCATCATCTTCCCCATGATTCGAACCGCCGAGGACGTACGCAATGCGGTGGCGGCCTGCCTTTACCCGCCCGAAGGGATTCGGGGCTACGGTCCCCGCCGCCCCACCAACTACACCCGGACCGGCGGATCCGACTATTGCCGGAGAGCTAACCAGTCCGTGTTGACGGTGGTCCAGATCGAGACGGCCGAGGCGGTCGAGAACCTGGACGAAATCGTGGCCGTCCCCGGACTGACCAGCGTCGTGATCGGTCCCAATGACCTTTCGGGGTCGTTGGGGCATATGGCCGATCCCGGACACCCGGAGGTGGTGGAAGTGATCGAGTCCATCATCGAAAGGGTTCGCCGCAGCTCCGTCTACGTGGGGATTGCCATCGGCTCGGATCCGGAGCAGGCCATCCGGTGGATGGAGAAAGGGGTCCACTGGCTGCAGTTCGGCGTGGACTTCGGCTTGATGGTGGAGAGAGCCGACCTGGTTTGCGGCATGGTTCGGGATCACGCAGAGGCGAGACGAAAGGGATAGCGACGGCAGAGCCCGGACGCGAGGCGGCAGTCGATGAATGTCGATCTGAACGGTCAAGTCGCCCTGGTCACCGGCGGTGCCCAGGGAATCGGCCGGGCCATTGCGGAGTCGTTGGTGAACAACGGCGCCAGCGTGGCCAGCGTGGACGTCGACCGGGAAACCAACGAGCGCACCGCCCGTGAACTGAGCCAGGCGGGCGGGACCTTCCTGGCCCTGGAAGGGGACGTTTCGGATCGCAAGCGGATGGAGCGGGTGGTTGCGGAGACTGAGGAGCGGCTTGGGGGCCTGCAGATCCTGGTCAACAACGCCGGCATCAACACCCTGAGCGACCGGGCTCCCATCCACCGTTTTTCCAGCCGGGACTGGGAACGGATCGTGAATATCGATCTGAACGGTGTCTTCGTGGCCAGCCAGGCCGCCATTCCGGCAATGCTCAGGCATTCCGGTGGAAGAATAGTCAATATCAGCTCGGTCGCCGGCCTGGTTCCGTTGCGGCTGCAAAGCGCCTTCGTGGCCGCCAAGGCCGGAGTGATCAACCTGACCCGGTCCATGGCCCTGGAGCTGGGACCGCAGGGCATCCTGGTGAATTCGGTGGCGCCCGGTTCCACTCTGACGCAAGGAACCAAGGCCCTCTTTTACGGTCCCGACGGGGCCTACTCGGAAAACGCCGCCAGTCTCATCTCTCACATTCCCCTGGGCCGGCCCGCCCGGGTCGAGGAGATCGCCCATGCCGTCCTCTTCCTGGTGGCCCCGGAATCCAGCTACGTGAACGGAACCGTGCTGGTGGTCGACGGCGGATGGACGGCCGGCTATCACCGGGAATGGTGAACGCGCTCACAATCCTCGTAGCGCAGCCCTCAGATCAGCGATCCTGAGGATCAGCATGAGTGGTTCTCGATCCGAGAAGGGTAAGAAGCCAAACCGCTCGTAGAACTCCTTCGCGTCTTCGTTGAGCGCCTGGACGACAACGGCTCGCGCTCCAACCACGTCGGCTGCCGCCGACACTCTCTTCGCCGCATCGATCAACAGGTCGGAGCTCAAGCCCCGCCCCTGGTAGTCCGTATCTACCGCCAGTTGTCCCAGCAGGATCACCGGAATTGGTTCCGGCATGCTTCTACCGACGCGAGACGAAACCCGTTGACGTTCCACCGAACTGGCGGCGAGACTGTAGAATGCGATCACGCGGTTGCCATCACAGACGACGTAAGTCCGTGCGCCTCCTTTCGCTTCGTTCAACCGGGCCTTGCGTTGCAGCCACCTGTTGAGGCTGTAAATGCCGGAGTTGAAACGCGAAACGTCATGACGTTCGTCAATCGGCTCCGGAGAGGTTATCGTTCCCACAGCGGCTGGCGCGCAAACTGTTTTTTCAAGCGGTCGTTGGGTTCTACCGGTGCATCGAGCGCGGCAACGAAGGCATCGTAGGCCTCGTCGTCGAGCGCGATGACGGGACGCTCATTCAACGTCTCAATCGCCGCCGCTTCGCTCGACCGCAGCACGAACTCCGTGCGTGTTACGCCCCTAATCGCTGCCGCTCGATCAATGAGCGCAAGACGCTCGTCTTTCATTCGGAAGTTTACCTGCGCCACTTGACCCTCCTGCCAAGCTCGGATTGATACGGATGTGACGAGAGTCTCAATGTATACCGTTTGTGTAGACGTTGTCAAGTTCTCGTCCAGGACTGCCTCACTTCCCAAGAGCGCAAGCTCCGCCCGTGCCGTCTCTGTCCGTATCCCTCGCAGCCTGGCGGCGTGGGTGCCTGAATTTGACTTGCGTGTGAAAATTGACTCAACTGTTGATGTTGACTATGACTCACGCCATGCTTCTCTCGGCGAACCGGGGGACCGTGGGGGAGAGAGTCTGCGTTTTTGACCTGCAGAGGCAACGGCCATGGCCGGCGACTGGGTGCTGGGTCTGGAGCAGAATGCCGATCGCAAGGTCGTTTCAGGCTCCCCGGGAGAACTGGCGGCGGCGGTCCGGCGGGGCGCCGACCTTCGGCTCTACCTCACCACCGAGCACTACGAAGAGACCCTCTACTTTCAACAGACCTATGCCGGCGGCGGCGACGCCTTTGCCGGCCTCATGACCCATCACCACTCCCTGACGCATCGCGGCGAGGTCGCCGGGCAACCCTACTTCTGCCTGTTCAAGTACGACATCTCGGGTCGCTTCTCCCTCCTCAAGTGGATGCTGGACAATCGGACACTCGACGAGAGCGCCGACTATCCTTATGGGATCTACCGCTGGTTCTATTGCGACCGCTGGCGGCCGGTCTACGAGCACGACGCCGGGGGGCAGCTCCTGTTCGGCGACCTGGAGGAGCTGAAGGAGCTGGTCAGGCGGGGACGGACGCTGCAGGTGGGCATCCGGCAACTCTTCGGCTTGGGAAGCGACGATCTCCGGGGACCCGAGCACATCTCCTTCGTGAGCACCATGCAACCGGTGATCCAGGATGGGCAAGTGCTGTCCAACTGCGACCTGGTGCTGGCCGGACCACCCCGCTGGCCCTTCTCCTGGCAGGACGGCCTCCATCTGTGCGTCATGCGTCCGTCGACTTCAGGCGAGATCGAGTGCTATATCACCGAGCCCGGCAGGCTTCCCTTTCACTGGAAGACGCCCCGCAGGGGAATGCAGTGGATGGTGGCGGAACGGGTGTAACCGAGAGAGCTTGTCCCGTCATCGTTTTAGTCTATTGGGAATAGGACCAGCCATGGCACGCCCGGCACCGTGTGTCACTGCAAGGTGTCCCAGTTAGACCAATAAGTTGCTGAAAAATAAGTAGATTTTCTTTGTGAGACCAGCGGCTTGGTGAGAAATGCGGGCTAGCCTGCAGGCTCGCCAATAGTGAAGTTCTTGGTAGCCAGGACATTTCCCTCCGAGTCGCGCACCTCCACCGTCCATTCCCCCTGCCCATTGGGCGGAATGTTCTTCCGACTCCAAGTGCGCCAGGGGGATCCGCCAATTTCAAGCGGGATGACGCGCTCGAGCTGTCCGTGGCGCCACACGTGCTCAATGGTCGTGTTGGCGGCGCCTGTAACTCGGGTCCAAGCCACCAACTCACCTGTATCGGGCGGAAACCCGGTGTTCTCGCCGACGGGCGCCCGGTCTTCCACGTTTAGGGCGATGACCAAGTCGACCGTTACGCCGGAACTCTGGGCCACCATCGCCGGAACCAGACCGGCAAGTATCAACGCCGCGAAGGCGGTGCCAACGAAACGAATGCATCCGGGAGGAAAGTTCCCTGGGTTACCGGATTCGTTCGATTTGACAGTGCGATTGTTTGTCATTTTAGTTTCCTTTGCAGTCTTCACCCCTCAGCTCGTTATCAGTTTGCAGGTCTGACCAACCGTACGTCCGCAGCTCGGTCGCCATTAGCCGGGGCGAATGGCAGGGCAGGAGCCTCCGGATGAGTCCCGACGCCGGCCTCACCCAGAGGGGCCGTGCATCCGATTGTCCGGGATGCTTCTCGTAGTTGGCTTAACACGAGTCTAACCGAAACGGAATGTTGTGCTCATAAGCTTTTTTCTCTCTTGGCGACACCGGTGAAATCGAAGCGGCGCTCCAGTTCCCGGAAGTCGATGTTGACGATTTCCCAGCCTTCTTCGCCAAGGCTGTTCAGATACTTGTCGACTTCCGATCGGTCCCTGCCCTTGAAGATTCCTCCACTGGGAATATCCGATGAGTCGACAATTTTGTATTCCCACTTCTTCATCCTGATCCTCCTGGGTATGGTTAGTCCAGTAGTTCAACAACGTCCCCTTTGGTCCCCTGGAGATCACACGGCCCCGGGCGTACGCCGACGGGTTACCGCAGGTGAGTTCAGGGAAGGCCCGTTCGCACGGGCGGAGGATCCTGCATGGGGGCAGGCTCCCACTCCTCGGCCGGCAGCGCCTGGGGCCGCGAGGAAACAAAAAGGCGGGTCTGGCTTGCCAGGAACCAGAGCTTGAGAATCCACCGGCCCAGCAGGTAGGTCTGACCGAGCGAGAATGCCAGCAGGACCGCCGTCCAGGTGGACTGGTTGGGTCCCGGGGCCAGCCAGGCATAGGCAAGGAACCAGAGAAGGGCGGCGGCGGCCAGCAGCAGGTAGAGGCCCAGCACGGCGCGGTGGTGTTCCTTGACGAAACCCAGGGCCCGAACCAGGGCCAGCAGGACGCTGCGGCGTTCTTCCACCACCAGAGCGATCCGGGCGTAGTCCAGCACCAGTTGCGCCGCCAGGAACAACAGCCCCACCAGGGCGTAAGCCAGGACGGTGTAGATTATGACCGTCCGCTCCACGGTGGTGTCCCGGGTGGCGGTCTCGATCCAGCCGTGCAGGGGCTGACCGATGCCCCGGAAGATCCCCCCGTAGAGCAGTCCCGAGATCACCGCCAGGCGCAGGAACCTCCAGAAGAAGAGGCCTCCCCGGGCCAGGAAACTACTGCGCGAGTGCGGTTCCTCCTCATGGGCAAAACGGCCGAGGATTCCTCCCAGCAGCAGGGACCAGGCCAGCACCATCACAATGCCCGCCCCGACAACCGCGGGGTCGACCTGGTGCAGTTCTCCGTCCAGCAGCCGCTCCAGGTTGCTCAGCACCGGAAGGATTCCCACCACCCAGGGCCCGAAGGTCTTTCCCAGTCCGGAACTGCCGGCGGCGAATTCCTCGTACCAGGACAGGTCGAAGCCCCCGCGCAGGTTGTCTTCCACCAGGCTGCCTTCAAAGGAACCCTGCAGCAGGTGCTTGATGGCCACGGCCAGGGGGAGCGCTACCACCAGAGTGGTGCAATAGACCCAGGCCAGCAGCGAAGGCGTGCGCAGAACCAGCCTCAAACCGGCAAGGAAATGAGTGCGCGCGTCCATGAGGGGCAGTCTCCTACACCAGAGCCAGCAGGGTCTGCAGGTAGTCCTGCAGCCAGATCAGCCACTTCAGGGCCCACTTGGTGGCGGGCAGGTTGGCCTGTGGCTCCAGCCGGCGGCTGTTGTTGGTGAAGTCGATGTCCAGGGGGTTGGTCAGCTCGGGGTCCACGGCGGCGTAGTCCAGCCTGGACGGCTTGACCAGCCGGTAGAGCTTCCAGGGGTGCTTGCCGTCCCACCGCGTTCTGAACTCCTCGCCGTCCTCGAATCGCAACAGCACGTCCTGAGGAAGGATGCCGTCTCCGAGTCGCCGCAGTAGAACCGTCGTTTCGTACAGGACGGACGTTGTTTCCGAATCCTGGGAATCGGGTGCTTCGGCCAGCAGAAGAAACTGCCCGTCCTTGTCGACGTAGCCCCGGGTCTCCACTTTCACGCTGGAAACCGACTCGACGCCGTAGTCGAAGACCTTGTCCCGGTGAAAGACCTGCTCGAAGAAAGGGCCGAGGTCCTGGCCTGAGACCCGATTGGCCACCTGGAAGAAATCTCCCGGACCGGGGTGGCGGTAAAGGGAGTTCTCGAAGAAGGTGGAGAGGATCCTTTTCAGGACATCCCATCCCAGGCGACGCTCCAGGGCCAGCAGCCACAGGGCGGTCTTGGTATAGCTGGTGGCTCCGGCGGAGGAGGGATGGTAGAGGTAAGTGGGCGTAGCCTGGATTTCGCCTCGGGCGACCGCCAGGAAGCGATGGCGACGGCTGTTCTGGATGCGCCCCGCCTGGATCTCGGGGACCATGACCGGGAAATAGCCCCGAAAGAAGCGGTATACGGGAGATCTCTTGCCGTAGGCCACCTCGAAGACTCTGGCCGTGGCGAAGGTGTTGATCCCTTCGTCCAGCCAGGCGTGCTCGAACTCGTTGTTCCCCACCACGCCGTACCAGAACTGGTGACCGGCCTCGTGGATGGTGACGCCTTCCGGAGCCCCACCGCCAAAAGGGTTGAAATAGCGGGTTCCGCAGGTGTAGAGGGTGGGGTACTCCATGCCCCGAGCCCCGCTTCTCCAGGCCGGATCCACCACGGTCAGGTGACCGTACGGGTACTCCCCGAACCAGAGGCCGTAGTACTTCAAGGCCTCCTCGGTGGCCCGAAAGTGGCGGTCCACCTGGCCCTGGTGCTCGGGCTGATAGAGCAGGCGAATGTCGACCGACTTGAGGCCGGGATGGTCGAAACGGCGGCGAACCTCTCGATAGTCCGGGCTGGTCGTCCAGACGAAGTCGTGGACGTCATCCTGCTGGTAGCGGTGCGTGGAGGTGCCCCCGTCGTTCTCGATCACCCCGAGCTCCACGCCGGTGGCCCCGACTCTCCATCCGGTGGGGACGGTCATGCGGACGTCGTAGCTCCCGTAGTCGGAGAAGAACTCGGTGGCTGCGTGAAACTGGTGACAGTTCCAGGAGCCGTCGGTTTGAAAGACTCCCAGCTTGGGAAACCAGTGGGCGATGAAGAAGAAATTGCCGCGGAAGCCGGTTCGAGCGAAGGTGCGCGGGACCTTGGCCTTCCAGCCGATGGAGACCTTGATGGTCTCGCCGGGCTGCACCGGCCGCTCCAGGGGAACCACCAGCACGGTGCGGTCGTCCCGGTTGCCGTCGTCCGGGGAAGCAAAGTACATGGCGGAGGTGCGGTCCGATTCCCGGAAGGGCCCGCCCGCCTCCACCTTCAGCGATTCCACCCGGCTGTAGCTCCAGTCTCCCGCGCGCGGGTTCCGCAGGGAGGAACGGGGCCTGGAGCGCAGGGAATCCTCCCGCAGCCAGGTGCTGCGGTTGTTCAGCCAGGCGTTCCAGTAGAGATGGAACCACAGCTCGCCGGCCGGCTTCCCGGTGGCGTTGCGCCATTCCACCACCTGGTTTCCTTCAAGCAGGCGCTCCTCGGGCAGGAGCTTGACCTGGATGGTGTAGCTGGAGGTCCGGGTTTCGGGCGGGGCCTGCCGGGCCTGGGCGCCCGAAAGCGTCAGGGCGGCCAGCGCCAGCCAGGCCGCCAGCCGGAAGATCGGGACAGGCCCGCGAAACCCGGGGGCGGAGGACTCGGCTTTCAACCCCAATGAATCCAGGCGGACTGGAGCCGATCCCAAGGAACCGGCCGGTCGAGGGTCATTCATGTACTTCATGGTTGCCGGTTAGTCCCCTACCGCACTCGACGCGGCAGTTCCATCGAGAAGGACAAAAGATTGAACATCGATGCACAGGATTGACAGGACGAGAGCTTCCTGCACCAGAAGCCGGCTCGGGCGATGATCCGGTCCGGGACTGCGGATGCCCGGGATTTCAGGACACCAGACTCTGAAGACCAAATCCTGTGTATCCTGATCCTGTATATCCTGTGCATCGATGTTAATAATTCTTAGTGGCAGTGCGCGCCGTTGAAGCAGGACCGTTTCGCTTAGTGGCCCTTCGTCGTCCTTCGTGTGCTTTCGTGGATTACTCTTTTTTCTCTTGTTTCAAATAAGTTCCGCCCCTGCCCTGCCGGGCGGATCATACGGGGCGAAACCGGGGTGTTTCGGGCCGCCGGGGTGCCTCTCAGCCGGCCCGAGCGGCAACCCGGCTCTCCTCCAGAAACCGGGGGAAGACTCTCAGGCAGATTTGCCGGAACCGGTCCACGTCATTCCGGGTGGCCGCGCGGTAGGGAGGACGGCTGGAAAGCAGCTCCCCGGTCAGGAATCCGGTCGCCGCCGCGAAGGTGCGGTCGAAGGCGGTGTCGGTGAAGCCCTCCTGCAGGAGAGGGACCACGAACTCCTCCCAGAGGCGCTGCAGCCCCTTGCCGATCTCGACCGCCTCGGGATGGCCTTCTTCACAGAGCTGAAAGTAGCGCAGCATCAGCTTGGGGCAGGCATAGACCAGGGAGCTGTAGGAGCCTCGCACTCCCGCATGCCACCAATCGGCCAGTTTGTCTTCACCCACGAAGATCCTGAGCCCGGGAGCCAGATTCAGGAAGGCGGCGGCCTCGTCCTGGCTGGCGACTCCTTTGCACCCGATCAAGGGAAGGTCCTCATCCAGCAGGCGCTTGAGCAGGTC
Source organism: Acidobacteriota bacterium (assembly GCA_009841055.1). GTDB lineage: Bacteria > Acidobacteriota > Terriglobia > Versatilivoradales > Versatilivoraceae > Versatilivorator. The sequence goes on from VXMN01000364.1 coordinate 8,729, forward strand.
TGTGGTCAAGGGTTTCTTGGAACGTCCGGTGTTGTAGAGAATCACCGGCATCCCCGGCGCCTGGCCGGTGACCTCCTTGAGGAATCGGACGGCCTCTGCGTCGGACACAGCCAGCCAGAAGGGGAAGGCTATCTGTACCCCGTCGGCCCCGATCTCCTGAGCGAACCGAACCCGGCGAACAACCTCTGCCGTCCAGAGGGCGGTGCATCCGACCTGGGTGGGGGTTCCGAACGGCCGGCACTCCTCCACCGTGACCCGCGCCACCTGCCGCCACTCCTCCGGCGTCTGAGCATAAAACTCTCCGGTGGTCCCATGGGTGTACACCCCGTGGGCGCCGGCCCGGCACGTCCGCCGCACATTCTCCCGCAGGGCCTCCTCGTTCACCTGGTCCTGCGCGGTCCAGGGCACCGGCATCCCGGCCCACAGGCCCTTCAAGGTGTCACTGGTCAAGGGCATCGAGAACCTCCTGAAGCTGAAGGGGAAACGAAGGGCTCCATTTTAAGGAGATCGGAATCGGTACGCCAGCGGGAAGTCAATTGGCCCCTCCAAATTGAGTTTCCCGACGGCACTCTGTTACAATTTCTCGCCTTTAGCCTAAAGGGGTTCACTTCGATCATGTATTTCAAGGAAAGCGACTCGACCGGGGTCCGGCTGGTGGAGGGTGTCCATGAGGGTCGTGGCGCCATTCGAATACGGTCCTTTTTTGACGACAAGAGCCGCCTGGGGACGCGCTTCCACGTGTGGGAGCTCGATCCGGGGACCAGCGAAGGCGCCCACACCCACGAGGGGGAGGGAGCTCTGGAGGAGATTTACTACTTCACGCAGGGCCAGGGGAGGATGTGGATTGGAGACGACCCCGTGGACGTCGCCGCCGGGGATGTCATCCTGGTGCCTGCCGGGGTGCCCCACGGCTTCGAGAACAACGGGACTTCACCCCTGAGAGTCGCCCTCCTCTTCGGCAAGCCGCAGGCGGATTAACCCCTTTACCAGAAGCAGTCCCGGAGCGGTGCCGGGACTTGAGATCGCGGCCGGCCATGAGACTTCGCAAGCTGGGCAATACCGGGTTGACGGCCTCCGAGGTGTCTCTGGGGACGGCCGAGATCGGCCTGGACTACGGATTCAAGGGTTCGCCTCAGTACGGTCGCCCTTCTCTCCGGGACTCGATCCGCTTGATCCACCGGTGTGTGGATCGGGGGATCAATTGGCTGGATACGGCTCGGGCCTATGGCGACAGCGAGGAGGTGATCGGACGAGCTCTCAAGGACCTGCCTGCCAGACCTCGGATTTCCAGCAAGGTGATCTTCGATGGTCCGGTCGTCGACATGGACGCCACTGCGCAGCGGGGTCATGTGTTCGGATCGATTGAATCCAGCCTGCGGGCTCTTCAGGCGGATTCCATCGACCTGCTCTATATCCACAACGCCACCGAGAAGATGTTGAGAGAAACCGCCATCCGGGATTCGCTGGAGGAAGCCCGGTCCCAGGGGAAAATCAGGCTGGCGGGAGCCACCTGCTATGGGGAGGATGACGCCCTGGCGGTCCTGAAGGACCCGCTGTTCCAGGTATTGCAGGTTCCCTTCAGTCTGCTCAACCAGGAGATGAGGCGGCGAGTCTTTCCGGAAGCCGCCGGCAAGGGAGTGGGCGTCTTTGTGCGGTCCGTTTTCCTGCGGGGCGTACTCACCCCTCAGATCGATTCCCTGCCCGAGAGGCTGGCTCCGCTTCGAGAGCATACTTCGAAGATCCTCCAGGTCCTGGGTCCGGAGGTGGACGGTCTGGCCGAGGCCGCCCTGCGATTCTGCCTTTCCCTGCCGGAGATCTCGTCGGTCCTGATGGGCCTGAAGAACGAGGCCGAGCTGGAGTCCAATGTTTCCTGCCTTTCCCGAGGCCCGCTGCCGGAGGCGGTGATGCCGGCCATGGCGGGGATGGCTTTGTCCGACCGGACCCTGGTGGACCCCACTTGCTGGCAGGACCTGATCTGATGGAGGCCGCCCCGTTAAGGGTGATACCGCATGGAGCCACGAGCCGAATCCAAGGACCGTTTCCGAAAGGGCCGTGACAGAGGCTGCCGCTTTCTGATGCGGCAGTTGAGGCCGGACGGGGGTTTCGGTTCGCCGGAACGCGGGCTGGCGGACTACTACAAGGTTCCATTGGCCTTGATGGTCAGCGGGGCCAGCGCCGAGGCCAACCGTCTGCTGGACTGGATTCGCCGGCACGGTCAGGGCCGGGACGGAGACTTCGGGCCCCGCTTGCCGGAAACCGACGGGTATTACTACATTTACTACAACATCTGGGTCATCATCGCGGCCCACCGCCAGGGGCACTTCGACTTGTCTCAAAGGGGCATGGACTTCGTGCTGCGCTTCTACGATGAGGAGAGCGGAGGCTTCTATTCCAGCCCCGTTCAGAGGACGGCACGGGTTCTGCAGGATCTCTGGGTGGTGAGCGGAGGAGGCCAGGCCGCCCTCTACACCGGCCGGATGCGGGAGAGCCTCGGGGTCGGCCGCTGGATGAAGCGGTTGATGGGGCTGCAGCCCAACTACCCGGAGCAGCTCTATTCGGTCTACAGCCGCGCGGGCGGCCTCCAGACGAACTTCGATCCGGAGGAAGAGATCCGTTTCGTGCTGAACGCCGCTGCCGAGCGGGACGAATACTTCTTTCATCCCGGTATCGCCGCCGGCTTTCTGGCGAACCTTTACAAGGCGACCGGGCAGGGGGAATGGCTCCGCCTGGCGAAGGACTATCTGGGGCTGGCCGAAATCGCCAGCGATTTCAACTACAAGAGCCTGCGGGCCGGAAAGGTGGCCTGGGCCGCCTCCAACCTCTACACCCTGACCGGTGAGCGGAAATACGCGGAGATGGCAACCCGGGTGGGCGATAATCTGCTGGCCTCTCAGGCCGAAGACGGTTGCTGGAAATTCGGCCAGATGAGCAGCAACGACGCCACCGCCGAGATGGTGGTGTGGCTGGACGAGGTGCATCAGGCCCTGGGCGGCTGAGCAGTCATTGATCGGAGATCGACGCCGGTCCGGGCGCATCCGGATGCACGGGCCGGCCGCTCGGTTCCCTTGGAGGCTATCTCACAACCATGGAAGAAGGAGAAGACGACATGCCCTTTATCGACATCAAGGAGCTTCCGGCCCTCGAGCTTCAGCCCGGAGTCCGCCTCCGAACCCCGTACGGCAAGAATCTCATGCTCTCCTACCTGGAAATCGAAGAGGGCGCCACGGTGCCTCTGCACAACCATCCCCACGAGCAGGGGGGGATCGTGCTGGAGGGCAAGCTGAAGATGACCATCGGAAACCAGACCCGGGTCTGCGAGGCGGGGTCGATGTTCCTGGTTCCCCCCAACGTCTACCACAAGGCCGTAGCCGTGGGCGGACCCGTGCGGGCGCTGGACATCTTCAGTCCGGTCCGGGAGGACTACGCCAAGCTGTCCAATACCTATGTCGGCGACGTCGACGCCGAGACCGGCTGAACCGCATTTCTCAGGAAAGGTGAAACATCATGCTGAATCGCAGGCGGTTTCTGCAGAGGGTGGGCGCCGCCGCACCCGTATCCATGGTGACAGTCGCGGGAAGCTCGTCTGCCGGGCGTCAGGCTGACGGTCCGGTTCCGGACGAGCCACGGGTGTTCCTGCGGGAGGACTTTCACCACATGTCCGGGATCGCGCCGCCTCTGACAAAGGCGGACGTGACCAAGACGGTGGACCTGGTCGCCGGAACCTCGGTGAACACCCTCATTTTCCAACTGGCCCCCCGCGGCGGGATGTGCATTTACGAAACCAGGGTGGGACAGATGCACGGAAGCAACGTGCGCAAATGGAACCATGCGGTGAACTATCGGGACGGACTGCATGTGCGCCAGTTGGTGCGCGAGGGTTGGGACCGGCCCCAGCTGTTCTGCGACCGCTGCCATGAAACGGGGATGTTGTTCTTCGCCAGCGCCCACCTCAACCTCGGGGCCGGGGCTGCCGAGCAGGCCCGGGGCACGGGCCGCCTCTCCGACTTCGTGCTCGACAGCGACCACCTGCGGGTGGGTAAGGATGACGACCCGAGAGCCCGGCATATCTCTCCGGTCCGGCTCAACTTTATCCATCCGGAAGTGCGGGAAGAGCGTCTCCGCATCTTCGAGGAATTGCTCTCCCGTTACACCACTGACGGCGTCGAGGTGCACTCCGAGGTGCTTCCCATCTGCCGCTTCGACCAGGTGAGCCGGTGCGCGCCGCTGCTCACCCGGTGGCTGCGGGACCTGAAGGCAATAGCCGGGAAGGCCGAGCGCGAACAGGGCCGGCGCAAGCGGGTCTACATGCGAATCCCGGCCAACCCGCGGGCCTGGGAAGCCGCGGGCCTCGAGGTGCCGGAGTGGATTTCGGAGGGGTTGGTGGACGGACTGATCTGCGCCTCGACAGATCCGGAGGTTTTCGACCAGGACATCGATATTTCCAAGGTGGTTTCGCTGGCCCGGGGGACCTCCTGCCGCATTCTGGTCGAGTGCGGGACCACCTTGAAGAAGCGGCGGGACGACAAGCCGACCGCCCGGCTGCTGTGGGCGGCGGCCGCCAACGCCTATCACCAGGGTGCGGCCGGATTCGGAATCAACGACATGGTTCGAAGTCAAAAACTGGCCTTCCTGAAACACATGGAGGACGCGCTGCGTCCGCTGGGATCGCCGGAATTGCTGGAAACCGCCGACAAGATCTACCACGTGCGCGACCAGCCCGGCAATCCCGGGAACTTCGGATCGGGCCTGCCGGGATTCGATCCCGTGCTTCCCAAGCCGCTCGAAGTGGGACAGCCCCAGGAAGTGCCGCTGCGGGTTGCCGACGATCTCCGCCGCTGGCACGCCCTGGACCGGCTGAGGTCCGCAAGGCTGAGAGTCCGCATCAACAACCTGGAGCCCTCCCTCAACCGGCTCCGGATCGAGCTCAACGGCAAGCCGCTGCCCGACTCCATGCTGCGGATCACCGACCTGAACTACCGTTTCATCAAGGAGGGAGTGGCCTACCAGGGCAGTCAGATCTATGAGTACCGGCTGTCTCCCGAGCACTACCCGACGCCCGGGGAAAACGTGGTGAAGGTGACCCTACTGGAGAAGGACCCGGACGTCGATCTGCTGTTCGAGATCCGGGACGTCGACTGCTCCATCGAATACCGGCTGCACCGGCATTTCGAGCCGCGGCCCATCGAATATTGACATGAGAAAGGAGAAGTGGCCTTGACGGCTCAGTGGAAGTTGCCAAGCCACGATCAACCATGAAGCGCAGACACTTCTTGCAAGCTCTGGGCATGGCGGCCCCCGGCGCCGCCCTGGCCCCGCCGGTCGCGGCCGCGAAGCGCCACCAGGGAGCCTCGGGAGAGGAGAAGGCGAGCGAACCCAGGGTCTTCTTCTATGACGACGGGCGCCACTACTCCGGACTCTATCAATTCGCACCGCCGCTGGAAGCTGCCGATCTGACCTATGCCGTAGACCAACTGGTCGACAGCGGCGTCGATACCCTGCTCTATTCGGCGGGACTGGAAGGCGGCGCCGTCCAGTACGGCAGCCGGGTGGCCGCCATGTGGGGCGACAACGTGGACATTTGGGTCCACCCCATCTTCTACCGCGCCTCCCGTAATCTCCACCAACTGGTGGCCGACGGCAACGACCCCATGCGCATCCTGGCCGAGCGCTGCCACCAGAAGGGAATCTGGTTCATTCCCACCTGTCCGGTCTGCATTATCGGGGGCGGTGAGGAGTCGGAGCGGGGTTACGGCAGAAAATCCGAATTCGTATTCGACAACCCCCAGTTCTACGTGGGCGAGGACGATCATCCCCGGGCGAAGTTGCTGGGACGCATGTTCGGCACCGGGCGGCTCAACTTTCTCCACGCCGAGGTGCGCCGGGAGCGGTTCCGGATTTTCGAGGAGCTGCTGACCCGCTACGAGTCGGACGGGGTCGAGCTGGACTTCTCCCTGGACAACGAATTCGGCCCCTTCTGCCGTTTCGGCGAAGTGGATCGACTGGCTCCCGTCCTGACGCAGTGGATCCGGGACATCAAGGAAGCAGCCCGCAAGGCCGAGCAGTCTCAGGGCCGGCGCAAGCGGGTCTATGTTCGGATCCCCTCGGGTCCCCCCTCCATGTGGAGGATTCCCGGATTCGAAGTGGAGACCTGGGTGTCGGAAAAACTGGTGGACGGCCTGGTCTGCATGAGTCCCTACAAGAAGGAGACTCCCAGGAACAACGTGCTCCTGTTCGATCAGGACCTGGACCTGTCCGCCGCCGTGAAGCTGACCCGGGGAACCGGTTGCCGGGTGCTGGCGGGGATCACCAGCTACCTGGGCCGTCAACTGGAGAGCACGGCCACGGCTCCCATGCTCTGGGGCGCGGCGGCCCTGGCTTACGAGAAGGGGGCCGACGGGTTCGGTCTGAGCAGCGGAGGATGGGTGCCGAACGGTTGGCCCTGGACGTCGGCGGAGTACGAGACTCTCCGCTTGCTGGCGCATCCCGAGCTGCTGGCCACCGCCGACAAGAACTATCGGGTCCGTTCCCTGGCCCGCAGCGCGGGCGACCCTCAGCCTCTGTTCCCGATTCAGGACCCCATCCTGCCCCAAAGACTGCCCGAGGGGAGACCCGTAAACCTGCCCCTGGCCGTGGCCGACGACCTGCCTCGCTGGCAGGCTTTGGACAGGGTCGAGTCGGTGCGGCTGCGGGTCCGGGTCACCTCCATCGAGCCCTCCCTGGACCAGATGGCCGTCAGCCTCAACGGGCGGACTCTGCCGGATGCCATCAGGAACGACATCGACCTGCACTTCAGGGTTCTGAAGAACATGGCCATCGGGCCCTACGGATACATTCTGGAATACCACCTGCCTCCCGACCACTTCCCCAGGAAGGGCGCAAACCAGGTCGGGGTGACCCTGGTCAAGCGCGATCCAAAGATCAGCGGACCTGTCAGCGTGGTGGATGTGGATTGCCACATCGACTATCGCCACCATCGCAACTTCGAAGACTCGCCCATCCAGTACTGAGGGGACGATTGGACTTCGGAGCTCAGGTTGCGACCTTGCTGTCAGGTCGTGCCCGTCGCGGTTAACCTCAACGCCTTGGTGGCCCTTCGTCGTCCTTCGTGTAACTTCGTGGATAACTCTTTTTTCGGTTGTTTCAGCCCTTCGGTTTGGCGGGTCTGATGACGGGCAGCCGGAACACCAGCCAGAGCGACGCCAGGATGGTGGCGATGGCGAAGCCGAAGCTGGCGGCGAATCCGAACCCGTCGGTGAGGGCTCCGTGGGTGGCCGGAGCCACGCTGGAAGCCAGCGGAGCCAGGGCCATGACGGACATGTTGCGGGCTCCCTCCGCCGCCGGCGAGATGCTGACCACGTAGTTGGGCAGGTAGGCTCCTCCCAGTTCTCCCGCTCCCAGCAGCCCGAAGGAAAGCAGGTAGCCGTAGCCCGGCACCAGCCAGGCCCAGGCGATCCCGGCTCCCACCAGCAGAACCGTGGTGGTCACCGGAGAGCGGATCCCCCTGCGAAGCGCCAGGAATCCCAGCAGAAAGCCGGCCACCGACTTGAATCCGAAGCGAAGGGCCATCACCAGTCCCGAAAACTCCTTGGGCTCCCTTCCCATGGCTACCCTGGTGTAGAGCGAGAGGTTGGGCATGGACGATAGCGAGAAGTACCAGAGCACGTAGGCGATCCAGGTCAGGGCCAGCGGGCGGGAGGAGAAGAAGGCTCCGACGCTGCGCCGGAGATAGGGCAGCAAGGGCGGGCGCTGCTCCTTTTCCTTGACCGGAACCAGTTGGTAGCGGCTGCTGAGAAAGGCTACCGTGGCCATGCAGGGCACGCCGATTGCGTAAAGGAAGGCGAAGTCCAGGGGATATTCCAGGAAGGTAAGTCCCTGGTTCAGAACGAACTGGGCGCCCAGGGAACCGACCACGGCGGCCAGGGGAGTGAATCCAAAGGCGATGCCGAAGATCCTGGCTCGTCCGGGGGTGGTGGTTCCGCGGCGCAGGCACTGAAAACCGAAGGCGTGAGCTACCGAGTTGGAAACCCCCTGGATGAGACCCTGGGCCAGAAGAGCGGCAATGCGGACCGCATTGGAGAAGGGTATCAGCAGTGTGGTCCCCACCGCGGCCAACACGGCGGTGCTGATGCCGTAGGACCAGACCACGGTGGCCCGTTCCAGGCGATAGGGGATGAGCCAGGAACAGACCAACGGCCCCAGCCCGCCCAGCAGGTGAAGGGATGCGGGCAGACTGGCGACCGCGTAGCTGGCGCCCAGCTTGTCGCACAGTGCCGCCTGCACAATGCCGATATAGGTCACCGGGGCGGCCAGGTAGATCAGCACGTAGGAGCAGAAGAAGAGCACTCCGTTGCGGCGCTCCATGGCCGGCGTCAGCTCTCCCAGTTCCTGCTGCTCGGGCAGATTGGCGGTCGTGTCAGGAGTTGTTCCCGAGGAATCGGAACGGTCGTTATTCGTCATGCTTCACCATATGGTAGGAGACCTTAACTCTAAATCCACGAGGGAGAACGACGAACCACGAATGGACACGAATGAACACCAATAGACCGAGTGATGAGCCTTTCGCAAAATTCGGCAGCACGGCGTTTACCGGGAATGGCCACAAAAGGCACAAAAACACAAAAAGAGCAGAACGATGAGAAACGACCAAGGTATGCGGGTTTTGTGTGATCAGATCCGGCAGACGACCTTCGACCTGTTCAGAAGATTCGCTTTGTGACTTTTGTGCTTTTTGTGGTTAATCCTCATTGCTCACCAGGTCGCACCCGGAATTGAAAGAGGCAAAACATCATGTTCGCCGACAAAATGTCCTGCCCCGCTGCGAATTTTGAAAAATGCTCGGATGATTTGTCTATTGGTGGGGGCGACAATCGATTGCCTGAGGGTTATCGAGGAAGGACACGATTTGATGCCGACGTAGCCTAATTGCAGAAGCGTTTGGGTGCCGCTTTTCGTTGAAGCATGTCCATCGGAATTCGTGTCTATTCGTGTTCACTTGTGGTTCAAATTCATCAAAACGATGGGTCGTTTTTCCTTGAATGATCCGCCCGGAAGGGCGGTGGAACTGCCAATCACTGACCACTGATCACGGCTTTGGCAGCACGAATCCTCCATCCACCCGCAGGCAGCTTCCGGTCATGTAGGAGGAGTCCTCTTCCGAAACCATGAACAGGACGGCCTTGGCCATCTCCTCGGAGGTGCCCAGACGACCCATCAGCAGCTTGCCGCCCCGTTCCCTGATCTGCCGGTCCGAGGCGTAGGCCCGCTCTCCGGGGGTGTCGATCCAGCCCGGCTCCAGGACGTTCACCCGGATGCTGTATTGGGCCAGCTCGGCCGCCCAGGTCGCCGACATGTGGTTGATGGCGGCTTTGGCGCCGTTGTAGGCGGTGGAAAGAGCGTAGGGTCGAAAGGCGTGCACCGAGCTCACGATGGCGATGCTGCCGCCGTCCCCCTGCTTCACCATCTGGCGGGCGGCCAGTTGGCAGCAGTGGAAGACGCCCCACAGCGTCACGCCCCAGGTCTTCTCCACCTCCTCGACCTCCATCTCGAGGAAGGGCTTGCGGATGCTGTAGGCCGCGTTGGCGACCATGATGTCCAGCCGGCCCAGCCTCTCCACCGTCTCCCGAACCATGGCTTCATCCTGGGCCCGGTCGGCCACGCTTCCCTGAAACAGGAAGGAGCGACGTCCCAGCCCCTGGATTTCCCGAACCACTTTGCGCCCCTCCTCCGGGTGGCTGTACGCATTCACGGCGACATCGGCGCCGTTCCTGGCCAGCTCGATGGCGGTGGCGCGTCCGATGCCGCGGGATGAACCGGTGACAATGGCGACTTTGTTCTTGAGTTTCATTGGCGCTCGACCTCGCTTGGCAGGTTGTTCCACCCCGTGAAGGGTCCCCATTCTGACACAAGCCCGGGCACCGGCCAACGCCAATCGAGCCCGCCGCCGATCGTCAGGGGACGGAGACCTCCGAGCTTCCCGATTCCTTGAGGGCCAGGGTGGTGGAGCTGAGAAAGATCAGGGTCCCTCCCACCCATACCCAGCGGTCGGGCACCTCTCCGAAGACCAGGAAACCCAGCAGTGCGGCCCAGATCAGTTGCAGGAAGTCGAAGGGTAGCACCGACGAGGCCTCGGCCATCTTGAAGGCCTGGGCCAGGCAGATCTGTCCCGCCGATCCCAGCAGACCCACCAGCAGCATCCAGAAGAGTTGCTCGCCGCCGGGCCACTGCCACACCGGGACGGCCGCCAGCAGAGAAAAAGGAGTGGTCACAATCACCATGTAGGTGGCGATAGTCAGGCTGGAATCGGTGCGGGACAGCGCCTTGATGAAAATCAGTGAGACCGCCCACATCATGGCTGACAGCAGGATGAGCGGCGGTCCCCAACCGATGCCCTGAATCCCGGGGCGCAGGATGATGGCGGCGCCTGCCATTCCGATGGCGATCACCACCAGCCGGCGCAGCCGGAAAGGCTCCTTCAGCACCAGGATGGCCAGCAGGGAGGCAAAAAGCGGCGATGTGAAGTTGAGGGCCGCGATGGAGGCCATCGGGGTGATGAATACGGCCGAGTAGAAAGCCAGCATGGCCAGCAGGTTGAAGAGGCCTCGACCGAGGTGAAGCCGGAGCCGGCGGGTCTTCAGGAACCCCGGGCCGCTGCCGGACTGCCAGGCGACCAGCGCCGCCAGTCCGAAGAAGTTGCGGAAGAAAGCCAGTTGAAAGGGGTGCAGCCGGCCGGGGACCATCCGAACACAGATCACCATGCCGGTCACCAGCAGGGTGGCCAGCGCCATCAGCAGGGCTCCTGAAATCCTGCGGGTGGAAGGGTCTTCCCGTATTTCGTGCCGCCTGGCTGGATCCATCAGTCGAACAATGCCCAAGAACGTTGTCCCGCGCTGCAGCCGCAGGCCGAGTGGCGAATCGGCCCCGACACGTTTAAAATGGTTCTGGCGGGAGTTGGTCGGGAACGCCGGACGGTCCGACCTGAAAACGCCGGCGATGGTGTCTGCCGGGGAACGGGATTCCCATGAAGTGGTCCTGGAAAATCGGCGAATACGCGGGCATAGGGGTCTACATCCATGCGACCTTTCTGCTGATCATCGGATATTTCGCCATTATCCACTGGAAGGCGGGAGGTCCCGGCGCGGCCCTGTCGGGGGTTCTCTTCATCCTGGCCCTGTTCGTCTGCATCGTGCTTCACGAGTTCGGTCACGCCCTGACCGCCCGCAGGTACGGGATCGCCACCCGGGACATCACGCTCCTGCCCATCGGGGGCGTGGCCCGTCTGGAGCGGATGCCGGAGGATCCCTGGCAGGAACTTTGGGTGGCCCTGGCCGGCCCGGCCGTCAACATCGTCATTTCGTTGACGCTGGCCGCCCTGATGCTGGTAACCAATCAGTGGGGTGCTCTGGAACGTGTCGCCTTCGATCAACTCACCTTCGGGTCGTTTCTGCCGATTCTGACGGCGGTCAACCTGATTCTGGCCGGTTTCAACATGTTGCCGGCCTTCCCCATGGACGGCGGCAGGGTGTTGCGGGCCCTGCTGGCCATGAGAATGGACTACCTGCGGGCTACCCAGATCGCCTCCGGCCTCGGTCAGGGCATGGCCTTTCTGTTTGGATTTATCGGGCTCTATTCCTGGAATCCCTTCCTGCTGTTTGTGGCCCTGTTTGTCTGGATGGGCGCTCAGCAGGAAGCGTCCCTGGTGGGAATGAGGTCGGCCCTGGGAGGGATTCCGGTCAGCCACTCCATGGTCACCAAGTTTCGCACGCTTTCTCCCTACGACTCCCTGGGCCAGGCGGTGGACGAGATTCTGGCCGGCTCCCAGCAGGACTTTCCGGTGATCGAGGGCGACCGTGTGGTGGGAGTCCTGACACGATCCGACCTGCTGGTTGCCTTGGCCAAGCAGGGCTTGAGCACCCCGGTGTCCTCGGTGATGCGGAGGGATTTTCAGATGGTGGAGGCTACTGAAATGCTGGAGCTGGCTTTTGCCCGCCTGCAAAAGTGCAAGTGCCGTACCATGCCCGTGATCCGCAACGGCCGCCTGTCGGGTTTGCTGACCATGGAGAACGTGGGTGAGTTTCTCAGCATTCATTCCGCCCTGAACCAGGCCAAGCGAGGATTCAAGCACAGCGTCTTCGAATCCTGAATCAACGGCCTGCCCCGACCGGATTTGCCCCAATCCCTTCCCC
>VXMN01000182.1 GCA_009841055.1 Acidobacteriota bacterium
TAGCCTAAAATCCTCGCCTCCAATCGGGAGACCGCCCAATGGCCTGGTTCAAGAAGCAAAAGGCGCCCATCGTACCCATCCGCGAGCGGACGGTGCGCACCGAGGGGCTGTGGCAGAAATGCGAGGAGTGCAAGCAGACCCTCTGGAAGAAGGACCTGGAGCCCACCCTCCACGTCTGTCCGCAGTGCGATTTCCACTTCCGGGTGAGCGCCGGCGATCGGCTGGAGCGCTTTTTCGACGACGGCCAATACAAGGAGTATGACCGCGACCTGGTGTCGGACGATCCGCTTCAGTTCGTGGACAAGAAGGCCTACAGCCAGCGCCTGAGCGACATGCAGGCGGCTTCCGGCATGAAGGATGCGCTGCTGGCGGCAGAGGGAAGGGTCGGCGGCAAGACCGTCTGTGTCTGCGCTATGGAGCCCTCCTTCATCAGCGGTTCCATGGGGGTGGTGGTGGGAGAAAAGATCACCCGGGCCATCGAGCGCTGCCTGGAGAAAAAGCTCCCCCTGATCATCATCTCCTGCTCCGGAGGGGCTCGCATGCAGGAGGGAGCCCTCAGCCTGATGCAAATGGCCAAGATCACCGGCGCACTGGCCCGGATGGACCAGGAGCGCCTGCCCTACATCTCGGTGATGACCAATCCAACCACGGGGGGCGTTACCGCCAGTTACGCCATGCTGGGAGACCTGAACATCGCGGAACCGGGTGCGCTCATTGGATTTGCAGGCCCCAGGGTGATCGAGCAGACCATCCGCCAAAAGCTGCCTCCCGGGTTTCAACGGAGCGAGTTTCTGCTGCAGCACGGCATGCTGGACGCCATCGTCCAGCGCAAGGACCTGAAGGACTACTGCGTCAAGGCGCTGGAGTTCTTTGGATATTAGCCCGCACTCCTCACCGGGGCACGCACCCGGTCCCTTACGGCAACCGGCTTCCGACCATGGATTACCCCCAGGCGGTTTCCTATCTCTATTCGCTCGGCAACGAAGTGGCCACCGCCAAGCTGGGGCTGGATAACATCCGATGCCTGCTGAGCTTCCTGGGCGATCCCCAGGACCGCTATCCCTCGGTGCTCATCGCCGGCACCAACGGGAAGGGCTCGGTGGCCGCATTCTGCGAGTCGGTTCTGCGCACCCGGGGATACAGGACCGGACTCTATACCTCCCCCCACCTGGTCCGCATCCGGGAGCGCATGCGCATCGGCGGCCGGGAGATCCTTCCGGCGGACCTGGCTCGCCTGACGGTCACCGTCAAGGAGGCGGTGGGGCAACTCCTGGCAGGGACAGTCCGAAACGGCCGCCGTCTGAAGCTGGAGCGCCACCCCACCTACTTCGAGATGGTGACGGCCATGGCCTTTCTCTACTTCGCGGAAAAGGAGGTCGAAATCGCCATCCTGGAGGTCGGACTGGGGGGACGCCTGGACGCCACCAACGTGGTCGATCCCATCGTTTCGGTGATTACCCCCGTAGGCTACGATCACCAGGCCAGCCTCGGCAGCGACCTGAAAGCCATCGCCCGGGAGAAGGCCGGGATCGTCAAGCCGCGCCGGCCCGACGGACCGGAGAAGGAGCGTCAGCTCGCCGTGGTTTGCGGCAGCCAGGAGGAAGGAGTTCTGGAAGTCATTCGAGAGCAGTGCCGGACTGCCGGGGCTCGCCGGCTTCCGTCCCTTCAGCAGCTGGAATGCCGGTCGGTCCGCCACCGGCTGGAAGGGTCGACCCTGGACCTTCACCCGGTGCTGGGAACCCGGCTGAAGTTGGAGGTCCCTCTTCCCGGAAGCCACCAGGTCGAAAACGCTCTGACCGCGGTCCGGACCCTGGAGGTGCTGCACGGCTCCGGCTTTCCGCTGGTGCCGGATGCCATCGAGCGGGGGATCGCCCGAACCCGCTGGCCGGGCCGGCTGGAAGTGTTGCCCGGGCGGCCCCGGGTGGTGCTGGACGGCGCCCACAACCCGGCGGCAGCCGAATCCCTGGCCCGGCACATCCGGACCTTCCTGCCCCCCGAGCAGGTCGTCCTCATCTACGGCTCGCTGAGGGACAAGGACATCCCCGGAGTGTTCTCCCTGCTGAGTCCGCTGGCCCGGGAGGTGATCCTGACCCGGCCCGATTCCGAACGCGGGGCGGCACCCCGGGACATCGTCCGCAACGGTTGGACGGGAGGCCGCGCCGTGCGCTGCAGGACCCGCCTGGAAGAAGCCTGGGCCTTGGCCCGAAGCCTGGCCCGGCCGGAAGATACGCTGCTGGTGGCCGGCTCGCTATACCTGGTGGGAGATTTAAAGGGCCATCCGGCCGGATTCGTCCGGACCCGGCCCACGCCCCAAGCCGGCGGCGCCGGCGAAGCCCTTCCCTGTTCCGACGGCAAGGACCAAACCCCGGGCCTGGCCGCCGGAAACGCCGGCGCCCCAAAAGGCAGCGACACCATCCTGACCACCCACTGACCCATCGAGGCAAACCCCTTGGCCCTATTCAGACCCGCGACCGATCCCACGCCCAATCCCGGGGAGCTCAGTCCCGAGGTAACTTCCGCCGAAGTCACCCAACCCGAGGAGTCTCTCCGGCGCCGGGATCGAGCCACCATCGCCTCCCTCTCGGGGGCTCATTTCGTCAACGATACCTATGCCAACTTTCTGGGCCCGCTGCTGCCTCTGATCGTGGGCAAGCTGAGCCTGACCATCGCCCAGGCGGGCTGGCTGGGAGCTGTCCTGACGGTCTCCTCCTGCTTCATGCAGCCCGTCTACGGCTATCTTTCGGACCGCTACCTGGTGCGCTTCTTTGCCGTCTTCAGCCCGTTGATCACCACCGTCTTCATGTCCTTCATCGGGATAGCCCCCAATTTCACGGTGCTGGCCCTGCTGCTGGCCGCCGCCGGCGTTGGGATAGCCTCCTTCCATCCCCAGGGAGCCGCCCTGATCGGCGCGGCCAGCCGGGACCGGCGCGGCCTGGGCATGTCCATCTTCATCGGCGCCGGAACCCTGGGCTTTGCCCTGGCCCCGATCATCGCCCCCTACACGGTGGAATTGTTCAGCCTGGAACGGTCCTACTTCATCATGATTCCGGGGGTGCTGGCCTTTGCCGTCCTCTACTTCCTGATCCCGAACGACCCTCCCCAACCCGTCGCCCCCCAATCCCGGGCGAACCTGAAGGACCTGTTGCTACCGATGTGGCGTCCGCTGCTGATCCTCTACCTGCTGGTGGTGATCCGTTCGGCGGTCCAGATCGGGTTTGTCCACTTCCTGCCGCTCTACTTTTTCCAACAGGGGAACGACCTGATCGCCAGCGGCCGCCTGGCCTCCGTGTTTACGCTCTTCGGCGCCATGGGCGGCTTCGCCGGAGGCTTGCTCTCCGACAAGGTGGGCGGCCGCAGCGTGATCGTCTATTCCACGCTGCTGGCCCCGCCGTTCCTGGCCGCTTTCTTTCTGACCGAGGGTGTTCTCTCGTCCGTCTTACTGGCCTCGGGAGCCGCCCTGCTGCTCTCCACCCTGCCCGTCAACGTGGTGATGGCCCAGAAGATGCTGCCGCAACGGACCAGCATCGCCTCCTCCCTGATGATGGGGTTCGCCTGGGGCATGGCCGGACTGGCCATCCCGGTGGTGGGCGCGCTGGCCGACCGCATCGGCCTGGGCTCGGCCCTGCTGGTGGTGGTCGGCCTGGCGGCGTTCGGCTTCGTGCTCTCCCTGTTTCTGCCCAAGGACTCCGCAACGGAAGGGGGGACCGGACAGATCACCTGTCACTAAAACCGGTCACTTCACGTGCTACCGGCACACCACCACCGGTCGATTTCTCAAAGCACCAGCGATCTGCTAGACTGGAAACTCGGCGCAGGCCCTGCCGGCTAGGTGCCGTCCCGCCAACCCATGCGCCCGTAGCTCAGCTGGATAGAGCGACAGCCTCCGGAGCTGTAGGCCGCAGGTTCGAATCCTGCCGGGCGTACCACATCCGACGGGTTGATGGATCGCGGTCCGCGCCAAAAAGCGCAGGTTGGCTATTGACCGGAATGCGGTGAGAATGCGACAATTCCGTGGCATATAAACCGTAATCCGGAGCGCCAGGCAAGAGGATCGAATGATGGAGAGCCAGTGGGTGCAGTGGGTGCCCCTGTTCGGGTTTGGATCGGTTATGACCATCCTCATCGCGATCTTCGGCGTCGGGATCGGCCTGTGGCGCAATGCCAGCATCGCCCATAGAAATATCAGCGAAAATATCGACAGGGTGGAATCCCGACTGGAATCCAGACTGGGAGGCAGGATTGACCAACTGGGAGGCGAAGTGCACGAGCTTCGAGGCGACGTGCGCAAACTGTCGACCGACGTTTCCGCCGTCAAGGTCGATCTGGCCGTGGTGAAAACCGATATGAAATGGATCAAGAATCAACTGGGCGGCCCGGCAGGGTGAGGAACGGCCAAGGAATTTCGATCTTCAACGAAGGAATCCGCGAAGAGCCACCAGGAACCACGAAGTTACACGAAGCAAAACTCCTCAAATAATCTGGCCAATAGGTTCGGCCCCTTCGACCCCCACCAGCTTCTGATCCAGGCCGCTGTAGAAATAGGTGAGGCGGTCCGGGTCCATGCCCATCTGGTGCAGAATGGTGGCGTGCAGGTGCCTGACGTGGAAGGGATCTTCGACGGCGGCGCTGCCCAACTCGTCGGTCCGGCCCACGCTCACGCCGCCCTTGATGCCGCCGCCGGCCATCCACATGGTAAAGCCGTAGGCGTTGTGGTCGCGTCCGGTGCCCTTTTCGTACTCGGCGGTGGGCTGGCGGCCGAACTCGCCGCCCCAGACCACCAGGGTTTCCTCCAGCAGTCCCCGCTGCTTCAGGTCCTTCAGCAGGCCGGCGATCGGCTTGTCGGTTTCCAGAGCATGCAGGTCGTGGTTGGACTTGAGGTCTCCGTGGGCGTCCCAGTTGGCGTCCCCGTGGTTGCCCCCCGAATAGATCTGAACGAATCGGACTCCCCGCTCCACCAGCCTCCTGGCCAGCAGGCACTGCCTCCCGAATACTTCCGTCTCCTTGCGGTCCATCCCGTAGAGGGCCAGCGTTCGGGAGTTCTCCCGGGAGAGGTCGACCGCCTCGGGGGCGTGGCGCTGCATCCGAAAGGCCAGCTCGTAGCTGGCGATTCGCGCCGCCAGATCGGAGTTGTCCCCGCGGGCCCGGTAGTGCTCCCGGTTGTAGGCTCCCAGGCTGTCGAGCATGTCCCGCTGCATTTCCGGGCTGACGCCCTCCGGAGGCGCCAGGTCCAGAATGGGCTTGCCGCGCGAACGCACGACCGTGGCCTGGTAGGTGGCCGGCATGTAGCCGCTGCTCCAGTTCTTGGCTCCGCTGATGGGACCGCCCCGTGGATCCAGCATGACCACGAAGCCCGGCAGATTCTGATTGAGCGTGCCCAGGCCGTAGTTGATCCAGGATCCCAGGCAGGGGCTGCCGCTGAGGATTCGCCCCGAGTTCATCATCAACATGGCCGACCCGTGGATGGGCGAGTCGGCCGTCATGGAGTGAAGAAAGGCGATGTCGTCCACGCAGGCGCCCAGGTGGGGGAACAGGTCCGACACCCACTTGCCGCACTGTCCGTACTGCTTGAAGTTCCAGCGGGGTTCCACGATTCGCCCGCTCTGCCTGTGGCCGGCGCGGCCGAAGGTCTTGACCCGGACCGTCTTGTTGTCCATTCCCTTCATGGAGGGCTTGTAGTCGAAGGTGTCGATCTGGCTGGGTCCGCCGTACATGAACAGAAAAATGACCGACTTGGCCCGGGCCGGGACATGGGAAGGCCGGGACCGCAGCGGATTGCGGAAGGCGGTGAGGCCGTCGGCCGCCAGCGCCTGCCGCTGCAGGAACCCGTCGTCCCCCAGGGCGGCCGCCAGGGCGACCCCGGTGAATCCGCCTCCGGCCTGCCACAGGAACTCGCGCCGGGTGCGGCCGCAGAAGTTGCCTCCCCGCTTGCGGATTTTCCTGGTCTCCATGACTGCCTCCTCAGCCCACGCGTCTTGTTTGGCTACCGAATGCCTCATTATAAGCAAGGGGATGGTTTCTTATTAACATCGATGTTAATAATCCCATTGGTGGTAGTGCCCGCCGTTGAAGCAGGTCCGTCTCCCTTAGCGGCCCTTAGTCGTCCTTCGTGTAACTTCGTGGATAACTCTTTTCTCCGACCCGTTGGTCCGAGGCACAACCTCCTCAATCCAGGTAGATAAACTCGTTCAGATTCAGCGCCACCAGGCAGAATAGCTCCAGGGCCCTGTCCCGGTCCGTTCGGTGGTTTTGCCGGAGCGATTCCATCAGGTCCACCCCTCGGGCCACCTCCGGCCCTGTCGGAGCCCGCTGCAACACCCGGCTGAGGGCCAGTCGGACCTCGACAACCGGATCGCCTCCGCCCTCCTCCCTGACAAAGCCGGCCAGCACCCGGGCCTGCCGGTTCATGAACTCGCCGTTGAGGGTGTGCAGGGCCTGGGTGGGCTGGGTGGTGGAGAAGCGCACCGGGCAGGTGGCGTCGGGGTCGGCTCCGTCGAAGGCCGCGATGAGCGGCACGATCAGGGAACGCTTGGTGTGAACGTAGATGCTCCTGCGGGTCAGGTCCTGGGGCGAGGAAACCCACCAGTTCTGACCCGGCACCGATTGCCCGGCCAGGACCTCCTCGGGAATGACCGGATAGATGCCGGGGCCGGTCATGGTCAGGTTGAGGCTGCCGTTGACCGCCAGCACCGAGTCCCGAACCTCCTCGGCCGCCAGCCGCCGCATGCCGAACCGCCACAGCAGGCGGTTCTCGGGGTCGAGGGCCAGCGCCTTCTCCCGAGACCCGGACGCCATCCGATAGGCGCTGGACAACAGGATCATCCGGTGGACAGGCTTCAGGCGCCAGTCGCTCCGGATCCATTCCACCGCCAGCCAGTCCAGCAGCCCGGGGTGGGTAGGGGCGGCGCCCCGAAAGCCGAAGTCGTTGGGTGTCCGCACCAAGCCCTGCCCGAAATGGTGCTGCCAGACCCGGTTGACCATGACCCGGGCCGTGAGGGGGTTGCCGGGACCGGCAATCCAGCGGGCCAGCGCCAGGCGCCGCCCCGAGGTCTTTCCGTCGCCCGGCGCCGGGTCGAGCCGTGGCCGGGGAGGCGAAAGGACCGCGGGGAAGCCCGGCTCCACCCGCTCTCTCCGGCCCCGATGGCTGCCTCGGGCCAGCACGAAGGTTTCCCGGGGCTCGGGACCCACCTCGGTCACGCAAAGGGCCTGCAAGTCCTCCTTGGCCGCGGCCTCCCTCATCCACTCCAGGCGTTTTCGGTATTCCGCATAGTCCTCGAGCTGAACGTCGCTCACCAACCGGGGCACACGGGTGGCCAGAATCCCCGGCCGGTTTTCTTCCTGGAGGAAGGCTTCCTTCTCCTCGTCCGTCAGGTCCTCGGCAACCAGCTTCTCGATCTTCTCCAACTGGCGCAGCACCGGGGCCGACTGCCGCCGGAATATCTGCCCTCGCCACCCGGCTTCCAGGCGTCGGCGAGGTTCCCGTGGCGGGCCGATGTCGCATAGCGAGGCCTCGGCCACGGTCTCGGGCTTGCGCACGCCGTAGCGCTTCACCCCATGGAAGAAGGCCAGAAAGCGATAGTAGTCCCTCTGGGGAAGCGGGTCCAGCTTGTGGTCGTGGCAGCGGGCGCAGTTGAGCGTCAGACCCAGGAACACCTGGCTGGTGGTGGCGACGATGTCGTCCAGGTCCTCGTAGAGCTCCTGCACGGGGTCCACCGGCTCGTCCTGCCAGAGCCCCAGGCGGTAGAAGCCGGTGGCGATGATGTTCTCGGGAACGGCCGGTTCCAGTTCGTCGCCCGCCAGTTGCTCCAGGATGAAGCGGTCGTAGGGCTTGTCCTCGCTGAAGGCGCTGATGACGTAGTCGCGGTACCGCCACACCAGCGGCTTGGGACCGTCCCGCTCGTAGCTGTTGGTCTCGGCGTAGCGGACCAGGTCGAGCCAGTGCCTGGCCCAGCGCTCGCCGTACTGCGGCGAAGCCAGCAGCCGGTCCACCACCCGGGCGAAAGCGCCCGGGGAGGTGTCGGCCAGGAAGGCCTCCACGTCTTTCGGAGTGGGCGGCAGCCCGGTCAGGTCGTAATAGGCGCGGCGCAACAGCACCCGCTTGGCGGCCGGTGGGGACGGTTCCAGCCCGGCCGCTTCCAGCCTGGCCAGCACGAAGGCGTCGATGGGGGTCCGGACCCACTCCGCCCGCTCGACCCCGGGGAGATGGGGCCGCCGGGGCGGCTGGAAGGACCAGAAATTCCGGCCCTCCTCCACGCGGGGCGACCTGCCGTTCTCCTCGCCCCCGGGCGGGCCGGCACTCTCTTCCTGTCCGGCAATCTCCGGTTGTTCCGGCTGCTCTTCGGACCAGGGCGCCCCCTGCTCCACCCATCGCGTCAGCACGGCCACCTGCTCGGGCGGCAACGGCCCCCCGGGCGGCATCTTGGGCCCGGCGTACTCGATGGCGCGGATCAGCAGGCTGGAGGCCGGATCCTCCGGATCGACCGCCGGACCCTGCCGGCCGCCCTGCAGCATGGCCTCCCGGCTGGTCAGGCGCAGTCCGGCCTGGACCGTAGGCTGGCCGCCGTGGCAGCCGAAGCAGCGGGTCTCCAGGATGGGCCGGACCTGTTGCCGGAAGAAGGCCGCCGGATCATCCTCCGGCTGTTGAGCGCGGACCCACGGAGACCCGGCCGGCGACAGCAGCGCCAGCAGCCCCAGGGCCCGGCAAAGGAGCGAGGTCGGCACGGCGCGTCTCATCGAATTTCCGCTGTATCTTCGGTAGGGATCCTAGGATAGGATACACCTCTCCAGGACAAAAGGAAACCGCCCAGCGGCGGCCGGGACCGGCGGCATTGCTCGTGAGAAATCCACAAAAAGCACGAAGGGGAAAAGAGTTATCCACGAAGTCGCACGATGAACCACGAAGACACACTAAGGCGTTGGAGAGGTTCGAGACGGACTGCCAAGGGTTGCGAAGGGGGTCCGCAATCGGTCGGTTGTAGGGGAAAAGAGTTATCCACGAAGGGATCCATGAACAGCCGAGGGAGTCCCACGCACACCAGGCGGCAAGTGTTGACCGCCGGCGCTCTGGGTCTGGCGAGCATGGGCCGGCCTTCTCTTACCGGCGGCCGTCCCGACTCGGAGGCCGCTTCCAGCGGCGGTCCCCGGGCCGGAGCCCGCTCCGGCGCCTTCCCCGTTCTGCAACCCGGAACGGCGGCCGAGGTGGGAATGTCCGCGGCGCGCCTGGGCCGGATCGCCGACCGCCTGCGGGAGGAGACGTCCCGGGGCGGGGTGGGATCGGCCTCCATCCTGGTGGCCCGCCACGCCAGGGTGGTGCTCCAGCAGGGATTCGGAGGGCTGAACCGCGGCCCCGGGGCGCCCGCCACCCGGCCGGACACGCTCTACATCGTGGCCTCCATCAGCAAGCCGGTGAGCGTCTGCGGGCTGATGCTGCTGGTGGACGAGGGGCGGGTGACACTCTCCGACCGGGTGCAGCGCTACCTGCCCGAGTTTCAGGGCAGGCGCAAGGAGAGGGTCCTGGTCCGCCACCTGCTCTCCCACACCTCCGGCCTGCCCGACATGGTGCCGGAAAACACCCAACTGCGCCGGGCCCATGCGCCGCTGAGCGAATTCGTGGCGGCGGCGCTGCGCACGCCGCTGCTGTTCGAGCCGGGCACCCGGTTCTCCTACCAGAGCATGGGCACCCTGCTGGCCGCCGAGATCGCCGAGCGGGTTTCGGGCATGCGCCTGAGAGACCTGCTGCGATCCAGGATCTTCCAGCCGCTGGGCATGCAGCACACCATGCTGGGACTGCAGGGGCCCACGGTCGAAGAAACGGCCATCTTCCAGGAGAACGGAAACTCGGAGGATTCCAGGCGCTGGGGGCCCAACTCCCCCTACTGGCGCGCCATGGGCCACCCCTGGGGCGGCCTCCACGCGACCGCCGGCGACCTGGGAGTCCTCTTGCAGACCTTTCTGAACGGCGGCGGCTACGGGGAGGCGCGGGTCTTCTCGCCGGCCACCGTGGCGGCCATGACCCGCGACCAGAACGGCGACCTGGGGGCTCCGTGGGGATACGGATGGGCCCTGCGGGACTCTCCGGTATGGAACTACTTCGGGGACCTGGGAACCGCCGGCACCTTCGGGCACGTGGGCATCACCGGCACCGTGGCCTGGGCAGACCCCGGGCGCCAACTGATCTGCGTGCTGCTGAGCACCCGCACGGCCGCCCATGAGGACGGCTTCCTGCTCAAGAGCGTCTCCAACCTGGCGCAGGCGGCGGTTGTTGGGACGTGAGGCGCGGGTCGAGAGGTCGAGTTGGAAAAGAGTTATCCACGAAGTCACACGAAGGCGTTGGTGGGGATTCGATAAGGATCTGCCACGCATCTGTCCGCTTTTTTGTGGAGGCATTGCTTTGCGGGACGGGTGCTTTCTATGCGCCGCATTCGCGGCTAGGTTGGCGCGGACCCATACGACCCCGGGTTGACACCCGGGGCTACCCTGAGCCGCAGCTTCGCAGCTCTATAAGGATGGCTCGTAGGTGGGGTCTAGTCGGGTAACCCACGTCAACCGCAGCTTCGCAGCTCTCACCGAACTCGAAATGTTGCAAGGGGAAACGTGCTTGTCTATTGAAATAATTCTCCGGAAGGTAGTCCGGAGATTCCAGTCGAACCGGGGGGGTAAACGCGGCGCCCCGTGAGTGCGGGAGTAGGGGACGTTGTCCATACTGTTAATCCATGTAGGCATTCTTCGTGTGACTTCGTGGTCCTTCGTGTGACTTCGTGGATATCTTTTTTCTTTCGTGGAGATTCCAAGATGAACGGGATGGAACGCCGACGTTTTCTCAAGCTGGCCGGGGCAGCGGTGGCGGCGGCCGCGGCGCCCTGGACGCTGCCGGCCGGAGCCTCGGCGCCCCGCAGGATCGCCGCTCTGGCCACCACCTACCACGTCCGCTCCCACGCCGACAACTTCATCACCCGCTTCCTGGAAGGCTACTGGATCAACGACCGCTACTACCCCCCTCCCTGCCGGGTGGCCTCGCTCTACGTGGAGCAGGAGCACCCCGCCGACATCAGCGACCGCCTGGCCCGAAGCTGGGGGGTGGCCCGCTACCCGACCATCCGGGAGGCGCTCACCCTGGGCGGAGACACGCTGGCGGTGGACGGCGTTCTGCTCATCGCCGAGCACGGCGACTACCCCACCAACGTCAAGAACCAGAAGCTCTACCCCCGTTACCGATATATGGAGGAGATCGTCAAGGTCTTCCGCCATTCGGGCCGGGCCGCGCCGGTCTTCAACGACAAGCAGCTCTCCTACGACTGGGAGCAGTCCAGGCAGATGGTCGACTGGTCCCGGGAGCTGGGATTCCCGTTTATGGCGGGCTCCTCGGTGTCGGTAACCTTCCGCCGTCCCGAGCTGGACTTTCCGCTGGAGACCCCATTGGAGGAAGCCATGGCCGTGGGCGGAGGCTGGGTGGCCGACGGCGGGCTGTTCCACCTGCTGGAAACCCTGCAGTGCTTTGCCGAGCGTCGCAGGGGCGGCGAGACCGGAGTGAAGGCGGTGCAGTTGCTGGCCGACGACGCCGTGTGGAAGGCAGCCGACGAAGGACGGTTCAGCCGCAATCTGCTGGAAGCCGCGCTCGCGCGCGGAGCCAAGGTGACGCCGGGTCCGGTGGAGGAGAAGGCCCCGCAGCCGGTGGCCTGCCTGGTGGAATACAGCGACGGGTTTCGCGGCAGCGCCCTGGCCCTGGGCGGCAAGGCGGCCGAGTACCTGGCCGCGGTCCGGATCGAGGGTCAGGCGGCGCCCCTCTCCACCCTCTGCTACATCCCCATCGAGAACTCCAACAACTTCAGTCCGCTGGTGGATTCCATCGGGCGCATGTTCACCCGGGGCACCCTGGACTACCCGGTGGAGCGCACCCTGCTCACCAGCGGTGCCCTCTCCTTCCTGATGGAGTCCTGGCACCGCGGCCAGGTTCGCATCGAGACGCCCATGCTCGACATCGCCTACCGAGCGCCCGAAGCTTCCTACTACGCCCGCGGCCGGGGGTCCTGAGATGAGAGCTCCCGGAATCTACGCCAACCACACCGACCTGTTCGACCTGGTGGGGCGGCGCGCTCCCATTGTGAAGGTGGCGGACGGCTTCGGGCGTCTGACCGGGCCGCTCTTCAGCCGCATCGGCTACCTGCTGTTCAGCGATTCCCGCGGCGGCAGGATCTGCCAGTGGACCATCCCCCCCTGGGAAGAGGAGCCCCTGGGAGGCCGGCTCACCACCTACCGGGTCTGCACCGGTGAGCCCCAGGGGATCACCTTCGACCATCAGGGCCGGCTGCTGATGTGCGAAAGAAACCCCGGCAGGGTGGTTCGCCTGGAAAAGGACGGAAGCGCCACCGTGCTGGCCGAATACTACCGGGGCCGGCCCCTGGGCGCGCCCGACGACCTGGTCTACAACATCGACGGCAGCATCTTCTTCAGCGCCGTACCCGCTCCCGAGAGCTTCCAGGTCCGCCCCCCGGGAGACCGGCAGGAGGCTGCCTCCATGCCCCGTCCGGCCGTCTACCGCATCCCCCGCTCACAGATTCCCGGTCCTATCCGGCTGGAACGGGCCTCCGGGGAATGCGGCCGGCCCACCGGCGTGACCCTGGGACCCTGGCAGAACCGGCTCTACGTGGCCGATGCGCGGCAGCGGAACATTCGAGCCCACCCCATCCGGGACGACGGCACTCTGGAGCAAGGACGGGTTTTCGCCGAGTTCCCCTCGCAGGACCCCGGAATCCCCGGCGGCCTCAAGACCGACGAGCAGGGCCACCTCTACGCCTGCGGCCCGGGCGGCCTTTGGGTCTTCTCCCCCGAGGGCGCCCACCTGGGCACCATCGCCACCCCCGAGCCCCCCACCAACTGCGGTTGGGGCCGAGGTTTCCGGGGACTCTACATCACCACCGGGAGGTCTCTCTATTTCGTGGGAACCAAGGTACCGGGGACCCGCACCTACTGAGGGGCGGCGATCATTTCCAGTAGAGTCGGGAGGCGTTGCCACCCATGATGGCCCACATTTCTTCCCCGGAAAGAAAGGGGGCGAGGCGCTCCAGCCACTTCAAGGCCCTGAGGTAGCCGGACTTCAGCAGCACGTGAGGAAAATCGCTTCCCCAGATCAACCGGCCGGGACCGAACTGATCGTAAAGAACCCGCAGCAGCTCGGCGCAGTCCCGGTGGGGATAGGGCTGGCGGGAGCAGTAGTAGGCTCCGGAGACCTTCACCCGCACGTTGGGGAGGTCGGCCAGTTGGAGCAGCGGCTGATAGACTGCCGTCCTGGGGCCGGCCCCCACCGGCGGATGGGCCATGTGATCGATGACAACCCGCACGTGGGGAAACCGCCGGGCCAGGGCGGCCGCCGCGGGCAGGTGGGCGAACCCCGTCAGCAGGTTCACCACCACCCCCAGCCGTCCGGCAGCCTTCCACAGTCCGAAGGTGGAGGGATGGCCGAAGACTTCGCCCTCTCCGGGCGCCTCGGGACGCAGCCTCAGTCCCTTGCATCCCCTCTCGCCGGCCCAGTATTCCAACCGTTCGGCTGCGTCCGGCTTTCGGGGATCGACCACGCAGACCGCCTTGTAACGGTCGGGCTCGCCCGCGGCGGCATCGGCCACGTAGCTGTTGTCCTCCCCCGGATAGAGCGGCTGCACCAAGACCGCACGGTTCACCCCGTACTCATCCATGTACTGGGCGAACAACTCCAGGGGCACGTCGCACTGGGGGCTGACGGTGGTGGCTCCCGGATCAGGAAAGTCAGGGGCCGGTCTCCACACGTGCAGGTGAGCGTCCACGATCATGCCGGCCTCCGGTTAGACTCATCGACTGGGGGTGAAAATTCTATGAAAGATCTGTGACAGAGGCAAGAGGGATAACGCCCCTATTGACGCTCCTCGCCCCCCTTCCTTAACATGGGTGGCTTCGCCCCGGCCCGAGACCTGCCGGGGCCGCCTCTATCCATGCGCATCGGCATCGACATCGGCGGGACCTTCACCGACATCGTGTGCGTCACGCCCGACGGTACCCTGCTGGTGCGCAAGGTTCCCTCCACCCCCGACGACTACAGCCGATCGGTGCTGGAATCCCTGCCCGGCCTCTTCGCGGAGGCGGGGTCGGGACCTGGCCAGGTCCAGGAAGTCATCCACGGGACCACGGTGGCCACCAACGCCCTGTTGCAGGGCAGCGGAGCCCGCACCGCCCTGATCACCACCCAGGGGTTTCGGGACGTGCTGGAGCTGCGGCGCATCCGCATGCCCGAGCTCTACAACTGGGACTGGGACAAGCCGCCCGACCTGGTCCCCCGGCGCCTGCGCCGCGAAGTCCGGGAACGGGTCGACGCTCAGGGCAGGGTGATCCATCCCATCGACTCCCGCCAGGCCGAGCAGGCGATCGAAGAGATCGCCGACACCGGCATCGAGTCGCTGGCCGTCTGCCTGATCAACTCCTACGCCAACCCGGAGCACGAGGAAAGGCTGGCCGACCTGGTCCGACAGAGGCTTCCCGAGCTGCCGCTCAGCCTTTCCAGCCGCATCCTGAGGGAGGTCCGGGAGTACGAGCGCACCGCCACCACGGTGGTCAACGCCTACGTGCTTCCCATCGTGCAGCGCTACGTCCGGTCGCTGCAGGCGGCCTTCACCCGGCTGGGCATGGGGGCGCCTCTGCTCATCATGCAGTCCAACGGGGGCGTGATGACCGCCGAGGCCTGCCGGCGCCAACCCGTCTACATCATCGAGTCGGGTCCGGCGGCCGGGGTGATCGCTTCCCGGGAGCTGGCCAGGCGCATGAACCTGGACAACGTCATCACCTTCGACATGGGGGGCACCACCGCCAAGGCCTCCATCATCGAAGAAGGCGCCCTGCAGATCGCCGCCGAGTACGAGGTGGGCTCCTCGCTTTCCAGCGTCAGCCGCCTGATCAAGGGCGGCGGGCACCTGATCCGGATTCCGGCCATCGACGTGGCCGAAGTGGGCGCCGGGGGCGGCAGCATTGCCTGGCGGGACGCCGGCGGGGCCCTGAACATCGGCCCGCGCAGCGCCGGGGCCTCGCCGGGGCCGGTCTGCTACGACCAGGGGGGGACCGAGGCCACCATCACCGACGCCAACCTGCTGCTGGGCTACATCAACCCCGAGGGGCTGGTGGGCGGCGGCCTGCCCCTCAACCGCCGCAAGGCCGAGCAGGCCCTTGCGGAACAGGTTGCCGAGCCCCTGGGCCTGGACCTGATCGAGGCGGCCTACGGCGTGCACCTGCTGGCCAACTCCACCATGATCCGGGCGGTGCGGGCGGTCTCCACCGAGCGCGGCCGCGACCTGAGGGAGGCCGTCCTGTTCGCCTTCGGCGGCAGCGGTCCCATCCACGCCTGCGGGATGGCGGGTTCGCTGGAGATGAGCCGGGCGGTGGTCCCCCAGCATCCCGGACTCTTCAGCGCCTTCGGGCTGCTGTCGGCCGACATCGAGCACCATCGGGTCCAGACCTGCTACCAGGACTCCCGCACCGCCGACCTGGAACGACTCAACCGACTCATGGAGCGCATGGAGTCCGAGGTGAGGCAACTGCTGGAGGAAGAGGGCTTCGCCGGGGACGAGATCCGGATCCTGCGCAAAGCCGACCTGCGCTATTCGGGCCAGTCCTTCGAGCTGTCCCTGCCTGTTCCCGACGGTCCCCTGGACGCCGGCGCCATTCGCCGCCTGGAACAGGCTTTCGACGAGGAGCACCAGAAGACCTACGGGCATCGAGCCCGTGAGGGGGAGGCCTACACCCTGGTCAACCTCCGCCTGATCGGCCGGGTGGCTCAGCGGCGCAGCCTGCTGGGTGACGGCGAGCCCGCCGCCGCACCCCGGGCCGCCCGGTCCTGCCGCAGAGCCTACTTCGGCCCCGGCCAGGGGTGGATGGAGTGCCCGCTGCCGGCCAGGACCGACCTGAGGAACCCGCGCCAGGGTCCCCTGCTGATCGACGAGTTCGACACCACCATCGTGGTCCCGCCCGGATGGCAGGCCCGGTGCGACGGCTCCGGCAACCTGTCGCTGCGGCTGGCCGATCCCTCCGGCGAGGGGCGCCGGCCCGGAAAGGTCCTTCCATGACCCCACAACGCGAATCCAGGGTCGACCCCATCACCCTGGGCCTGATCCGAAACACTCTCAGCAGCGTCGCCGACGAAATGGCCAACACGGTGATCCGGACAGCCTACTCCACGGTGATCCGGGACTGCATGGACTTCTCGACAGCCTTGTGCGACCGCGAAGGCCGGATGATCTCCCAGGGGGTCACCATTCCCTTCCAGTTGGGATCCATCCCCTTCGCCCTGGAGTCCACTCTCAACAAGTACCGGGGCCGGGTCCGGCCCGGGGACGTGTTCATCATGAACGATCCCTTCGACGGCGGCATCCACCTGCCCGACATCTTCATTTTCCAACCCGTCTTCCAGCAGGATTCCCTGGTGGGATTCTCGGCGGTGGTGGCCCACCACCTGGACGTGGGCGGGCGGGTGCCCGGCAGCGCCGCCTGCGACAACACCGAGATCTTCCAGGAAGGCCTGCGACTGCCGCCTCTGAAACTCTACGAGGAGGGCCGTCCCTCGGAAAGCATCTTTCAGATCCTGGAGAAGAACGTCCGGGTCCCGGTGATGACCCTGGGAGACATCCGGGCCAAGCTGTCGGCCTGCAGGACCGGCGAGAAGGGCCTGCTCAAGCTGGTGGACCGCTACGGGTCCGAGGTCCTGGACCGCTACTACGAAGAGCTGCTGGACCTGACCGAGAGAGTGGTGCGGGCCGAGATCCGTTCCTGGCCGGACGGGGAGTACGTGTTCGAGGACTACCTGGACAACGACGGAGTGGACGCCGGCACCATCCCGCTCAAGGTGAAGCTGAGCGTGCGGGGGGACTCCCTGGAAATCGACTTCACCGGGAGCAGCCCCCAGGTGAAGGGCGGCATCAACTCCCCCTTCCCCTTCACCGTCTCCTGCTGCGGGTACGCGGTGCGCTCCATGATGCGGGCCGACATCCCCAATACCTCGGGCTTCTTCCGCCCCCTGGAAGTCATCGCCCCGGAGGCTTCCATCCTGAACCCGGTCATGCCGGCCGCCTCCAGCATGCGGGGCGTGGTGGGCTTCCGCCTCTCGGACGCCCTGTTCGGCGCCCTGGCCCAGGTGCTGCCCGACCGGGTGCCGGCCGCGGGCGAGGGGGGCAACTCCCTGATCCTGATCGGGGGCTACCGAAAGGGGCGAGACCCTTTCGTCATGTTCGACCTGGTGGCCGGGACCTGGGGCGCCCGTCCCGACAAGGACGCCAACGACGGTCTGACCAATCCCGGGGCCGTCATCTCCAACATTCCGGCCGAGCTGATGGAGCTGGAATACCCGGTGAGGCTGGAACAGTACGCGCTGGCGACCGACAGCGGCGGGGCCGGCCGCTACCGGGGCGGCCTGGCCGTGGTGCGGGACTGGCGCTACACGGGAGAGGAGCCGGCCAACCTGACCATCCGCTCCGACCGCAGGGAGCATCTGCCCTACGGACTCTACGGCGGTCAACCCGGAACGGGCTCCATGAGCATCCTGAATCCGGGACGGAAGGACGAGCGCACCCTGCCGACCATGGTGACCGAGACCATGCAGCCGGGGGAGCTCATTCGCCACATCCAGCCCGGAGGCGGCGGCTGGGGGGACCCCATGAGCCGGGACGCGGAAGCGGTTCGCCAGGACGTCCTGGACGGCAAGGTGTCGGCGGAGGCGGCCAGGGAGTCCTACGGGGTGGTTCTGAGGGCCGGAAGTTTGGAGATCGATTGGGAGGCTACCGGGAAGTTGCGGGACGGGTAAAAAGAGTTATCCACGAAGGAGGGCTTAATTGTGTGATTGTGGGACTGTCTTTTGCTCATGAGACATTCTCCTGTGATGGCCAAAAGACATCTCTTCGAGTATCACAATGTGCCAGGAGTTCTGGCGCTGGCCTATATCCAGGAATGCAAACAAGGGAAACTTGAAGACCGGCACGTCTGTATTTCATGGCAGGGATGCAATCGGTGTCATTAGTTATAAGGGCTATCAGTTCAACAGATCGGTTAGCTGCATAGTTCGCCATATCTAATCCGATTCGCATATCGACACCTTTTTGCTCAAAATTTGGCCTAAAATCGTCATCGGTCAAAAGACGACCCTCAACAGGAATTCTCTTGGGACTCCAACCTCGAAATTTGAGTACTCCTCTTCGAACCGCAAAAAGCGGGCGTAAAGCCAATTCTCTAAGAATACGATCGGATCCTTCAAAATTGCGTTCGTTACCGGAAACTGGTAATGCTGCTTTTCCCTCGTATGGTCCACAATCGTAGAATAATATTCGATGAATTTCTTCGATGCGTTGATTTGCACAACTAATCGCAAGTTGCTCAATCAAGTCTGCATTAAGTTCTTTTCCAGCTCTCCTGGCGTAAACTCGAACGTGTCCACCATCTACCAAAATAGCGATCTTTTTCATGTCGCTCTAAGAAGTAAAGGGCCTCCAAGAAAATTCCCTTGGAGGCCCTTTGAAGATGTCAGCCCGCCTACGGGCATATCGGATGTCTAAACGCACTATAGCATCTAAAGCTCAAAGCACAAGGTAAAAAGAGCCTTCCTGTCCAGTATCACCCAACCTCATTCAACAATCGGTGCGAGGCAAGGTTTTTCCAGTAATTCAACAACGTCCCCCTACGCTGCCCAGGTTTCCATGGCACCTCTTGCAGGATCAACCAAAACACCTGATAATCTATCGACATAAAAACCTAAAAACTATACAACTAATTAACCTAATAAAGGAGCAGCATGATAACCTAATCGATGCACGAGAGAGGAGACCTAATGCCGACGCCGCAGGAAAAGCTCGCCCAGTCGCTTGAAGCTCTGCAGGCGCTGCAGCGCCGCGGCGTCGTGGCCATCCGGTCGAGCGACTTAAGCCGCACCAACCGTCAGCGGCTGCTTAAGAGCGGTTTCCTCCAGCACGTCATGAAGGGATGGTACATTTCCTCGCGCCCGGAGGAAATGCCTGGCGACAGCACGGCGTGGTACGCCTCGTTCTGGGAATTCTGTGCGGCCTATCTCTCGGACCGTTTCGGCGAGCAGTGGTGTCTCTCGCCGGAGCATTCCCTGTCGCTGCATGGCGGCAACCGGGGAGTGCCGGCGCAGTTGCTCGTGCGAGCACCCAAAGGCGGCAACAAGCCGACGCCGCTGCCGTACGCCACATCACTGTTTGACATGCGCGCTGCGATGCCGCCCCGGCGGGAGATCGTGCAGCGCGATGGTTTAAGACTGTTCTCGGTGCCGGCGGCATTGATTGCCGTTTCCCGACAGTTCTTCCAGCGCGCGTCAACGGACGTGCGTGCTGCGATGGCAACAATCGAGGGCGCATCGGATGTTGTCGCGCTCCTGCTCGAAGGAGGTCACAGCACGATCGCGGGACGCCTTGCCGGCGCCTTTAGAAATGCCGGACAAGAACGCATCGCCGACGACATCGTGAAAACGATGGAAAAAGCGGGCTACACCGTGCGCCCCACCGACCCGTTCAAGGACGCGCCGCCCATCATGCTTCAGACCTACAAGCCATCGCCTCACGTCAATCGCATCAGGTTGATGTGGCAGACGATGCGCGATCCGGTTGTCAGCATCTTCCCTGCGGTACCGGGCTTGCCACGGGATGCCCGCGCCTACCTTCAGGCGGTCTATGAGATCTACGCCAACGACGCGTACCACTCATTGTCCATCGAGGGCTATCGTGTGAGCCGTGAGCTCATAGAGAGAGTGCGCAGCGGCGAGTGGAACCCTGATCGGAACCCGCAGGATCGGGACAACCGCAATGCGCTGGCGGCGCGTGGCTACCACGACGCCTTTGTCAGCGTTATGGCCAGCCTGGAGAAAGTGCTAACCGGCGCAAACGCGGGTCAGGTGAGTCAGAATGATCACGGGGACTGGTACAGGCAGCTCTTCGGGGCCAGCGTGACCGCCGGAATTGTGAGCGCGTCGGATCTGGCCGGCTACCGGGTTGGCCCGGTCTACATCCGGCGCTCGATGCATGTGCCGCCGCCGCGCGAAGCGGTGCGCGATTGCATGCCCGTGCTGTTCGAGTTGCTCGCCAACGAGGTGGAGCCGGCGGTGCGCGTTGTGCTCGGCCATTTCGCGTTCGTGTACATCCATCCCTACTTGGACGGCAACGGTCGCATGGGACGCTTTCTCATGAATGTCATGCTCGCCTCCGGCGGTTATCCCTGGACGATCATCCCGCTCGAGAGGCGCAACCAATACATGGCCGCGCTCGAATCGGCAAGCGTCCGGCAGGACATCCGGCCCTTTGCTGAATTCGTTTCCAAGCTGGTCGATGCCGGGCTGCGAGATCAGGCGCCGCCGCCGGTGCCCATCGGGAGGGACATAAGAGGGGGACGTTGTGTAGAGTCGAGGGGAGGCGCGCCGGCCTTAGATCGAGGGAGTCG
>VXMN01000097.1 GCA_009841055.1 Acidobacteriota bacterium
GTTGAAATCGACCGGCGTATTCGCTGCCGTTCCGGCTCAGGGCCACGCGGTCGGTCGCGGCTCCGGGCGAATCGATGGTGGCTTCCACTTCCCGATCTCCGGCCGGGTTGAAGAAAGCATCCTTGACCGCGACCTCTATCCCTACCGCATCCTCATCCTGGTAGATCTCGCGATCGAATGTCACCTGGAGAGGATCGGAGGAGGAGGCCACCAGCCATCGCAGGAGTTGACGCCAGAAGGTGGTGTGGGTCCGATCGGTGTGAGGCAGTCCCATCTGCCAGTGCCAGGAGGCCGCCGGCATGAAGGCGATAGCTCTCCCGCTGCCGAAGCGATGGGCGGCCAGCAGGATGGCGCGGCGGTCCCCGCGGCCGCCGCGGGCCAGTACGGCAGCTCCCGGCTTGGCGCGCGATATCCGGTTGTAGGCGGAGATCGGCGGCATGTCTTGCCATCGCCGGAGGTTGGCCGCGGGGTCGGAAACCAGTTGCAGGGCAGGGTGTTGTTTCCCATAGGCCGTCAGGTCGAAGTTCAACCAATGGGTGACGTAGGAGCTCTCCGGGTTCCCGTCTCCGAGATGCACCGGCAACACTGCGGCGATGTCCGAGCCCGCGTATCCTCCGGCGTCGAAGGAGCCGCGCCCGCCCAACATCAGGAATCCGCCCCCGCGCTCGCCCACGAAATTCACGATCATCTCCTGCTGGGACGGGGTGAAGAATCCGGCTTCGATACTGCCCAGGATAAGCCCCTTGTAGGGGTAGAGTTGGTCCGGGGTCTGCGGAAAGCCTGCAGCCAGCGTGTCCTCGCCTTCAAGTCCCTGGTGGTAGAACTTGTTGTCCGAGGTCCGGAGGAGCGTCACCAGTTGGAGGTTGCGGTCCTTTTGGAGAGCTCGTCGGATGAACTTGAACTCCCAACGCGGCGTTCCTTCCAGGTAGAGGATCCTGGGGCGGGAATCCTCCACGTGGAGCAACAGGTGCCGGCGGTTGTTGCGCTGGATGGCTTCTCCGGGCTGCGGCGCCACCGAGACCGTGTAGTGCTTCAGGCCCGTCCCTTGCGGCTTCAGGCTCAGCTCGACGATCTGGCTGGTGTCGGACCCGTCCAGGGTAACCGGTTGGGAGGCGATGAGAGTTCCGGACTCCCGGACCTCCACCGAGACTCTCCGGCCGGGATAGCCGACACTGGTCAACGATACCACCCCTCGGGTGGAGGATCCCGGCAGGATTCGCGGGGTAAAGGTGACTTGCGACACCTGGATGTCCTTGCCGAGGCTCTCCTGGCCGACCGCCACCGTATGGACGGGAATCCGTTCCCGCCGGAAGGTTTCCAGAACCTGCGTCAGTTGTCCGGAAAGATTGTCGGCGCCGTCACTGAGAAGGACCACACCGGCCAGGGGCTGACCCTCTCCCCGGTTCATTCTCGCGGCGGATAAAGCGGCCCCAAGGCTGGTGCCGGTCCCGGTGGGAGGAAGGTTGGAGCCCGGCTGGATTTCCCGGATATCGCGGTCGAAACGGAACTTCTGGAGCTGGAAGCGTTCTTCCAGATCGGCCACGATACTTCCCGACCCGGGATCGAGCCATCTGAGCGCTGCCTCCCAGCGGCTCCGGCCCGAGTCGTGGGGGAGCGTCATGCTCTGGGAGCCGTCGATGAGAAGGGCGACTCTGCTTTTCCTGGGCAGGTGGGTCGAGACCCGGAGGGAGGGGCGAAACAGCAACGCCAGCAGCAGGATCAACGTGACCGCCCTCAGGACGATCAGCAGATTCCGCCTCCACCGGATCCGGCTCCCGGACGACCGGCGACGGTAAGCCCAGAAGGCCGCGCCGCCGGCCAGCACCAGCGCCGGCAGGAGCCACCAGGCGGAAACAGGGCTGTCGAAGGTGAGTTCGCCTTCGCGGAAAAGGAAGAACCGGTATTTGAAGAGAGACTCGAACAGCCTGTCCATCGTGGTAGCGTCAATGACTTCGGACCCGCATCGGGTTGTCCCGAAGGCCTGGCGAACAACGCAGGCTAGTGAGTCATCGAGTAGATAATGTAATTGATGCCAAGCCGGTAGGCCGCCGAGGAGTACTTCTCGGGATAGAAGGGAACGTCGGCCCACTCCCAGGCATCCCCCAGGTCCGAGTTGAAGTTGACCACGACCTTGAGCTGTCCGTTCTCATCGAAGACACCGCGGAAATGGGGGTTGTAGCCGTCCTTCTCATAGGTGGTTCCGCTGTAGAACATGATGACACCGGGGATTTGAAAGAGCTCGTCGATGTCGAAGAAGCAGTGGAACATGGGGTGGGTGCTCGGCAGATCCTCGATCCTGCCCGCTGGAAAAACCTTGTGCATCTGGCTCTGGAAGTTGGACCATTCCAGGGTGCCGTGGAAGTCGTCCACCACCATGAAGCCGCCCCGCCTGAAATACTCCCGAAGAATCTCCGCCTCCTGTTCCGAAAGCTCCAGGTAGCCGACCTCGACGGCGTACAGGAATGGGTACTGGAACAATTCCGGTGAGGTGATGGGAACGTAGAATTGCGATTGACGGACATCCAGGTTGGTCAGTCTCCGGATGCCGGCAATGAAGGTGACATCGGCCTTGGGCGCATCCGTCGCCCAGGCCCCGAACCGCCACCCCGACCCGCCGCGGAACACCAGGCGGGCAAAGGTGAATTCCTTTTCGGGCGGTTTGTCCGGTTGGCCGGTGCTTTGGGTGAGCGTTTCCGCGCTGGCCCCACCGGTTTCCCCCTCGGGACGTTGAGAGGCCTGCGCCAGCAGGGCCACCAACAAGAAACCTCCGGCCAGGCCTCGGGACCAATGAAATGCGTGAGCCACGTTTATTGCACCGGTTTTCCGGGAGTTACCGCCGTCGGGAGCATCCATTGAGTATAGGTTGAAAGACAGGCCAGGACAACGTCCCCTGCTTTTTCCCAACCACCATGGTTCTTAAGGCGGCGCTGCAGAAACTAGGTGACTTGGGCCAGGAAAATACAACACGCTTGCTCAACGCCCTTCATGGGTTGGAGTTCCTTGCCAGGGCCGCGAGAGTGCGTCGGTGGGAGGGTATGACGCAGGACATGCGAGAGGTTGTGCCCGACATCGGGTGCGTCATCAAAACGCTTGCGGTGCGGTACGACCTGGACCTGCCTACCCCCATCGCAAATGACAGGTTGCATCTGGAAGCGGCCGGGCTCAAGAAGAGTAAGAAGCTTGGGCTGTAAGGCAGACCGTCTATGGGAGCCAGGCGGGGAAGGTCAACTCTTCGGACAGGTTCAGCGGGATTTTGACCACACCTAGCGCCCGTTTGGTCCCTGCGACGTCGCTACGAACACGAGGTCCACGCCCTCCGATCCGAGCAACGTCCTTTTTTCATAGTTCTCGAAATGAGCCCCCCCTCAGAGATTCAGCAGCATAAGCACGATTATGGCAAGGAGAATAGCTATGACGCAAACCTCGTTGATCTTGGCAAGTCTTGCCCATATCGCTCTGCCCTGATGCTTACTGGCTGCACTCCAGATTCCGATGCCTACCATGACCCAATAGGGGAAGAGGGACATCGTGATCGCGGGCACTTCCAGTGACAAGGAGGTTAGGCCAACGCTGGATGTAATCCCTCCGAACAGCCAGTATGTTTTCGCCAGCCCGTACCCTCCAGTAATCAGCTTTCGAAGATGAGATCCTGCAGGACGAAGAGCCCTGTTCGCCCATCGTTCGGGTGTTGAAGCTAGATGGTCTAGCTTGTCCAGGGTCTGGATCACACGATCCTCTTGCTGTTCTGGTGGATCCAGACTAGCTTTGGATTCAAGGCCCATCTCGGCAGCATTGGTTGCATTGAGGAGATCCCGGGCAAACTCCCGGGCCCTCGTGTCTGCGGGAGTGCCCAAATACTTGGTGGTAGTTGCGGCCGCATTCTCGAACAGTGCTTGCCATGCGGCTGCATCGCCTCGGCCGATCGAGTGTTCGGCAAGAACCAATCCATCGTCGTACTGAATCGAGATCTTCATTCTTCCTATTGCGCTCCGTTGTTTGCAAATTCGTTCATCGTTCGGGCGACCAGCATCATGCCCTGACCGAGTCCCAGCAAGGCCGACAACTCCCGGACTTGCGAACCAAGATCGGGATCGGCAAGCATTGTTTGCCACATTGAGGGCATGTCCGTGCATTTGCCCTGTCCCGGCCACAAGGCTCTTTCAAAGCTCCGGGAAACGATGGTGAGGGCAATGTCCTGGGCTCGCAACTGTCGTTCCTCGAAAGGCCGAACAGCTTCAAGTGTCAGCTCGATCGCCGATCGAAGGGCTTGTTGTGCAGCTGCATGCCGGGCCTTGCGCCTTGTCATGCGGCCCTTGTCTTGCGAGGTTTCCGAAGTTCCCGAAGAAAACCCGCGTCTCGCGGCCTCCACGCTCACTCGCAATCCAGCGACCCTTGGAACGACCGACAGTTGCGCTTCTCGGGCAGACGATTCCAACTCTCTTAGCCAGCTCGCAACTCGGTCAGGAAACTCGAAGCCTTTTTCGGCGAAGAGGTCAGCGAGGCTGGAGGCCTCGGCGAGGCAGCTCTGTACCCGAGCAATCTGCTGGACATTGACCAGACCCATGGCACCTATTCGTTGACAAGCCGCTCCGTGAGTTCGCCATCCGAGTCAACCACTGTCGCCCACTCCATGCCGTCTTCGGTTACTTCCATGGTGACCCTGGCGAGGATGTTTTCGCTTCCGGCCTCCTTGACGTGGCTTGTTGTCATCTCGGCTTCGAGACGGCGAGGCGAGGCGACGTAGGCAATAAACACGGTCATGGCAGCGCGTCGCAAGTTTTCGCGGATTGTCATCAGAAGATGCTCGTCCTCCGCAGCGCTACGAGTCTCGTCGGCCTTTCGCAGTGTTTCCAGGTGCTTTCGGATCGTCCTCACTGCGAGCTTGATCAGATCCGTCACTGTCCCCGTGATACTGCCCGCCACGTCAGGTGGCAGTTTTTGGTGTTCGGCTACTTTGAGCACAGCCGCTCTGCGGACTCTTTCGCGATCTTCCGTGAGAAGTTGGATGTCGTGATCGTCCAAGACAGTACCGAGGATCTTGATGAATTTCTCGGCCGCCTCTTCTGGTGAAATCTTGGGTTTTTCGTCGGGGTCTCCCAGATCCTCGCCCCGGATAAGCACCGGCACGTCGAGCTTGACCATGGGCAGCCGGAAACGCGGGACCGGCATGTGTTTCAGGAGCGGGTGATTGGCGTACAGTTCAGCGATGCGCACAGACTCCAAATCAGCCTGGACTCTCGCCATCGTGACTTCCGTCAGCAAGTCACCCAAAAAGTCTCCAAGTTTTGGCATGGGAGCTTGGGGGAATTAGGCGTTTGAGGTGGCTTCACCGATTGCACGGGACGTAATGGCGTTTTCGAGAATCCCGAGCAGTTTCTCCATGCCTGCAGGGATCTCGTCCTGAACCACCTGAATGTGAACGTCCATCGAGTACGTCCGTTTGATCTCCTCTCCCCTTTTTGTGGTGGCTTGAAAGGACATGCTGGCCTTGAAGGACACTTTCTTGACCCAGAAATTCGCACCGGAGCTAACGCTCGAGTCAAACTTGAACGTTACGTCAGTCTGGCGAGTTTCGACGGAATTGATCTTGGCCTTGAAGTCAATGGTGGCGTCCTCGACACGGATGAAGGGAATCGGAAGCATGGTGAGAATCGGTACGGTCAGTTCCATGTCCTGGAAGACGGCAGGAACGGACTCCCGTGCTTCGGTGAGGACGTTGCCATCGTCATCTCGCACCTCGGCAACCGCAGGCTGGTATGGCGCGATTTCCTTGGGGTACTTGAACGTCACATAGATCGGGTCGGATGTTGTCTGGTTGCCGAACTGGTCAACCTCTCCAGGCTTGAAGCCGACCGCCTTGATGAAGTCCACCGTAGTCGTCGCGGCTTGGGCCTGGGCGTTGACTATAGCAATCAGCGGCCCTCCTAGCATGGCCTCAAAGTCGATCGATGCAAGCTCCTGACCGTGATCTGGTACTGCCATTGGCATATCTCCCTTGGAATAGCTCTTGAGGCACGCGAATATACGTTATCGCTTCGCCGCTACCAATTGGAACGTCTGGTTCAATTACTCTGTCTGGGTAACATGCGGAATTGCAGTGATTTTCTGAAAGTGATTGCAGTTCCGGAACGGCTTCAGGGCGCCACATTAGGGACACAAACATCCCAATACCCACAGTAGTCGTATTGGAATTCAACACCCTGACTGTCCAGCATGGCCTCACAGCAAGCTGCATCGCTGATGGTATGGACTCCGGCGGCTGCAGTTGCGCCGCAATCATAAGCAGCCGAGGCAGCCGTAGCGCATAGGGCCCCTTCTTAGTTGTCCCTTGGATGGGGAAGCCTAGCATACTAGTGTGTATTTTAAGTAAACTTCTGGTAGATATTAGTGAAGTAATTGTTGTTTTTAAAAGAAAATCGATGATTTTCCTTTTCATTACCTGCAATCCGTCGTAAGCGGAACCCCTTTCCGATCACGCCTCAACAGAAGGAAACCTTGCAACGCTGGGTGCGGACTCACCATACCCCGCAAAGCGTCGCCACCCGCTGCCGGATTGTTTTGATGGCGGCCTCATGCTGAGCGCACAGACCGGGGTTCAGAGTGAAGTTGAATTCGTTCAATGCTCCCAGGCCGGTGAAAGACGTTGGGATGGTTCCTGTAAGTTGGTTGCCGGAGAGATTCAGCAGCTGAAGCCTTTCGAGGTTGCCGAGTTGTGCGGGGATGGCCCCCGCCAGCTATTGTGTTCCCTGAGGCTCGAAGGAGGGTGCGGTCCTCGAAGCGAGGTCCCCGAGTCCGCGTTCACAGGCGTCCGTCACTCCGCCCGGGAGAGTTGGACAGGCCGGAGATCGGGATAGGGCGAGGAGACGCGTCGGGTGTTGTACTGCTCGAGATAGCGGCGGTGGCTGGGCGTATCGGGATAGCGCTCGGCCTTGCCGTAGGGGTATTTAGTCATCCCGTGAAAGGGAAGCGGGGTCACGAACTCGGGGGCGGCCGAGTGGGGGTCCATGTCCTTGCCGAAGCCGTCGGCATAGAGTAGGAAGGTCCGCTGCCAACCTTGCGGGAGTTCAGGCAGGCCGGCGGCATCGTAGTCCAGGTGGATCTCGTCGCCGTTTCTCATGATGACGTAGCGGTCGTCCCGGTCGTGGAGCAGCTCGGTCACCGGCCCGAACCGGGTGTAGTTTCCGACGTGGCTCTTCCAGGGCGCCGTGGGATGGATCCATTCGTAGTCGTAGATCAGGGGGCGGCGGCCGTCGGGGCTGTATTCGCGGGGGAATCCGCGAAAGCGAAGGTCGGCCGACTGGGGGGACAGCCGGTGCTGGCGCAGGGTCGGCGGTTCCGGCCAGGTGTTGACCAGGATCCGGTCCCAGTAGATTCGCATGCTGGTGACGATTCGGACCCGGTAGTCGTCGGTCAGGAACTTGCCGCTCAAATCCACCACCATGGTCTTGGGCAGGCCGGCCGGGAACCCCATTTGAGGGATGACGGTCCGCCAGTCCCCCTTCTCGTCCTTGACCTGCAGATAGGGAGGCACCAGCCTGGCTTGGGACTGGGAGGCCTGATAGTTGGCGGTGGAGTCTGCATAGTCGATCCAGGCGGTCATCAGCAGTGTCACCCGGCTCTGATCGGAGAGGTCTCCCAGGTCCAGCACCAGGGAGTGCTCTTCCGCATACCCCTTGAAGGGCAGGAGGCGAAACCGGTCAGGGTATTGCCGGTCGACCCGGCGGATCAGGGGCAGGACGTCCCGGCCCTTTCCATCCCTGGCTGAGACAGGCGGCCGGGCTCCCCGGGCCGCATAAATCCTGTATTGGGGGTAGGGCGGTCCGGGCATGAGCCGTTCGTTGGGGTAGAGGTCCAGCTCCTCGGGGTGGTCCAGCACCACCAGTTCGGCCTGGTCGATGTAGAGCACTTCTTCCAATTGGTTGTTGATTCGCAGCGAATAGCGGCCGTCCCTGGCCTTGAGCTGGGAGGAAGCGATCCTGACGTACTCGTCAGTATCGGGGGAATTGTAAAGGCCGGGGCTCAGCAGGTAGCCGATGGCGCAGCCACCCAGGAAGTCGGTGACGAACTGGTAGCGGCGGCCGTTCCAGGTGTAGAGCAGCGGGCAGGAGGTGCCCTTGCGGTCCAGCTCGTTCACCAGGCGGACCCGGTTGACCGGAAGATCGGTTTCCGACTGCAGCACGCCTCCCGGCCAGAGCAGCCGCAAGGCGTCCACCGAGCTGCGCTGTCCCAGGCCGACGAGAACTTCCGGGGGACTCTGGGAAAGATAGCCGCTTCCGCCGTTGACCTCCACTTTCTGCCAGAGGGTTCCCGACTTGACCTCCACTT
The DNA here is from genome assembly GCA_009841055.1 of Acidobacteriota bacterium. Classification (GTDB taxonomy): domain Bacteria; phylum Acidobacteriota; class Terriglobia; order Versatilivoradales; family Versatilivoraceae; genus Versatilivorator. The sequence goes on from VXMN01000097.1 coordinate 8,326, forward strand.
TGGTTCCTATGCCCGACTTGTTGCTGTTGGTGCCCTTCAGGCGAATCTTCACCCACCGATTCCGGTTCCCCCCCTGGTTGCGCAGCAGCAGGGGGCGGCCGCCGCTGACCGTCAACAGGACATCGGTGTCTCCGTCGTTGTCGTAGTCGCCCAGGGTTGCACTGCGAAAGGCCCGGTCCCGGAAACGGTCCAGACCTGCCTCTGCTGTAACGGCCTCGAAACTGCCGTCGCCCCCGTTTCGGTACAGCTCCAGGCCGGATCCCTTGGGAGAGTCGCCGGGAGCCGGGGCCCGGACCTCCAGTACGTCCAGGTCTCCGTCGTTGTCATAGTCGAAGGCGTGGCTGGTCCAGCTCCGGTTCCCGGTGGAGATGCCGGGGAAAGCCAGCTCGTCAGCTTGAAACTCCTGCTTGCCCAGGTTGCGGATCCTGGTGAGCGGACCGCTCAGGGGACCCAACAGGAAGTCCATGCGCCCGTCCTTGTCCAGGTCGGCCGTGGCGACGCTATGGGCCGGCAGCGAGGCCAGGCGGTCCAGGCGTTGGCCCAGGTCCAGGAAGGTGCCCACCCTCTGGTTGCTGTAGAGCCGGTTGGGTCCGCCCACGGCTACGGTCCAGAAGTCCACGTCCCGCCGGTTGTCGAAGTCGGTGAAGACCACCGAAGTCAGGCGGTCCCCGGGGGCGAGCACCCGGGCCGACTCGGCCACGTCGGTAAACACTCCCTCGCCGTCATTGCGGAAGAGGTGAGTTCCTCCCGAGGCGCCATCTTCCGCAGCGTCCCGGGGTTCCCCGCCGGCGGGCGGACTCGACTCCTGGAATCGACCCAGATAGATATCCAGGTCTCCGTCATGATCGTAGTCGGCCAGGGCGGCCGCCAGGTGCCAGTGGTCGCCCCCGGCCACGCCGGCCACCGCTGTCACGTCCTTGAACGTCCCGTCCCCGAGATTGCGATAGAGCCGGTTGGCTCCGTAATTGGTCAGGAACAGGTCGGGGTGGCCGTCGTTGTCCAGGTCTCCCCAGTAGGCCCCCATGCCACAGTCCCGGTGGTCGATGCCGGCCAGGCGGCTCACCTCCTCGAAACGCCCCAGGCCGTCGTTGCGATAGAGCAGCCCGCCCGACTGGGCCGCCTCCGGGCCGCAGCGGGCCAGGTAGAGGTCCAGGTCTCCGTCGCTGTCGTAGTCCCCGAAGGCTGCTCCCGAACCCATCCGGGCCGCCCTCAGGCGGGACGGACCGTCCGCACTGCCTTCCGCCGCTGCGGTCGAGTCGGAGCCTTCGGTTTGGCCGCCGGCAGCCGGCGGAAGTGTCAGGCCGGCTTCCCGTCCGACCTCGGAGAATCGGACGGGCCTATCGGCGTCGGCAGAGGGCGAGGGAGGTAGCAGGTCCTTGATTTCGGGGTATTCGCCGGCGGCCAGCATGTATTTGCCCTGCTCTCCGTATTGAGTGCCGGTGGAGCTCATGCCGCCGCTTTCGCGCAGCCCCAGGAACTTCTGCATCACCTTCTGTCCCTCCTCCCGATTGCCGCCACGCAGCAGGCTCATGGCCAGGCTGTAATGGGCGGCGGTGTCGTAGGGAGAGAGCTGAACCACCTGCCTCAGCACTTTTTCCGCCTGGTCGTACTCCTCGCGCTTCAGGAGTATCTGGCCGACTTGGTAGAGAGTGGGCGGATCTTGAGGGTCCTGGAGCAGAATCTTGCGGAAGGACTCCAGGGCGAGCTCCAACCGGTCCTGGTTCTTGTGGATAAGACCCATGGCGAACAGGGCGGTGGGTTGCCGGTCGTTCAGACTCAAGGCCTGCTTCAGGAGTTTTTCCGACTGGTCCAGTTGCTGAAGGTAGAAGTGAGCCAGCCCGCTGTTGACGATGGCCGGCAGAAAGTCCTGGCGGATGGCCAGGCATCGGGCGAATTCCTCCAGGGCCTTTTCGTGGTTGAACTGCTCCAGCAGGGCGATGCCGATGTTGTTGTGGTAGATCAGGCGAGCGTCAGCCGATGGACTTTCGGCAGTCGATTCCGCGGCCGCGGGCCGGAGGAATCCGGTCCGCCCCAGAGGTTGGCAGGCGGCCGGCCCCAAGGCCAGAACGACCACCAGGAACAGGTCCAGGCGCCGGTGCGGAGGGCAGCGTTGGAGTAGAGTCATGCCGGAGGCTCCTTAGTTCTTGACCAGTCCCTTGCCTTCCCGGATCACGATTCGCTGATTGGGGGCCAGGTTGGACAGCTTGTCGACCGAGCCGCTGGGCCAGAGAACCTCGAGTGAGAGAATCCTGTCCGAGCGGCCCAGGCCGAAGGTCACCGGCAGTTCGCTCTGGGAGCAATAGCTGCTGCCGCTCTTGACCCGCCGCCACAATCGGCCGTCGGCAAGCTGGACAGTCACCTTGGCGCCGATGCCGTCCCGGTTGCTGGAGGTTCCCACCGTCTTGACCCGAATGAATCGGTTGCCATGGTTGCTCTGATTCTCCCAGAGCACGGCCGGGCCGCCGTTGGTGCTCATCAGCAGGTCCAGGTCGCCGTCGTTGTCATAATCCCCGTAGGCGCCGCCGCGCCCCACTCGGGCCCGGACGAAGTCGGATCCCACCCGATGAGCGACCTCGACGAATCCCTTTCCCTGGTTGTGGAAGAGGTGGGGCGGCTGTTCGTAGGTCACCCGTCGCTGCACCTTGTTGATGTCGTTCTCCACGTGTCCGTTGGCGACGAAAATGTCCAGCTTGCCGTCCAGGTCGAAGTCGAAGAAGAAACAGGCAAAGGCCAGCGTCAGCAGGCTGGACTGCCCCACCTCGGAGGTGGGGGCGTCGTCCACGAACAGCCCCCGGCCTTCGTTGTGGTAGAGGTTCAGCATCTCGTTGGAAAAATTGCCGATCACCAGGCTGGCCAGTCCCGACCCGTCGTAGTCGGCCGCGTCCACCCCCATGGCTCCCCGAACGGTTCCGTCCTCGTTGAAAGCCACGCCGGCCGAGATCCCCTCATCCCTGAAGGTGCCGTCTTTCCGGTTGATGTAGAGCTTGTTGGGTTGGGTGTCGTTGGCCAGCAGCAGGTCCGGCCAGCCGTCGTCCTGGGCATCGAAGACGGCAACCCCCAGGGCCTTGCTGGTGGAGTCCAGCAGTCCGGCCCTGCGGGTGACGTCGGCAAAGGTGCCGTCGCCCTGGTTCCGGTAGAGCCGGGAGGAGACACCGGGATAGGACTCGGGGGTGCAGTAGGACTTGTTGACGCCGTCCAGGCTGCAGCGGATGTCGGTCTCGATGGACCACTTCACGTAGTTGGTGACAAGCAGGTCCAGGTTGCCGTCGCGGTCATAGTCCAACCAGGCGACGCTGGTGGCGAATTCGGGATTTCCCAGGCCGGCCTCGCGGGTGACATCCCGGAAGGTGCCGTCCCCCTGATTGCGAAAGAGTCGATCCGGCCCCAGGGCGCTCACGTACAGGTCCACCCGGCCGTCGTTGTCGTAATCGCCGGCGGCGCATCCCATTCCGTAGATCTCGATATCCAGTCCAACCTGGCGGGTCACGTCGGTAAAGGTCCCGTCCCGGTCGTTGCGGTAGAGGGCCATGGTGGAACGGCGGCCATTGCTCCCCGGCCAGTTCTTGCCGTTGATCAGCAGAATGTCCTGCCAGTCATCGTTGTTGTAGTCCAGAAAGGCGGCTCCCGAGCCCATGGTTTCGGGAAGGTACTTCTTCCCGAAGGCGCCGTTGTTGTGTTCAAAGCTCAGGCCGGCCTGCCGGGTGACGTTCTGGAACTGCACCGGGAAGGGTTTGGAGTCGCCGCCGGCCTGCAGCCCTCCATCTCCGCAGAGCAGGGTCAGCACCAGCAGGGACAGGATAAGCAGGGCGGGGCGTCCTGGCCCGCCGCCGTCGGCGCTACAGCATGGCATGGAAGGGATCATGAATCGGAGTTGGCCGCGGGGGCCGCAACCTGGCTGGAGGAGTAGCTGTTGCCGGCCGTCAGCCCCGGCTCCAGCGGGGCGGACCCGTGCTCGTGGATGGGCTGGCGTTCGTTGTTGGCCTCGGGGTGAAGTCGGCGCACCGGCCCGGTAATGAACTGGGAGGATTCGTCGGCCTTGAATCTCAAGTAGAGCTGCTGCTCCCGCTCGGCCAGCTCCTGCTGGCCCAGGCCTCGATAGCAGAGCATCAGATTGTAGTGGGCCTGCAGGTCTTCCGGGTCCACTTCCAGGACCTGGAGAAATTCCTTGACCGCCTCGGCGTACTGCCGCTTCAGGAACAGGATGCGGCCGGCCTGGTTCCTGACCACTCGATCGCGGGGATATTGAGCCAGGGCCCGTCGAAAATGGACCAGGGCTTCGTCGTACTTTCCCTGGGTCTTCAGGGTCAGGCCGTAGAAATAATGGCTCTTGGCCAGGTCCGGGTCCACCTCCAGCGCTTTTCGCAAGACCTCCTGAGCGCCTTCGGTGTTGCCCTCCCGCACCCGGGCCCGAGCCACGTTCACCCAGCCGTCGGCAAAATCGGGGTCCAGCTCGGTCACGGTCAGGAAGGCCTGCTCGGCGGCCTTGAGGTCTCCCTGCAGCAGGAGGCCGATCCCGTAGTCATTCCAGCGGATCAGGTCGGCCCGGTCCATGGTGGTCTCCAGCTCGGGCGGGTCGGCGCGCCGGTCCAGGACCTTCAGCTCGGTACGGTCCTCGGCCATGACCACGATGGGCAGCCTGGGAATTTCCTTGAGCTTGCCCGAGACCTGGGACAAGTCCCCCTGGAAGATCCAGCGCCCGTCGTCGTAACCCTTGTCCAATCCGAAGTCCAGGTGGGTCGGGTCCCGGATGCCGGCGTAGGCCCACTGGGTGTTCCACCAACTGAACTTGCGATAGTTCACCCTGGCGGTGAGAGTGATCCTGTCGCCGCTGCTCTCCGGCACCTTAAGGCGGAATCGCACCGTGTCGGCGGCTCCGGGAGGAATCAGACGGACATACAGGGTGGAACGGGCCGCCCAGGCATTCCGCTTGTTGATGAGGTTGCCGTGCTCATCCAGCAGGTAGGCCCGGTACATGTGGGCGCTCTTTTCCACGGGGCCCTCTCCGTTGTCCTCCACCCGGCCGCTCCAGAAAATCACCTGACCGCGGTCGTCAACAGCCTGAAGCTCCACCCACACATCGAAGGCGTCCACGGTTCCGCCGGGGAAGAAATGGCCGACGTTCAGGGTCCTCACCACCACGTCCACCCGCACCGAATCCCCGCGCCGCACCGCGGCTCCAATCCTGTCCAGGGGAGCGACCACCTTGAGTGGAGGGGTGGTGACCATGCCCCGGGCGCCGAAGGATTCCGATTCCTCTCCCACCGCAAAGGTGCTGGAAAGTTGCAGGCTGGCCCCGGTTCGGCCGTAAGACTCGGCCGCTTCCACCGGATCGCCCAGGGCCATGGCGAAAATGTCTATGCCGACCTGCTTGTCCTGCAGGAAGTCGATGGTGGTCTGAAGCTGCTTCTGGTCCCGGTTGGCCAGGGGCACGGCCGTATTGGCGCCCGGGAACCGGTGAGAGTGGACCTTCCCGTCGATATTCCCCAGGTCGTCGGAATCCACCAGTGGCATGTGGCAGTCCACGCACTTGCGGGGCTGGGGCGGGTAGTAGAAGGACCTGGCTCCCTGTCCGGAGACTCCGCTGGCCTGCCAGTTGTCGTAGTCGTTGAACCCTCGCAGCCAGCGGTAGTGGTTCACCGGAGAATCCAGGTGCACCTTGTGGCAGCTCGAGCAGAATTCGGCGGTGTCCTTCCGATGGAAGGGTTTCATGAAGACCTTCTTGTGAGGGCCGGGATCCGCCATGGTCAGAAAATCGTGGAACCACTGCAGCAACGGGTTGTCGCTGGTCGCCATGTCATGCAGCGGGGGGTATTCGATGACCAGGTCTCCGTTTCCCATGCTGCTGCCGATCCCGACGATGGAATGGCAGGAGGTGCAGGCCAGACCGGCCTGGGCTTCCGGGGTGTCGATCTGTTCCCGGATGGGCGTGTCGAATCTCCCGTTGAAGAAAACGGCGTGGTCGTGGCAGCCGGCGCACCACTTGGAGGGCTGGGTGCCGACCACATCCTGCATGTACTCGATGGACTTGCGGTACCACTGATTGTTGAAGGAGGAGAAGTGGTGCATGGAGGAGTACCACTGCTCATAGATATCGGGATGGCACCGCTGGCAGGTGTGGGAGGTCATGAAGAAATCGGAGGGAATCAGGTCGCCGCTGGTGGTGGTGGACGAGGAGGGGAAGAATGGACTTTCCGGTCCGTCTCCTTCCTCTTCCATGGAGAGCGGCGTGCGGGTCGGGTTGCGGATGCGGTCGGCCTCGTCCGGGAAGGTGCGCTCATAGCCGGCCAAAAATGCCGGAATCAGCACCAGCAGCGCCGCGGCCACGCCATAGCGCCTGCGCGCCATTCCCACAAGGCCTACGCGATAGCTCTCTCTCCACCAGGTTTGGACGGCAAAACCCGCCAGGACAAAGGCCAGCAGGGCCAGTCCGATGTGTGAGTGGAGGATCCAGCGATGGGGTTGGGTGTTGCCCACCACCAGCAGCGCCAGGGCCGGAATCGAGCTGGCCAGAAAGCAGACCAGTGCCCAGCGGGCCACCGGGATCATCCTTCTGAAGCGGGTCAGCAGGTACCCCAGAGCAATTGCGGTCAGGACCAGCCCCAGTCCCAGGTGCAAAGCCAGGTTGGAAATGTAGAAAAGGTTGGGTTCGGCATGAGGCCACAGGTAGGCCCCGTTGACGGCCAGCAGGAGAAAGGCGTAAAAGCAAGTCAGTGCAAACCTGTTCACCGGACCACCCGTTTCCCCCGCGTCCTCCACGGCATTCAGTTTAGCAGGGGACCGGAGTTGCGGCAAATGAGGGGAATGAGGAATGAGGAATGATGAATGATGAATGAGGAATGATGAATGAGGAGTGAGCGGGCGGACTTCCGGGTGCCTCCTCAAGAATCCGGGCTGCACCCGCGAAGGAGTGTGCGCCGGAGTCCGAGGGGATGACACGGGGGTGTGGAAGGACTACTCTCGGGCCGCCAGATAGGCCCCGTCGCCGCTGCCCTCTCCCGGGCTGCCGCCATCGTTGACGACCCCGTAGGCCAGGAAGGGATTGTTGCCGGAGATCTTGCGGATGCGGACAAATCCTTGGGTGGTTCCCGCTGCATAGTCCCGCAGAATGCTGTCGATCTGGCGCCATCCCCGGGCCGGAACGGTCCTGCCCGTAATGGTTCGGACCAGCAGGCCCGTATCCCCGTCGTAGATGTCGATGCTGAAGACACTCTCGCTTTCGTCGACTTCTCCGGTGTTGACCAGGGCCAGGTTGCTGCGGCTCTCCTGGTTCTGTTGCAGGCCCTCCACCCAGGCAACCCGGCTGAAGGCCGAACCGTAGGGCACGGCGTTGTAGAAGACTCCGTACCGTCCGCCGGCGACCAGGTCCGGCGAGACCGTCCGGGCTCCGATAACGATGCCGCTCATGTCCCCGCCCTCTACCCAGGCGAACAGGGCTCCTGCCAGACCGCCTGCCGGACCGATGCCGGAGATTTCTTGCCTTCTCAGTTCGTGGACCAGGTTGGGGGTGGTCACCTGCTCCCCGGCTTCGAGGGGCATGCTGAATTCGGCTGTCAGGTCGGGTGCGTTCACCCCTTCGGAGACAAAGGCAAAGCTCACGGTCTTGGGCCGCTCCGAGAAATTGGTTACCGTCAGCTCGCTGGTAAAGGACCCTCTCTCCACGATGACCGGCAGGGTTTGGCCCGTGATGCCCTCCAGCGTGCCGGCCGTCACCGGATGGACGAAGGACCCGTCCGAATTGGCTTGGTCATTGATGACCGCATAGGCGTAGAAGGGGGCCTCTCCGGCTGTCTTCTCCACCCGGACATATCCGCTGGTCAGGCTTCCCAGCACTCCGTCGAACTGGCGGAAACCGCCCGGCTCCAGAGTTACCTCCTCCATCACGGTGGGGCTGGAGTCGCCCGCGTCCCCCGAAAAGACCGTTATCCTAAGCCTGACGGGCTCCTCTGTCCCAAGTCCCATGTTTTGCAATGCCAGGTTGGAGCGATCCCGCTCATCCTGCCGCAATCCGGTCAGATACACCGGATCCTGAAACCCGTCCTCCATTGAAACTGCCGGATACGCCACGCCGGCACGCCCCCTGGGAACGGGGGTGGTGGTTCGCACCGACACTCCCACGGTCGAATCGCCGGCATACTCGACAGCCAGTGTCCCGAGAGGATTCCCGCCGGCAGGTATGGGGACGCCCAGACGGCGCAGATACTCGATGGCGTCCGGAACGATCTTCTGCCGCCCCACGGGCAACAGGTCGGTTGCGGTCCCGCTGCCTCCTCCCTGGTGGGCGGTGTAGGTATAGGTGAGTACAGCCTCCGCAGCTCCCCGGTTGGTCAGCGTCATTTCGGAGGTGAAGAAGGAACCGTTCCTGCCGGCCCTGCTCAAAATGACCGGGACAAAGGAGCGGTTCAAGGTGACGAGGGCAGGTAGAGCCAGAGTGATGCTGTGGGTGTCCGGGTCGGGAGACCCCGACAGCAGGGTCTCGGCCTTCAGGAAGGGAGCCTCGGGGCCCGCTGGGTCGGACGCGAGCAGGTCGATTTCCGAGGCTCCACCCAGGGTAAGCACGATGTTCCGGCCGACGCCGGCGTTCTCTGGAAGGACTAGAGTAATTTCCGTTCGGGTTTCCCCGGCCGGAAACACCACCCCCTCCCGGGAGGAAGGGGACAGACCGGCATAATCGTTGGAGGAGGCGGTGCCGCCGACGGAGAAGGGCACGCGAAGGGAAACCGGCAGCGCACGATGCAGGGTCACCGTTACCGTTGCACGGGTCCCGGGAGCCGCGCTCTGAGCCGCCACGGCGAAACCCAGCCGAGCCTTCAGGTCGGCGTCAACATGGAGCCCCTGGTTCTGCGGGCCGATGCCCAACTCGGGGAGCGTATCGTCGAGAATTCCGGGCGGCAATTCCACCAGTCGGTTGCCGTCCAGGTGCAGCTCCTCCAGTTGCCTCAGCCCCTGGAAGATATCCGGAGGCAAGGAGGCTAACGAGTTCAGGCTCAGGTTCAGTCCTGCAAGGCGGCTCAGTCCGTTGAAAACTGACGCGGGCAGGGTGGTCAGACGGTTTCGCTCCATCGACAACCGTTCCAGGCTTTCCAGTTCCCGGAAGACTTCCGCCGGCAGGGAGGTGAAGGAGTTGTCGCCCAGACGCAGCAGTTGAAGACGGCTCAACCCTTGAAATACCCCTTGGGGAAGGGTCGTGAGCGAGTTGCCATCCAGCAGCAATGCCCTCAGGTTGCCGAGTCCCTGGAAGGCGTCCTCCGGCAGTTCGTTCAGGCGGTTGCCCTGCAGCCAGATCGTTTCCAGCCTGGCCGCTCGGGTGGGGCCGCCAATGGGGACGAACTCTTCGGGCTCGCTCAACTCGAGAAAAAGACCTCCGGGCAACTCCGTCAGGGAGTTCTCGTGCAGCTTGAGCGCCCGCAGTGCGTTCAGTCCGTCGAAGATCCCCTGGGCTAACGCTGTCAGCGAGTTTGAGCCCAGGTTCAGGTCGACCAGAATGCTCAGGTCCCGGAAGGCCGCTTCCGGCAGTTCAGTCAGCGAATTCCCGTTCAGCCACAGGGTCTCCAGGTTGGTCAGCCCGCTGAAGAATCCGTCGGGAAGCTCGGTGAGAGCATTGCCGCGCAGGTCCAGCCGGGTCAGGCTGCTCAATCCGCTGAAGACATCCGGGGGGAGAGTGCTCAGGGCGTTCCCCGGTATTTCCAGGCGTTCCAGGCTGTCCAATCCGCCGAAGATTTCCTCAGGAAGCGTCTCCAGCCGGTTTTCGCCCAGACTCAAGCTCGTGAGGGAGCTCAGTCCGTCGAAGTCCTGGGCTTCGAGAGCATGGATTCCGGTCCGCCGCAGGTCCAACAGAGTCACGGCCGCAAGTTGGGCCGACGTGACCTGCCCGCAGGCTGACTCTCCGGTGACCTCCACCAGTTTGTCCCTGACCTGGGGAGTGCGGTCGCAGACACCCCCGGTGATGGATCCGGGATCGGGGTTGGCAAGGGTCAGGGTGTGGGCGACTCTATCGGGAGAGAGGGACAGCAGGGTATCCGCCGCCAGGAAGGGAGCATCCGGTTCCATGCCATCGGACTGGCGCAGGCGGATGCGGGAGAGATCGCCCAGGGTCAACACCAGGGTCTTTCCCAGCCTGTCTGCGCCCGATAGAATGGTCAGGCTGATTTGCCGCCGGGTCTCTCCGGCCGGAAACAGCAATCCCTCTTCGGGGGCGGGGGAGAGGTCGGCATAGTCGGCGGCGGTCGCGGTGCCGCCCAGGCTGTAGGGCAGCCGTACGGCCACCGGAAGCGGGCGGTGCAAGGTCACCGTGGCCGTGGCCGCGGATCCCGGGGCTGCGGTGCCCGCGGGGAAGACGAAGGCAGCCTCGGCCTTCAGGGCGGCGTCCACACGGAGCCCGGGGCCGTCCCTGACGGCACCCAGGGCGGCCAGGTTCTCGTCGAATATTCCCTTGGGCAGGGCGGCAAGCTGGTTGTCCTCAAGCGCCAGATCCCGCAGGAGCGGTATTCCGCGGAAAACCTCGGCGGGCAGGGTCCTCAGCGAGTTTCGATTCAGTGTCAGGCGTTTCAGGCCGCTCAACCCGTTGAATATTCCCTCGGGCAGGATCCGCAGATCGTTCCCCTGGAGCGGTAATTGAACCAACTGGTTCAAGCCGTCAAAGACTCCCTCCGGAAGCACTCTCAACGAGTTCTCGTCCAAAGTCAGGGTCTGCAGAAGACGCAGCCCGCTGAAAATCCTTTCGGGCAGGGTCCGCAGTCGGTTCTGGCGGAGCTGCAGTTCCACAAGACCGCTCAGCCCCGAAAAGGCTTGCTCGGGGAGTTCCCTCAACGAGTTCGAGTCAAGAGTGAGGCGTTGCAGGCGGTTCAGTCCGTGGAAGGTCCCGCCGGCCAGAACATCCAGCCGGTTGTGATCCAGCTTCAGCGTTCGCAGGTTGATCAGATCGCTGAAGATGTCTTCGGAAAGCACCGTGAGAGAGTTGTCCTGCAACCAGAGCTGATTCAGGCTGCTCAGTCCGCGGAAGACCTCGTCGGGCAGTGTGCTTAGCGAGTTTTGAAGCAACGACAGACTTTCCAGACTGGTCAATCCGGTGAAGACGCTCGCCGGCAGATCGGTCAGCGAGTTTTCCGCGAGGGTCAAGTGAGTCAGTTCGGCCAGATCGCTGAAGATGCCATCGGGCAGTGTTCGGAGCCGGTTGCCGTTCAGCCAGAGCCATTCCAGAGAGCCCAGGCCGGCAAAGAGTCCCGGAGGCAGTTCGGTCAACCGGTTGGAGTTCAGACCCAGTTGTTCAAGGCGGACCAGGCCGTGGAAGAGGGAAGGCGGCAGGGTCGTGAGGGAGTTTCCGCGGAGATAGAGGCTCTGGAGCCGGCCAAGATCCGTGAAGTCGTGGGGCTGCAGGGCACCGATGTCCGACTCGGTCAGATCCAGCTGCGTCACCCCGGCCAAATGTTCGGGGGTGACGTTCTCGCAGGAGGAAACTCTGGTCGCCTCTACCAGCTTGTCCCGCACCTGCGGCGTGCGGTCGCAGACGCCATGGGCAGTTGCCACGGCCTGGAAAGCCAGCAAACAGCCGCTCAGCCATGCCGGAAGCAGCAAAAACCGGCGGCATGCGGGTGTCGCTCCGGGGCGGGAGAACCTGCCAGTTCGGTCGGGGTTTCTGCTCTCGGACAGGCGCAGATAGTTGAGGAGTTGCTCATGAATCGAAGAGAGTTTCATAGGGGAATCACCTGTATACCAGTATAGCAGCCGGCCGGGTTCTTGCGCTCTCGAGCGACAGGTCGTCCCCAGCCGCCCGATGGGCCGGTAGTTGGATGCAGTTCCCTCCCGAAAAGAAGCCCCGTTCCAGGTGAGTTACGCCCCCGCCCCCGATGACGGGGTGGATCATTCGAGAGTGAAACAACGAATCTTCATGGCCTGTCGGGAGTAGGACCAAGTCCGGCCGAACCGGGTTTCCAGATCAATGAACATCGATGGACAGGATGTAGAGGATGCACAGGATAATCAGTATGGGAGGCTGCTGCACGAGAGGCGGACTCCGGCGGTGAAGGTCTGCGGATTCGCGGATGTCCAGGATTGCAAGGCCGCCGTCTCCAAAAAAATCCTGTAAATCC